>DASUGO010000071.1:0-41777 GCA_036273975.1 Candidatus Krumholzibacteriia bacterium
GGGTCGTTCTCGTTGAAGTACGAATCCTGCTCGTGGTGATAGTAGTAGGCGCGCATCGAGTAACGCGTGCTCTCTCCACTCAACCCCCAGTAGTGAAGATCCGCGCTGAAGTAGCGCTTCTGCTGGCGGTCGTCCTGGTACGCCTCGCGCACCTGCAGTGGCTGGGCCGTGGACAGCCAGGCGTGCGGGTAATCGTTCTTCGCGTTGCCGCCGCCGAGCGCGAACTCGAGCTTGCGCTGCGCGCTGATGTCGTAAATCAGCTTGCCGAAGACGTCGTAGAACTTGTAGGCCGTGTTCTGCGAGTACCCGTCGGACTGCTTGCGGCTGGCGCTGAACAGGTAGCTGTACTTCTCGGTCTTGCCGGAGTAATCCGCGACGATCTCGCTCTGGAGCTTGGTCTCGTCGGTGTAACGAATATCGGCCGGCGCCTTTTCAAAAAAGCCCAGCTTCATATCGAGGTGCCCCACGCGCTTCTCGTCGGGACGGCGCGTGATGACGTTGATCACGCCGCCCATCGCAGTGGAACCGTACAGGCTCGAGAACGCGCCCTTGACCACTTCGACGTGGTCGATGAACTGCACCGGCACCAGGCTCCAGAAAGCACCACCGGTGTCCGAGGTGAGCGCCGGGCGCCCATCGATCAACAACAGCACACGATTACCCACGCCACCGCCGGCCACGTCGGAACTGCCGCGAATCGAGATCGACTGCACCGATACCCCGCCGGTAGAACGGAACGCGACCAGCCCCGGGACGTTTTCGATGGCGCGATCGAACGTAACCGGAATCTGGTTGGCGATCTCTTCCTCCGTGACGACCGAGATGCTGGCGGGGGCCATGCGCGCCGTCTGTTCGACGCGCGTCGCCGTGACGACGATTGGATCCGCCTTCAGCACCACAGGTTCGAGCGCCACTTTGACAAACGCCGTGTCTCCCGCCGCAACGACCACCGGCTCGTAGCGGAACGTCGCGTGGCCGATGCGCGACACGGTCACCGCGTAGCGGCCGGGCGGAACCATGTACAGCACAAACCGGCCGTGCGTGTCGGTGATGGTGCCGCGCGCGATGGAATCCAGCACCACGTTGCAGTAGCTCAACACTTCGCCGGTACTGGCGTCGGTGACCAGACCGGTGATCGCACCGGGTGCGGGGGGGTCGTCCGCGCGCGCAGAGTTCACGCGCAGACTGCTCAGCAGGGACAACGCGACCATCGTGAGGACGATCGCGGCGCGCAGGATGCGCGCCTGGGTGCGGCCGGGTATGAACACCGTTCGGGCCTCAGGGGATCAGCGAGAGATCGGCCACAACGTCGATGCCGCCGGTGACTTCGTTCTTCTTGACCGTGAACCCTTTGGACCCGGGAGCTACCGGGGCGGGCGGATCTCCGGCCACACCGACGCTGTCGATATAGGTCCAGTACGTTCCGATTACCCGTGCACCGGAGGGGTTGGCTGGATCCCGCCAACCGACGAATACGGCGGCGTACGTGCCCACCTCCAGCCCATCGATCTGGTAGTCGTAAGACATCGCCGGTGTGACTGGATCGGTGAATCCGTCGGGCGGTCCCGTGGGCACTCCGGGCGGAATGCGGATGAACGAATACGCCGAAACCTGGATGTTACCGGCGGCGGGCCACGTCCCGACGAAGGTCACGGTGCCGGCGATGCTGCCGGTGTCCGTGGTTCCAACCGGGTTATCGTCACCACCGCATCCCGAAACAAACACGAGCGCCGCGATACACGTCAGGACGGCGGCTCTGCACGAGAAAAAGGCTTTCATGGCAAGCGTCCTGTGTTAGGGTCGAAGTATCCAGTCGTGGGTCCGGCGGCTGAGGCCGTTCTTGCAATCCCTTTCACGACTGTATAGATTTGCCTAGGTTTCTACAGTAAACCGCAACTATGGCATCCCGTCAAGAGACAAACTCGTCCGAAACTCAGTGGCTGACGCTGACCGAAGCCGCCGAGGCCCTGCGGGTCCATCCGACCACGCTGCGCCGCTGGGCGGACTCCGGCCAGGTCCCGGTATTCCTCACGCCGGGCGGCCACCGGCGGTTTGCTGCCAGCGACGTCAAGGACATCGCCACGCGGCGTCATTCCGTCCGCCGGGTGGGCCCGGTCGAGCGGATCTGGGCCGACCAGGCCCTGCGCGCCGCCCGCGCCAAGATTGCCGAACAGGAGCAGTCGCGCTGGCTGACCCAGCACGACGACCGTGGCCGCGACCGGCACCGCCAGATGGGGCAGCAGCTGATGGGGCTGATCCTCGAGTTTCTCACCGCGGAGGACGAGGACGAAGCCCTGGTGCGCCGCGCCCGGGAGATCGGCCGCCACTACGGCCGCGCGTCACGAGAACTGCGCCTGCCCCTCATCGAGGCGCTGCAGGCCGCGATGTTCTTTCGCGACACGCTCACCGCGACGGCGGTCGAACTGCCGGATAACATCCGCATCCCCACCGGCTCGCAGGTCCGGCTGGTCAATCGCATCGGGCGGATCGTCAACGAGGTGCAGTTGGGGGTAGCGGACGCCTACTCGGTGACTTAAGATTGTCGGCCACACGCGCGGGCCCTCGAGCGCGGCAGCTTCGCAACGCAACAGGACGTCTACTCCATGTGCGGAATTCTGGGATACTGCGCCCGGGAATGGGACCCGGCGCTGGAAAAATTTTTCGGACTGCAGGGATTCAACCTGCAGCATCGCGGTCAGGAGAACTTCGGCTGCACGTACAGCAACGGCCGCAAGTTCTCCCACTTCAAGGACCGCGGCCTCGTCTCACAGGTGTTCACGCGCGAACGCCGCGATGAGTTTGCCGACGCCCGTCCACTGATCGCGATCGCCCAGACGCGCTACGCCACCGCCGGCGGAACCGACGCGATCTCCGCGCAGCCACACTGGATGACGCTGCTCGACGGTTTCTACTCCAACGCCACCAACGGCGACCTCCCGCTGCTCCAGAAGGAAATCGACGACCTGGAGTCCAAGGGCACCGTGATGCTCTCGGGCAACGACGGCGAAGTGATCCTCAAGAAGATCCTCCACGGCGCGCGCGAGAACGGGGGCGACCTCGTCGCCGGAATCCGCCGCCTGATGGAAACCACCCCGGGCGCCTACTCGGGCTGCCTGATGACGCTCACCGACCTCTACATCTACCGCGACCCGCACGGCTTCCGCCCGCTCTACTACGGACGCTGGCGCGATGCGGTGGTGTTCGCCTCGGAATCGTGCGCGTTCCACGAGAAGGACGCACGCGTGGAGCGCGAGGTGTACCCGGGCGAGGTCATTCACTTTGACATCCACGGCAACGAAACCCACCACCAGGTCGTTCCCACGCATCAGCCACGGCAGATGTGCATCTTCGAACCCATCTACTTCGCGCGGCCGGACAGCCGCGTCTTCTCCGACGACAAACAGGTGGGACATTTCCGTTACCTGCTGGGGAAACAACTCGCCGAAGAGCACCCGCTCGAAGACGCGGTCGTCGTCCCGGTTCCCGATTCCGGCCGCTACGCCGCGGTGGGATTCGCGAGCGAGGCCAACCTGCCGCTGCGCGAACTGCTGGTCCGGAATCCGTACATTCCGCGAACCTTCCAGATTGCCGGGCAGGCCAATCGCGAAGATCTGGTTCGGCTCAAGTTCACGGTGATGCAATCGTTGCTGCGCGATTACCGCCGCTTCATCATCGTGGACGACTCGCTCGTGCGGTCGACGACGCTGCGCATTCTGATCGAGATGATTCGCGACGCGGCCGAACCGGCCGGTATCGACCCGGCTTCGCTGGAAGTGCACGTGCGCATCGCGTCGCCACCGATCATCGGCTGCTGCTACTACGGCGTCGACACGCCGGAGATGAAGGAGCTGGCCGCGGCCAATCAGTCCATCGCGGAGATCGCGCGGGCAATCGGCGCCACGTCGCTCAACTATCTCTCCCTGGCCGGGCTGGACACGGTGGCCGAATCGTTTGGGCAACCGTCGGACTTCTGCCACGCCTGCTTCACCGGGGACTACCCCACCGAGTACCAGTCCCGCTCGCGATAGGATCAGGTAAACAGCAGCCACACCGCGCGGTGGGGCTTCCCACCCAGCCCGGCCGGCCGCAAAAAAACTTTCATGGACCCCCCCGCCGGGAATGCGTTATGCTCATCGGCAGTGTGTCCGATGGTGCGGAGATTCTCGTCGGAAGATTGATCGGTCAGATTGGGAGCCTATCGCATCGCGGGAACCGTTAAAGGAGAACGTATCGTGTCCAAGAAACTGTTCGTAGGGAGTCTGAGCTGGAACACCACCGACGAGGGGCTCCGGCGCGCGTTCGAAAAATTTGGCGAGGTTCTGGAAGCGAAGGTCATCAAGGATCGTGAGACCGACCGCTCCCGCGGGTTCGGTTTCGTGTCCTTCGCCAACCCGAAGGATGCGATGGATGCCATGCAGGGCATGGACGGCCAGGAGCTCGACGGCCGCACCATCAAGGTCAACGAGGCTCAGGAGCGTGAGCGCACCGGCGGCGGCGGCGGCGGTGGACCGCGCGGCGGCGGCGGTGGCGGCTTCAACCGCGGCGGCGGCGGCGAGCGTCGCGGCGGCGGCGGTGGCAGCGATCGTCGTGGTGGCGGCGGCGGCGGCGGACGCTGGTAAGCATCGTTTCTGCGGACCAACCGCTTATGGAACGGCCCGGACGAACGTCCGGGCCGTTTTGCTTGGGGCCGGCGTCACCCGGTGGAGCATCGAATCCCGCATGGGACGGCCCTGTTCAGGCATCGGTCAAAAGTGATAAACTGGAGTCTGTTGCCGGTTCACCATTACCTTCCGTACGTGCAGGCATTACTGATCCGTGTGTGGAATACTGGGTTACTACAATCTGCGGCACGAGCCCATCGACCGCACTGAGCCGGACGTAATCCGCCTCCGCGACATGATGGCCGCCCGCGGGCCGGACTCCTGTGGTTACCAGGAGGCCCCGGACCGCAGCTGGATTCTTGCGCACCGCCGCCTCTCGATCATCGATCTATCCGAGCAGGGACACCAACCGATGTCGGATGCATCGGGCCGCATCCAGGTTTGCTACAACGGGGAGATCTACAACTTCAAGGAGCTGCGCGCCGAGCTGGCGCAGGCCGGGGTCTCGTTCCGGTCCAGCTCGGACACCGAAGTTCTCGCCGAACTGTACGCGCGTTCCGGCCCGAAGTGCTTTGCGCGCCTGCGCGGCATGTTCGCCGTCATCATCGTCGACGATGACAAGCGATGTGCGGTGATCGCCCGCGACCCGGTTGGCAAGAAGCCCCTCTACTACGCGCTCATCGGGGACAACGTCGTTATTGCCAGCGACGCCGGCGCCATTGCGCGGGATCGCGGCTACCGCAGGGCGGTGAGCGCGACGGGACTGTATTCCCTGCTGACGATGGGCGGTGTGAAGTCCCCGGACACCCTCTTCGAGGGCATCCACAAGCTGGAGCCTGGCTGCTACCACGTCCTCGACGCCAACTTCCGGCCCGAGCATCCGCCGGTCCGGTTTCATCACTTCGAGGTCCGGCGCAAGGATGAGCTGGTGAGCGGCGGCGACGCGCTGCAAACGCTCGATGGTTTGCTGGATCGTGCGGTCGCGCGCCGCATGCTCAGCGATGTTCCCTTTGGCGTGTATCTGTCCGGGGGAATCGATTCCGCGTTGATCGTGAGCTACATGGCGCAACACGTGGATCGCGTCAACACATTCTCCATCGATCTGGCATCCTCCGCGCAGTCGAAGCGCGAGGCCAATGACGCGACGCGCGTTGCCAGGCAGTTCAACACCAATCACCACGTCGTCGAGCTGGGTGACGAGGAGTACATCCAGATAATGGACGAAGTCGTCTTCGCGGCCAGCGGGCCGGCGATGCCAGATTCCGTGCTGATCGCCAAGCTGTCGCAGCTGGCGCGCGACAACGGCGTCATCGTCATCGAGACCGGCGAAGGCGCGGACGAGGTTTTCTTCGGGTACCAGGGGTATCTGGACCACATCAATCAGGGCTACGCGAAATTGCACGGCCAATCGTTTCCGCGCGGGCTGGCCGATCTCGCCGCGTCCATAGGCCCGCCGGTGATGCGCAACCGTCTGTCTTACGCGATCGACACCATCGACATGCGCGCCCGCGGCAGTCTCATGAGCGACTTCATCTACCAGCCGTTCTTCAGCTATCAGGCGCGGCGTCTCGCGTCACGCTGGCTGGGGAAAACGGTGTCCGCCTCCAAGTTCACGATGCTCAACGACGTCGTTACCGGCCAGCTCGACGACTACCACGCGTATGCGCCCACCACGATGAGTCTGCTGTGGAACTGCAGTTACCGTTGGGCGGACCTGCTGCTCGACCGGATCGATCGTTATACGATGACGTCCAGCGTCGAAGGGCGCGCGCCGTTTCTCGATGTGGACGTTATCAACTTCGGCTTGTCGCTCGCGGACGGATGGAAGTCGCGCAACGGAACCTCCAAGTACATTCTGCGCGAACTCGCGAAACAGCGCATTTCCGGTGAGCACGCGGCGCTGCCCAAACGCGGATTCGGCGGCGGCAACAACAACATGCTTGGCGACCGCACCTGTACGTACATGCGCGACAAGCTCGGCCAATCGGCCAGCTACCGCGAGTCTCCTCTGGTTTCCCTTGACCATATCAGCGACCGTTCGCAGCTGTTTACGGTCACGACGTTCCACACGTGGATGGACAACTGGATCCTGTGATCCAGCGGAATCCGGTGAGATAGCCCCGTGTCCATTCTCAAACAGAGCGTAGTATTGACCATCGCGCGCACGCTGACGATGGTCGTCCAGTTCATCAGCCCGATATTCCTGACCCGTATTCTGACGCCCACCGACTACGGCCACTACCAGGAGTTCATCGTCTATTCGATGCTCGCGGTGAGTTTCGTGGAGTTCTCGATCAAGTCGAACATTCTGTACTTCGTCCCGCGGGACCCTTCCAAGGTGCGCGAGTACCTCACGGGAACAACGCTTCTCAACCTCGCCTTCACGGCCCTCGGCGCGCTGGCTATCATCGTGTTCCGGCACCGCCTGGCCGAACTCACGCACTGGGACGTAACCAGGCCCATGTTGCTCTACCTGGTCACGTACGTGAATCTGGACTACCTGGAGATGTTCTGGATCGCCACCCGGCGCACCACGAACGTCCTTTTCTACGGCCTCACGCTCGCGATCATGCGCACGCTGGTTGTCGTCGCGGTGGCACACTACACGCGCGACGTGAGCAAGGTCGTCTACGCGCTGATCATCTTCCAGACCGCCAAGTGCCTGTTCGTGGCCAGCTATGTGCTGTACAAACGGCTGCTGGCGTGGTCGATCGACTGGGATCTGATTGTTTCGCAGATGAAGTTCGTCATCCCGCTGGGCGGCGCGGCGGTCATTCTGTATTTCAACAACGAGATCAGCAAGGTCATCGTCTCCTCGCAACTCGGGGCGATCGCACTCGCCATGTATTCGATCGGCAGCCGCCAGGTTCCCCTGACCGGCATCGTTCGCTCGTCGGTCTCCGACGTCGTCTTCCCGGAAATCGTCCGGCTGAACCGGGACGATCCCAAGCAGGGGTTGATGCTGTGGAAACGCACCAACCTCATCCAGACGTTCTTTATCATTCCGATCTTCTTCTCGACGTTTTTCTACGCGGATGTCATCGTCACCACGCTCTTCACGCGCGAGTACATCAAGGCCGTCCCGATTTTTCGCATTTACCTTCTCCTGATGCTGTTGAAAGACGGCATCGAGATGGGCGCGCCGCTCCGCGCGATGCACCGCAACCGGGTGTTCATCTATGGCAACATCCTGTCGCTCGCCGTCAACGTGGGTCTCCTGTACCTGTTGTTCCGCGTGTACCCGTACTATGGACCCGCCGCCGCACTGGTACTCACCACCACCGCGCTGCAGATATTCCTGGCGGTGCAGATCATGAATGCCTACGAAGCTTCGCTGAAACAGCTCTTCCTGTGGAGAAAACACGTGTACATCGCCGGCGCAGGCGTCCTGCTGGTCCCCGTGATGCAACTGGGTCAGGTCGTGTTCGGGGAGACCATCGTGCCGTCGGTGATCTTCGGGGCCGTCTATGTCCTCCTCTACGTGCTGGCCGTTCACTTGCTCAGGATCGACGAAGTCGACCAGCTGCTGGCCCGGACCGCGGGCCGCCTGCGGGCAAACCTCCTGCGCACCTGAGGCCGCCCATCCGCTCTCTGCCGGCCACACGCGGTGGTGCGGATTTTGCATGCTCTGCGCGGGCGGCACACGCCGCCCATGGCAGCAACTTCTTATTTTACAGATGAATAGCCTCTACGCACTCTCGCGCCGCGCCTTCTGGCGCTGCCTCGTGTTCGCCGCGCTCGCCGGCGTTGCCGCGCTATCGTGCCCGGCCGGTTCGCAGGCTGCCATCGTCGCCGGCGCGCCGACCTCGTCGTACGTAAACGGCAACACCCTCACCTTTCCCCACACCGTCGGGTTGGGCGTGGACCGCGTGCTGATGGTCGGCGTCTCGATCTACAACGCCAACAAGACCGTCGCGGCGTTGACCTATGCGGGCGCGCCGCTCACCCAGGTCGGTCTCATCGATGGTGGAAGCGGCTCGAACGACCGGCGTATGGAGATGTGGATGCTCGTCGACCCGCCGGTCGGCACCGCCGATGTGGCCATCACGATGTCGGGCGGCGCCAAACTCGTGGCGGGCGCGGTGACATTTTTCGGAGTCAACACGCTCGCGCCTACCGGAGGCTTCTATTCGAACGAAGCCAACAGCAACCTGGCCACGATCAACGTCCCGAGCGCGACCGGCGAACTGGTGTTCGACGTGCTCTCGGTCAAGGGCAACGCGGCCACCGCCGGCGTAGGCGGCGGCCAGACCCAGTTGTGGAATCTGTATTCGGCATCCAACGGCGGCGCCGTGGTGGGAACCTCGAGCGCCGAACCCGGCGCCGCGAACGTGACCATGTCGTGGAATCTCGCGACCACCGAGTACTGGGTCATCGGGGCGGTTTCCCTGAAGCCCGCGCCGCCGCGCCCCTATCTCGCCGATGCAATGATCAAGCTGCAGACGGAGCCGTCCACCGCGTATCTCTACGATGGCTGGTACGAGAACCCCGCCGCGCTGCAGGTCAGCAACGCCGCCGTCCTGGCCAGCGTGCCGGCGGTGTACACGCTTCGTTTTGACAACGACGGGCAGAACGCCGACGCGATGGTGGTTTCCGGCACCGTGTCGACGCCGGCCTTCACCGTGGAATACCGCGACGCCGGGAACGTGGACCGGACCGCGGGCGTCACCGCGGGCGGGTACACGCTCCCGATTCTCGCCTCCGGAGCGAACACCACCTGGACCGTGCTGGTGACGCCGGTCTTGAATAGCGCGGCGGGCGGAGACGTTTTCGCCGTGGACATCACGCTGACGTCCGGCACCGATCCCGTCATTTCCGACCAGGTGCGCGCGATGACGACGTGCTCGTCGCCGGCTCTGGCAATGACCAAGTCGGTCGATCTCGCAAATGCCCTCCCCGGGCAGGACCTCAGCTATACCGTGGTCGCGTCTTCGGCGGGCGGGTTGTCCGACGCCACCGGCATCGTCGTGGTGGACTCGATCCCCGACTACGCAGGGTTCCGCATCGGCAGCGCGACGTTTGTCGCGGGAACCACCACACTGGTTTCCACGGTCAGCTACTCGTCCGATGGCGGCGCCAGCTGGGGTTACACACCGGGCACGGGCTCGTGCCCCGCGCCGGCCGGCTACGACTACTGCATCACCCACATCCGCTGGACCCTCGCCGGCACCATGCCCCCCGACCGCACCTTCCAGCTCGGAATGACTGTCCGCGTCAAGTAGCGCGCGTTTGCGCGCGCGCTCCCGGGCGCGTACATTTGCCGGACCATGCGCACCCTGGTCTGGTTCCGCGGCAAAGATCTGCGGGTGAGCGATCACCCTCCCCTCATCGACGCCGTGCGCGACGGCGAGGCCATTCCGCTGTTCGTGCTGGACCCCTTCTTCTTTGCTCCCGAACGGGCGCGCGAACTCCCGGCGCGCATGCAGTTCCTGCTCGAGTCGCTCGCGGAACTGTCGCGAAGCATCGAGGCGCTGGGCTCGCGACTGCTGCTCGCGGAAGGACGGAGCATCGACGTGATTCCGCGTCTCGCGCGGGAATGGCGCGTCGATCGCGTGGCGGCACACCGCTGGGTGGAACCGTTCGCGCGCGAACGCGACCGCCGCGTCGCCGCCGCGCTGACGGTTCCGTTCGATCTGTACGAAGGTGAAACGCTGCGCCCGCCGGGAACCCTGCGTACCGGCGCCGGCCATCCCTTCTCGGTGTTCACGCCCTTCGCGCGCGCATTCCTCGCCAGCGCGGAGATTCCCGAACCCATCGCCGCGCCGCGCTCCCTGCCGGCCGTGCCCGCCGATGTAGCGCTCGCTGGCCGCCCGCTGCCAACGCTTGCATCTTTCGGCATCGCGCCCAACCCCAACCTGGTTCGTGGTGGCGAAACGGCCGCGCATGAGCGGCTGCGACAGTTCGTTTCTGGCGGCGCGGCGCGTTACGCAAGCGAACGCGACCGGATGGATCATGCCGGCACCAGCCGACTCTCCCAGGACCTGAAGTTCGGGACCATCTCCGCGCGCACGGTGTGGCATGCGGTCGGGGCTGCCACGAATGCGCCCCACGATGTGCGCGTGTTCCGCAACGAACTCATCTGGCGGGAATTCGCGCACTCCACGCTGTGGGACCGTCCGGAGCTGTCGCATACGCCGTTTCGTGCCGAGTTCGAGAACTTCCCGTGGACGTTCAGCGCAGACCGCTGGCGGGCGTGGTCGGACGGCGCCACCGGCTATCCCGTGGTCGACGCCGCATCACGCCAGTTGCTGGGTGAAGGCTTCGTGCACAACCGTGCGCGCATGATCGCGGCGAGCTTTCTCACCAAACACCTGATGATCCACTACCGTGAGGGCGAGGCGCACTACATGCAGTACCTGGTGGACGGCGACTGGGCGCAGAATAATTTTGGGTGGCAGTGGTCGGCGGGGTGCGGTTGCGACGCGCAGGCGTACTTCCGCGTCTTCAACCCGATGCTGCAGGGGAAGAAATTCGATCCCGACGGCGCCTATGTGCGGCGCTGGGTCCCCGAGCTGGCACGCGTTCCGGCAAGGTGGATTCACTCGCCGTGGGAGGCGCCCGGCGCGGTGTTACACGAGGCCGGCGTCCGCCTGGGCGTCGACTATCCGCGCCCCATCGTGGACCATGCCGCCGCGCGCGCGCATTTCCTCGCCACCGCCAGGCAGCACATGGCGCGATGGCGCGGCGGCGAATAGTCAGGACGGCTGTCCGGAGATGTCGTCGGGCAGTTCGTTGACGTCGTCGGGGCGGGGCGGGAAGAACTCCACGAGTGCGGTACCGGCCAGTTCGATCCCCTCGGCAAGTCCGTCCGCGTAGCGGCCGACCGCAAAGCACGCCTCGACGCGCGCCACCACGCCGGGCCAGAAGTCGCGCGCAACAACTTCGTTGATCCCGGCGTCGCCGATCACCGCGAAACGCCGGTCGCGCACACCGACCAGAAACAGCACGCCGTTGCGATCGCGCGTGCGCGCCATGCCCAGCCGGTCGAAGACCCGTCGGGCGGCATCGGTCGCGGAGCCGTCGATGCGTCCCTCCAGGTGGACACGAATCTCTCCGGAGGTCCGGTTTTCGAACTTCCGGATCGACGCGACTACTCGTTCGCGTTCCGCGGCGGTGAGAAATGTGGGCACCGTGTCGCGGCGCCGGCGATGGGCGCCGCGCGAGAGCACCGCCCCCAGCAGCCAGAGCAGGGCGGCCAGCAGGGTCAGGACGACAATCGTGCCGCTGGTCCACGCCGGCCACGTGTCGGTGGATGGGATCACCATCTCGCGCAACGCGAGCCCCGCGGCCAGCGCGATCAGCACGATCCCGGCGGTCACCAGAAACGTCGCGAGACTGCGATAGGTAGTTGTCCGCATGCGCATCGTCACCAGCTCCCCGACGCACCGCCGCCGCCAAACGAGCCGCCCCCGAAAGACCCGCCACCAAAACCGCCACCACCGCCGCCACCACCAAAACCGCCACCCCAGAACGGTCCGCTGGGCCCCCGGTAGGTTCCGCCGCGGATACCGCGGCCGGACATCGTCGCGTGGCGGCCCGCGCGCGCAACCATCACGACGAAGAAGACCAGGACGAGGACGATGATCAACGGCACCGCCGCGGGGATCGAACCGGACGACTCCGGCAGCGGCTGTCCACCCGCCAGCTTCGCGAGGCTGACGGCCGCCTCCATGATGCCGTCGCCGTAGCGGCCGTCCCGAAACGCGGGCGCCATGTCATAACGGATGATCCGCCCCGCCGCGGCGTCGGTGACCCGCTCCTCGAGTCCGTATCCCACCTCGATCCGGACCTTGCGTTCTTCCAGCGCGATCACGATCAGCGCGCCGTTGTCGCGCTCCGCGCCGCCGGGCCGCCACTTTTCGGCCAGTGCCAGCGACAGATCTTCCACCGACTCCCCGTGGATCGACTGGAAGATCGCCACGCCGATCTCGAGGCCGCGGCGATCCATCGCCATCAGGCTGTCTTCGATGGCGGCGCGCTCGGCGCCCGCAAGAACGCCGGGCTCGTCGTAGAGGAACCGTGCCGGCGCATCGGGCAGCCGCATGTGGACACGCGGCGCCGCCTCGACGCCCGACGCGGCCAGCAGCAACACGAGCGCCGGGAGAATGCGCAGGAGTTTGTTCACGTCAGTCGAAGTTCACCTTCGGGGCCTCCTCGGCACCCTCGCGAGCCTCGAAGTACGCCTTGGGCGAGAAGCCGAACATGCCCGCGAAGAAATTCATTGGGAAGCGCCGGACGGCCACGTTGTACTTCTGCACCGACTCGGTGAAGCGCATCCGCTCCACGGCAATCCGGTTTTCCGTCCCCGCCAGCTCATCCTGCAGGGCGAGATAGTTCGCGTTGGCCTTGAGCTCGGGGTACTGCTCGACCGTGACCAGCAGTCGCGAGAGCGCCGACCCCAGCGCGCCCTGCGCCTGATCGAAGCGCTGCAGCGCCTGCGGATCGTTCAGCATTTCCGGGGTCAGCTTGATCTGGCTCGCACTGGCGCGCGCCTCGATGACCTTGGTCAGGGTCTCCTGCTCGAAATTGGCGGCGCCCTTGACCGTTTCCACCAGGTTGGGGATCAGATCCATCCGCCGCTGGTAGACGTTTTCCACCTGGCTCCACGACTGATCGACACCCTCGTTGAGCTTGACCAGCGAGTTGTAGCCCGAAACACCGGTAATGACCAAGAAAATGAGAAGAACCACAATGCCGATACCGACGATCTTTCCCACGGACAACCTCCTCAGGCTGGGTAATGACCATAGCATACACGCTTTCGGCTGTGCTATTCTGCGGTAACTTTATGACTTGAGGTAGCCATGGCTGAGAAGAGCGTCAAGGACCGAACCGCCAGTATTGCCGTATTTTGCGACTTCGAGAACATCGCCATCGGTGTCCGCGAGTCGCGCTATGACGAGTTCGACATCAGTCGCGTCCTCGAGCGGTTGCTGCTCAAGGGCAGCATCGTCGTCAAGAAGGCATACTGTGACTGGGAGCGTTACAAGGACTTCAAGAAGTCGATGCACGAGGCGGCGTTCGAGCTGATCGAAATTCCGCACGTACGCCAGTCGGGAAAGAATTCCGCGGACATCCGCATGGTGGTGGACGCCCTCGACCTCTGCTATACCAAGCCGCACGTGAACGCTTTCGTGGTCATGAGCGGCGATTCGGACTTCTCCTCGCTGGTCACCAAGCTGCGCGAGAACGACAAGATGGTGATCGGCGTGGGTGTGAAGAACTCCACGTCGGACCTGTTCACCGGCGCCTGCGACGAATTCATCTTCTACGACGATCTGGTGCGCGAGCACGAGAAGCGGCGCAAGAGCCGCAAGCGCCCGCCCGCCCGGGCCAAGTCGACCGCGGCACCCGCCAAGGGCGAAGCAGGCGCCGAAGAGCGCAAGCAGGAGGCCTTCGACCTGGTGCTCGACACCATCGAGATGCTCTGGGACGAACGTGGTGACGAAGACGACGTGTGGGGCTCGATGGTCAAGCAGGCCATCAAGCGCCGCAAACCCGGTTTCAACGAGTCCTACTACGGGTTCCGCAGCTTCAGTGAACTCATCAAGACCATGGAGAAGGACGGATTGCTGGAACTGGAACCGGACGAGCGCTCGGGCGGCTACATCATCCGCGACGTCCACGAAGCCGACGGAGCCCGCTAGATATCCTGTTTGCGCAGGCGCAGCGCATTTCCAATTACGCTCACCGAGCTGAAGCTCATCGCAGCGGCGGCGATCATCGGGCTGAGCAGCAGACCGAAAGCCGGGTAGAGCACGCCCGCAGCCACGGGAATGCTTGCCGTGTTATAGAAAAACGCAAAGAACAGGTTCTGCTTGATGTTGCGCATCGTGGCGCGGCTCAGCGCGCGCGCGCGCGCGATAGCTCGCAAATCACCTTTGACGAGCGTCACGGCCGCGCTCTCCATCGCGACATCGGTTCCGGTTCCCATCGCAATGCCGACGTCGGCGCGCGCGAGTGCGGGCGCGTCATTGATGCCATCGCCCGCCACCGCCACCACACATCCCGTCTTCTGGAGCCGCGCCACCTGATCCGCCTTCTGATCCGGAAGCACGCCGGCGACGACATCGTCGATACCGAGTTCCTTCGCCACCGCCTGCGCGGTAGTGGCGTTGTCGCCCGTGACCATCACAATGCGGATGCCGTCCGCCCGGAGACTCTGGATGGCCTCGCGCGTGGTTGTCTTGACCGGATCCGACACGCCGATCAAACCCGCCACCCGTCCATCGACCGCCACCGTCATGACGGTTTGGCCGAGCGTTCGCATTTCCTCGGCCCGGCCGGACAGGTCGGCGCCGCTGGCGCCCGTATCCTTCATCAGGGACTCGTTCCCGACCGCGACGCGACGCCCGCTCACCCGTCCGGTTGCCCCCTTCCCGGTCACCGATGCAAAATCCTCGACCTGTGCGTCCCCCGCAATGCCACGTGCCTCCGCGCCGCGCACGATGGCGGCCGCCAGCGGATGCTCGCTGGCACGCTCCAGCGCCGCCACCAGGCGCAGCATCTCGTTCTCGTCTCCGCCGTCGACCACAACCACACTCGCCAGACCTGGCTTGCCCTCGGTCAACGTGCCGGTCTTGTCCACGATCAACGTGTCGACCTTGCGCAGGATCTCGATGGCCTCCGCGTTGCGGAACAGAATACCCGCGGACGCGCCCTTCCCGGTCGCGACCATGATGGAAACCGGCGTGGCCAGCCCCAACGCACACGGACACGCAATGATCAGCACCGCAATCGCGTTGACAATGGCAAACCCCAGGCGCGGCTCGGGCCCCACGCTCATCCATACCGCAAACGTGACCACCGCGAGCAAAATCACACCGGGCACGAACCAGCCCGAAACCGTGTCGGCGACCTTCTGCACCGGCGCGCGACTGCGTTGCGCCTCGCCCACCATCGCCACGATGCGCGACAGCAGCGTATCGCCGCCCACCTTCTCCGCGACTACCACCAGCCCGCCGGAACCGTTGATGGTGCCACCGATGACGCCGTCGCCGGCCGCCTTCTCCGCCGGAACCGGTTCGCCCGTCACCATGGACTCGTCCACGCTGCTCGACCCTTCGGAGACGCGGCCATCAACCGGAACCTTCTCGCCAGGACGCACCCGCAGCCGGTCGCCCACCTGCACATCCTCGATGGGGATATCTTCCTCGGAGCCGCTCGCTCCAATTCTCCGCGCGGTTTTCGCCGCCATGCCGAGAAGCTTTCGGATTGCGGCGCCGGTCTGGTGGCGCGCACGCAGCTCCAGCACCTGACCGAGCAGGACCAGCGCGGTGATTACGGCCGCGGCCTCGAAATACACCGGCACCTGACCACCGTGCACCCGCATCGCGGCGGGAAACAGCCCCGGCACGAGCAGCGCGACCACGCTGAACAGGTACGCCGCGGACACGCCCAGACCGATCAGCGTAAACATGTTGAGACTTCGGTTGCGCAGCGAATGGTAGGCGCGTTCGTGGAACGGCCATGCAGCCCATAAACACACGGGCGTCGCGAGCAGGAATTCCAGCCAGCCCCGCACGCGCGGCGATAACAGTTGCGAAACCGGGTGACCGGGCAGCATGTCGCCCATTGCAATGGCCAGCAACGGCACCGCGAGAGCAACGGCGGCCCTGAATCGGCGCGTCATGTCCCTGAGTTCAGGATTCTCGGTATCGTCGGCCGAAGGTGTGCGCGGCTCCAGCGCCATTCCGCATATGGGACATGCGCCGGGCTTGTCGCGAACGATCTCGGGGTGCATCGGGCACGTCCACCGGGACGAGGCGTCGGCGGCGGGTCGTTGGGCGGGTTGTTTGGCGGTGGCCGTGGCGGCGTTGTTCAGGTAGGCGCCGGGCTGGTTGATGAACTTCACGCGGCACCCCGCGGAACAGAATCGATAGTCGACGCCGTCGTGGGTGTGCTGGTGTGAACTGTCGTCGGGGACCGTCATGCCGCAAACCGGATCGGTTTTCATTGCGCAAGCTACTCCAGTTGTTCGAGGGCCAGTATCACCGCGCGGGCACTGCGGCGGATGAATACACCGCCCCCGGCATTCAGATAATCTTTCTTGAGCAGACGCCGGTACCATTGCGCGCTGCGCACGTGGATCGACTTGTCCGTGAGCTTCATGTCCAGCAGACCGGCGTCGATATCGTCGCGCGTGGGAACGTCGAAATACAACGCCCCGCGACATACGCGCGTGATGGCCGCGATGCTGCGACGCGCGCTTGCGGCGTCCATGTACTGCAGCACGTCCTGACATACCACCAGATCGAACTTGCGGCGCGGGGCAAAGTCGGCGATCGACGACCGCGTCCATCCGTAGCGGCGGCACAGGTACTCGCTGGGGTCGACGCCGGTGTACTCGACGTCGCGGTCCAGGCGCCGCAACGCCTTCTTCCACAGCCCGGTGCCGCATCCGGCGTCGAGCACCGAGTGCACGTCCAGCTGCACGTGCGCGAGGTACGCCATAACGAAGCGCGCACGGCGGTACACGTCCTCGGCGGAAATCACCGCCGTCGAAGAACGCGCATAGAAGTGTTCGAAGAACGTCCGGTCGAACGACGTGCGCACATCGGGGGGACGGCTGTTCAAGTGGCCTCCACGATCTGATGCAGCAGGTTGTCCTCGACGGTATAGAACAGCGGTGTCACCTGGGTCTTCGGGTACCGCTTGCGCAGACGCGCCGCTTCCTGGCGCGCAAAGGTGACCGCGTCGTCGATGTGGAACTCATCCACGTAACGATCGAACTCCGCCGCCGCCTCTTCCCGTTCCCAGCCACCGTTCTCCACCAGTCCGTTGATGAAGTCATTCCGCCGGCCTTTCAGTCCGACCATCCGGCAGTCGCTGTGGCCGATCACGGCGATCGCCCCGATGGCTCCCACACCCACCGCGAACGAGACCTTGAACTCGGACCGGCGGATGTTCGCGCCGCCGGAGCGAAGCACGAACGCAAAGTTGTCGGGGATGCGCAGCTTCTTGCGGCTGTCCATGCACATGATCACCAGCAGTTCGGCCTGCGTGTAGTCACGCGGGGTCGCACCCAGATTGTGGTAGCGCAGCAGATCACCAACCGGCGTATCGGCCAGCGCGGGCAGAATGTCGGATTCGCGCACGACGGGAATGAGCTTTTGTAAAGTCACGGGTTCCTCCGGGTTGAGACTTCCCCCACGATACCACGCGGTTCCCCGCCGGGGAAGTCTCCGAAGGCAGTTGCGCGCGGGTGCATTCGCACGCTATCCTGTCCGTTCCGCTCCGGGCGGTTCCGGTCTCCGGCAGAATCGGCGCGGCGCGGTTGTCTTGCTAGCGGTCTCCTCCCGATCGACTTCGAGGAGGATTCCCCGTGTTCGTTCATATCATCGCAGCCAGCGTGCTGCTCGCCACCGTCATTCCCGTCCCCGCAATTCAAGGTCCGGCGCACACGTCTCCCCACGCGGGCGCCACCATCTCGACGCGCGGCATCGTGACCACCGTAACACCGGTGGGCTTCTACGTGCAGGATCCATCCGGTGATGGCAACGACGCGACCTCGGATGGCGTCTTCGTCTACACGGCCTCCCCACCGGCGGTCCTGCTTCGCGACGATGTGGAAATCGCGGGAACGGTGGTCGAATTCCTCCCCGGCAACGACGCCGCCAACCTGACCATCACGGAAATTCATCCGTCATCGGTCCACGTGGTCGCGAGCGGCCGGCCGTTGCCGGCCCCGGTTGTGCTGGGAGGCACCGGGCGCATCCCGCCGCGCGAGATCATCGACGACGACGGGTTCGCCAACTTCGACCCGGACACGGATGGCATCGACTTCTGGGAAAGTCTCGAAGGCATGCGCGTGCGTCTGGTAACACCGCGCGCAACCGGACCGGCCAACGACTACGGCGAAGTATGGGTGACGATGGAGGGCGCCGCGACGGGACTGAGCGTCCGGGGTGCGCTCGTGGCGAGCAATCGCGACGCGAACCCCGAGCGCATTCAGATCGATGACACACTGCTCCCGCAACCCATGCCGGCGTTCGACACCGGTGACGTGCTCGACGACGTCGTCGGGGTGGTCGATTACCGCTATGGGAACTTCGAGGTACAGCCCACCGAAGCACCGCGCCTGGCCGCGCACGGCCCGGGCGTCGAAACCACCCCGTTGTCGGCGACGCCCGGCACCGTCACGGTGGCGACCTTCAACGTCGAGAATCTCGCGCCGCGGGATGCGGAGCATATGCGCCGGGTCGCGCGAACCATCGTCATCAATCTGCGAACGCCGACGCTGATCGTGTTGCAGGAAATCCAGGACGCAAGCGGCCCTGCCAACGACGGCGTGACGACAGCGGTGGGAACGCTGGACTCGCTGCGCGCGGCGATTCGAGCCAGCGGCGGCCCGGACTACGCGGCGGTGGACGTGGCACCCGCCGACGGTGAAGACGGCGGCCAGCCCGGCGCCAACATCCGCGTGGCGCTCCTGTTCGATCGCACGCGTGCGTCGATCGTCACCCGCGGCGTCCCCGGTCCCCACGCCGCGTCGCTGCCGGCCCCCGCCGACAGCGGCGGGGTCATGCTTACCGTGAGCCCAGGCCGGGTGTCTCCCGGTGACGCGGCCTGGGAGGACACGCGCAAGCCCTTCGCCGCTGAACTGCGCGTGGACGGCCGCCCGCTGTTCATCGTCGGGTGTCACTTTTCTTCGAAGATCGGAACCACGCCGGAGTTCGGGTCAATTCAGCCGCCGATCGATCCGCGCGCCGGCAAGCGCGCGCGCCAGGCGGCACTGGTGCGGGATTTCGTGGAATCAATTGCACGCATCGACCCCGCGGCGAGGGTGATCGTCGCGGGCGACCTCAACGACGACATGTTCTCCGGGGCGCTGGCGCCATTGTCGGCGTCGCCGGTGCTGTACGACCCGCTGTGGCAGCTCGCCGAGACGGAGCGCTACTCCTACGTGCACGATGGGAGCGCGCACGCGTATGACCGCATTCTGGTGAGCGTGTCGCTGATGCCGGCGACGATCGACGTCGTCCATGTCGGCGCCGGCGGCTCTGACGCCCCCGGCGACCACGACCCCGTGCTGGCCCGCGTCACGACTCGCCGCCAAAACCGGCCCACGCCGCGCCTGCGCATCGACACCGTCGCACCCAACCCGTCACCGAGCACCGTCACGGTACGCTTCTCCGCGGACGGACGCGTGGACACACAGACGGTCATCTACGATGCGCTCGGCCGTGCGGTCCGCCGCCTCACCATCACCGAACCGGGTGTTCTTGCATGGGACGGAAACGACGACGCCGGACACCTGGTGGCGTCCGGCGTCTATTTCCTGCGGGTGCGGCGGGGCGGCGAACACGTCACCGCCCGCATCGTGCGGGTCACACCGGCGCGATGAAACCGCTACTTCGTCGCGGGCGGGAAATCCTCGAGCATCATCGTGATGACCTTCTTGAAGCGTTCTTTCTTGGTGCTCGAGGACGCCTGTTCGTCCAGCTTTGCGTCGGCCTTCGAACTCCAGATCTGGCGTCCGGTTTTCGCGTCCATCGCGAACATGTACAGCGACCCTTCCTTCCAGTAGTCGTCGCCGCCCATCTGAGCCCACGCCATGTCGTATCCCTGGTAGACGTCGTTCATCTTCTGTTCGTCGAACTTCTGCTCGACCATCAACTGCAGGATGATCACCATGTCCGGGTCGGCCGTCACGGACTGGTAACCGAGCTGATCCATCTGCCCGATCATGAGCTTCGCAACCGACTCGCGGTACGCGGGCTCATCAAGAATGTCGATGCCGGTGCGCGGATATTCTTCCTCGCGCGCAAACTTCCAGGTGTGGTAACCGCCAAAATCGACCCCGGGAACCAGCTGCGACTCGATGTTCAGGCGGCTGTTGAACCCACGCTCGGAACACGACGCGAGCAACATGGCGGTGAGAATGATCAGCAGGGGTACAAAACGCTTCATGACGGACATGTCCTCCGGTTTCAGCCCACGGATATCATCGCGCGGCGCGCGCGGTTGACAGGCGGTCATTCTAGCAAATCCGGGAGACTCCGTGCGACGAAAACAGCG
The DNA here is from genome assembly GCA_036273975.1 of Candidatus Krumholzibacteriia bacterium. Taxonomy (GTDB): domain Bacteria; phylum Krumholzibacteriota; class Krumholzibacteriia; order WVZY01; family JAKEHA01; genus JAKEHA01. The sequence goes on from DASUGO010000071.1 coordinate 20,622, forward strand.
CTCAGCGCAGCGTGGCGATCACCCGGGTGAGCTTCTCGCGGACCTCAGCCGCCACCGCCTCCAGCCCGGCGTGATCGTGCGCCATGGTCTGCATCGGGTCGACGGCGGTCACGACGACCTTGCCGTTGTCGTCTTCGTATACGATGACGTTGCAGGGCAGCATGACCCCGGCGTCGATTTCGGCCGTCAACGCGCGGTGCGCGAGCGGCGGGTTGCACGCGCCCAGGATCCGGTAGCGCCTGAACGGAATCTGCAATTTCTGCTCGAGTGTCTTCTGCACATCGATTTCGGTGAGAATCCCAAAGCCCTCGGCCTTCAGCGCGGCGGGGATCATCTCCAGCACATCGTCGAACGATCCAGTCAGTGTCTTCTTGATGCCGATGTTCATGGTCTCTCCTTTTCATTGGGTTCCATGGCGGCAAAAAACTGGGGCCCCGCCCTGCGGCGAGGCCCCGGTTGGATCAGTATCGGTGGCGTTGGGTTCCCCCCGCTTGAAGGGGTGACCGACAGAAGCCACGAATCCGTGGAAGGTTCCCCTACGGGGACGCCACCTCCACTAAACCGCATCTGTCTGTACTCACTGGATCACCTCCTTCCGGGCGTGCCCAATGATCGGCGAGACCCACCTCGCCCGGCCCCCCGGACCGCCCAGGTCGGTCGGGACCGTCGCGACAACGTCGCGAACCTCATGCCGCAACGTTACGCAGCCTCCGGCGCGGCGACAAGCAAAAAATAGCTCCCGTTACTCCAGCAGGACTGCTCGCGTAACTCGTTGCCCCACTTGTGTTTTCACCCGAATCAGATAGACGCCGGATGCCACCGGCTGGCCGCCGGCATTGCGGCCATCCCAGCGGAGCGCGTTCTCCCCGGCAGCGAACGTCCGGCCATCGGCCAGCGTCCGCACTCGCGCGCCGCTCACGGACCAGACCTCCGCGGTCACCGGCATTTCGCGCGGAATGACGAAGCGGATCGTGGTCTCGGGGTTGAAGGGATTGGGAACCACACCGGTGATTTCGAACCCGTTGCGGGGTATCCCGGGGACGGCGGTCACGCCGTCCAGCGTGAGATCCACCACAATCGGACCATTGGACGCATTGCTCGTCACGGTCAGCGTGCAGTTGTCGGAGCCGGCGCCGGTCGGCGTCACGCACACGACGATCGGCGTCTGCCCGCCGGGCGGCACGATGTGCGACGTCATGCTCGAGTCCACCGAGAACGGGGCCGCGTCACACCCCTCGATACCGGCGATCGTGAGCGTATCGCAGCCGGTGTTCGACACCACCAGCGTGTCACACGTGGTCTGGTAGGCCGGGACGCCCGAGAAGGTGATCTCATTGGTGTTGGTCGCCGCCGTCACGTTGAGCGAGCGGTACTTCACGTAGATCACCCAGTCGCCGGTGACGCCCAGCGCACAGGCATCAAACCACACCCCACCGGAATAAACCGTGTTCTTTCCGCTCTGGCAACCGTTGCCATCGTGCACGATCGACGGGGCAAAGAAGTTGCCCGCATTCTCATTGTAGAACTCGAGCGCAACCATGAACGGGCCCGAGTTGACGATGATCTCACCGGGAATCGGCGCGAGGTTGAATTCGTTGACGACCCCGTCGGTCAATTGCGGACCCACCAGACTGAAGATCGGCGAGCCCGGGCTGGGCAGGCCGCCGCCGTATATATTGATGGCCGCCTCCACCGACTGGCCGGTGCCGCCAAACTGCGAACCCCAGCCGATCCCGACCCGCGTGATCTCGATCGGATACGCCGAGGCCGGCAACTGGAATACCGCGCCGGCCTGTTCGCCGGCGACAAAGCACGGGCACGCCACCTGGCCCGGACCGTTCACATTCTGAAAAATCTGCTCCGTACACTGCGCCCGCGCGTCGGCGGCCGCCCACAAAAGCACGCCGGCACACGCTCCCGCGGTGACGGCGCGCATAATGGCTCTTGTGGGCCGTTCGGAAAAGGCGGCCAAGTTCCTCATGAGGTCCTCCCTCGGTCCATCGCTCCTGGCGTTGCGGGTACGTGCACATCACATGCCACGCACCGCGCCGTGGCGGACACGACGCGAGGCAATAACCACATATAAGGAGGACCGCCGTCAGCGGCTGCTGAGGATGGGAACCAGAAGGTCGTGAAGGACACCCGCCGCCACCTGGTTGCCATGGGCGTTGGGGTGACTGTCCTTTTCGAAATACAGCGGACCGTCTGACAGCGCGTGCTCGAAGGCGTCGTACGGGTAGACGAACTCGATTCCCTCGCGCGCGCAGATCGACTCCATGTGCCGGTATGGCCGCATGAAGTCCAGGTTGGCGGCGTCTGCGCCAGTACGCTGGATGATATCGGCGCGCCAGGCGTGATCGACTTCGATCTTCAGCGGAAACGCAAACACGATCAGCCGCGCCGAATCCGCGCGGCAGTCCGCCGCGAGACGCGCGAAGATGCACTCGGTCACGTTCCAGGCCGACTCGATGGCGGCGCCCCCGCGCGTGTCGTACACGGACCAGTGCGACAGGTGCCGGTCGGCCTCGTAGCCCGCGTGCGCCAGCGCGGGATTCTCCTGCCCGCGCTGCTTGTAGTCGCGCATCTCGAGGCGGCGCTTCACGAACAACAGCAGCCGGCTCCGGCGCAACACCCCGCGTATCCGGCTGGACGCGGTCCTCTGCACCGCGACCGGCTTGTCCTGGGGTTCGAGTTCGAGAACTCCGCCGACACAGCGAAAGCGCGGTTTCGCGCCGCTCTCGATCAGTGGGCCACGCAGCTCGTTATTGACCACGTCGTTGTTCCCGGTGAACTCGAGCACGACGATATCGGGATCGAGCCGCCGCAGATCGCGTTCGTAGAACAGCAACTCCTGGTCGTTGCCCCACCCGGGAACGCCGGCGTTGATGACCTCGACAACCCCGGGCAACCGGGACTTCAGGAGGTCGGAGAAGCGCTCGTCGGCCTCGACACCGTTTCCAAACGCAATCGAGTCGCCGATTATCAGCACGCGTTTGCGCCCCGCCGGTTTCGCGACGGAGATCTCCTGCTCGCGCAGGCCGATGGAGTTGATGTCCATGCGGTAGTGGAGATCGCGCTGGGTGTCGTTGCTGATGAGGGTCGCGTTGGGGGCGAGGCTCCATCCGAGGTCCTCATCGTAGCGGATCACGGTCCCGAGATTCTCGGGGTGGTACGTCACGCGCAACACCACTTCGGCGCCCACGAGCAACAACGCCACGGTCAGCATGAGAACGACCGCGTTGGCGCGGCCCGTGGAGGAGAGCATGGTTCCGCGAATCGTCATGACACGGGGTCCCGAGCCCGGAAATCCCTGATTCGTCCCACTGCGTCGCCAGGAAGGCGGTCATTATAGCACGTTCGCGGGACGGGGGCACGTCGGCACCGGCGGACGGATCGGCCACCACAGGCCACCTCCGTGGCGCGCGCCACCGTCGCGTTCCGCAAATTGTTCCGTCACGGTGCGCGCGCGCGGCGCGAATTGCACGCCGGCATGTTCAGCTGGTCATGAACGTCACGCCTCCCCACGATGCACCGGCACACATTCTGAGCATCGACGGGCAAGCCCGCGCACGCACGCGCCATGCAGCGTGCCGATGCGGTACATCGCTTGCACGCTCCGGCGCGATCTAACAACTCGTTATTGCCCGTGATGGAGTGTGATGAACACAGGCGTCTTCAGAAGGGACGCAAGGTCGTCATCGCACCCGATAGTCAAGGAGTGATGCACGTGCGAAACGCGCTGACATCTCTTGCCTGCATGTTCGTGCTCGTTGTTACCGGATGGTTGTCGCCGCATAGCGCGATGGCAGGTCCGTACACGAAATTGCAGGTTATTCTTCCTGGTGAGTCGCCCGCCCCCGGAACCGGGACCGGCAAGAGCGGCGCCCCCGCGAGTCAAACCGTGGGTGTTCCGTTCTCGGTTACCATCCGTGCCTGCGACTCGTCATGGAATCTGGTCACCAGCATTACCAACTCCGTCTCGCTCACGTCGAGTGACGGCAGTGCAACACTCCCGGCCTCGTTCAGCCTGTCGGGCGGGACGGCGGTCGTGACGGCGACGCTCAATTCCGCGGGCTCGTTCACGTTCACCGCGGATGATGGCTCGGATCCCACGATTCCCGTTGCCACCTCGTCGTCCGTGGCCTCCCTGCTGCTGCAGGGCTTCGAGTTCTCGCGCATCACGCAGAAGAACCAGTACGCCGGCCAGGCCATGCCGATCACGCTGACCGCGGTCGACCCGGCCGGCAATCCGGTGTCCTATAGCGGGCCGGTGAGCCTCAACGAAGTCACGAGCTACGGCGACGGGCGCATCAGCCCCGCGACAGTCACGCTCTCCGGTGGCAGCTGGTCCGGCAGTGTGACGATGTTCCGCGCCGACGAGACCAGTATCAACCGCGGCAACGTCAACATCGTCGCGTACCTCGCCGCCGACCCGAGCATCAACGGCACCAGCGATCCGTTCACGGTGCATCCGGGCGCGTTCACCCGCGTGCAGATGATCGTGCCGGGTCAGGATCCGGCGCCGGGCAGCGTCTCGGGCTTGATCGGCAGCCCGGCCTCGCAGAGCGCGGGTGTCGGATTTGCGGTCGACGTTTACGCGACCGACGCCTACTGGAATCCGGTTGTGAGCGCCGACAACGTTCGCATCACGTCGAGCGACGGCGCGGCCACGCCCGTCACCGGAACGCTGACCAACGGCTTCCGCCGCTTCACCTTTTCGCTCAACACGGTGGGAACGCAGACGCTGACCGTCTCGGACCTCACCAGTGGTTCGAAACAGGGCATGACGTCGGCTGGCATCCCGGTGATGGCCAGCGGCGCCGATCATTTTGAGTTCAACACGATTTCCGGACCGGTCACCGCGGGCCAGGCGGTCACGGTGACGGTGCGCGCGACGGATCCGTCCGGCAACACCGTCAACGGATACTCGGGTAACGCGATTCTGATTGCCAACACCGGGCCGGCGAGTATCTCGCCCGAGGCCATCGTCTTCAACAACGGTACGTGGACCGGCTCGATGACCTTCCGGGGCGCGGGCGGGTCGGTATCGGTGACGTGCTCCGACTTCTCGTCGCCGCCGCATACCGGAACCAGCAATTCGTTCGTGGTCAATCCGGGTCCGATGGCGCGACTGCAGGTGCTGCTGCCCGGGCAGACGCCCGCCGGCGGCACCGCGACCGGCGTGAGCGGCACGCCCGGCGACCAGCAGGCCGGCACGGCGTTCAACGCCATCATTCGTGCGGTCGACCAGTACTGGAACCGCGTGCCCGGCATCAACGACGCGGTCGACCTCTCGTCCACCGACGAATTCGCCGGCATGCCCGCGCAGATCGCGCTGGTCAACGGCGAGAAGATTCAGCCGGTGACATTGTACCGCGCCGGCTATCAGCGCATCACCGCGACACACGCGACCAACGGCGCGATCCTGCCGCACACCTCCAGCCAGGTGCTGGTCAACGGCGGTCCGTATTCGCGCATCGTGCTCTTGTGCCCGGGCGAGACCATCGCCCCGGGAACGGCGGAGGGCCGATCGGGCGCGGCCACCGACCAGTCGATCAACTACGCGTTCAATGCCACCATCTACGCGACCGACCAGTGGTACAACCCGGTGGGTGGCGCAACCGACGTGATTCATATCACCTCGGGTGACCCGCTGGCGCAACTCCCGGCCGATCAGGCCATGGTGGACGGCGTTGCGCAGATGCCCATCCGGCTGTCGACGGGCGGCTTCCAGCAGATTACCGCGTCGAACGTCAGCAAGCCGTCGATGCCGACCAGCACCACGCAGGTGCGCGCGATCTCGAGCGGCTTCCACCTGGAGGCGGAAGTCACGCCGCTGAACGTCCAGGCCGGCGAACAGTTCACATTGACGGTAAAGGTCACCAACGACGCGGGCAGCGTGATCCAGGAGATCAACTCCTTCGTCACCGTGGAAGTTCAGAACGCGTCGACGCAGAACGCCGGCCGCGGCACCCTGCTCAACACCCAGTTCCAGCTCCTGCAGGGACAGCGGGCGATGGCGGAGACGTACACCTTCGCGGAACCGATCGTGCTGATTATCAGCGACGACGCCGGCAACGCGCCCGCGGCATCCGAAGTGATCACGGTGTCCCCCGGGGCGCCGAGCGAGATCAAGCTGTCGAGCGACCCCAGATGGGTCGGCGGCAACAAGCACGCCACCGTGCGCGCGCGCGTCGTCGACGCGTTCGACAATGGCGTGCCGGCGCGGCCGATGGTATTCAGCCTGTCCTCGGGGGACGGCGATCTTACACCCGTCGATTCGCTCACGCAGGACGACGGCGTCGCGCGTTGCGACTTCCACTCCGCGCGTGAACCGCAGATGAGCCGCGTGCGTGCCACGTCGGGCCCGCTGACGGCGGATATCGACATCGAGACCGCATTCGTCGACCCGAACGCCGCGGGCGGATACCTGTCCAACTATCCCAACCCATTCCACCCCGGCGAGACGCCGACGACGATCGCCTACAAGCTCGCCGACAACGCCAACGTGACGATGCGCATCTTCACGCTGACGGGCGGGCTGGTGTTCGAGAAGACGTTTACGTCCGGACAAGAGGGTGGCCTGGCGGGACTCAACGAATTCGCGTGGGATGGACGCAACGGTGACGGCGATATCGTCGCCACCGGCGGCTACATCCTGCAGGTCCAGGCCAATGGCAATGGCGAAACGCTTCATTCGATGCGCCGCAAGATCGCGGTCGTTCGCTGATCGGAGGACACGAGATGAAACGCACTATGCACAACCGTTCGATTCCGATTCCGTTCAGCACCCGTGTGCGCCACGCCGGCGCGTGCGTCGCGATCGCGGCGGCCGCCGGCTGCCTGGCCGCGCCGCGCGCGTCGGCCGAGAACGCCAGCTACGGCGTCCCCGGTGACTGGCTGGCGCAGTACGTCTCCGCGCGCACCGTGGGCATGGGCGGCGCGTTCGTCGCCACCGCCGACGACCCGCTGGGCGCGGTGTGGAACCCCGCGGGCCTGGTACAGCAGTCCCAGAACACGTTCGCCATGGAAACGGCGCGCTACTTCGAGAACACGTCGGTGAATGCGTTCAGCTTCACCGTGCCGGCTCGGCGTCTCCCCACCATCGGCTTTACGATGCTGGCGCTCAACTCCGGCAGCTTTGAACGCACCAACGAACTCAACGAGTCGCTGGGCGAGTTCAAGCAGAGCGACATGGCGTTCCTGATTTCGGCTTCCAAGGGAATTTCGCCACGCCTGTCCGTCGGCGCAAACCTGAAGATCGTGCGCCAGCACGTGGAAGAGTTCGACGCATCGGGCCTGGGCGCCGACATCGGCGTCCTGTACGGGTTGACGCCGCGGCTGCGCCTCGGCGCGTCGGTGCTGAACCTCGGCGGGCCCACGCTGACCGCGCGTTCGGTGGGCGAGACCTTCCCGGTGGAGTACCGCGGCGGGTTCGCGTTCGGTTTCCTGAACGGTCGTGGCCTGCTCTCGCTCGAGCTCGACCACCGCGACGGCCCCGGCACGACGTTCCGCGCCGGAACCGAGGTGTGGCTGTACGAGATGTTCGGTCTGCGCGCCGGGTTCTTCGAGAACGAACCGGCGGGCGGTTTCAGCTATCGCGTCAATCCTGCGCTCCAGTTCGACTACGGCATGTCCGACCACGAGCTCGGCATCGTGCACCACGTCGCGCTGGCGTACCGTTTTGGTGGCTTCTTCGCCAACACCACCGCGTCGCCGGCCGTCTTCTCGCCGCTGGGCGAGAATTCGGTGACGCGCTTCGACATCAAGTCGCGCACCAAGGCCGAGACGCGCGAGTGGCACCTCGACATCGTCGACAAGCACAACGAAGTCGTGCGGTCGTTCGGCGGCCCGGGCATTCCGCCCGCGCACGTGATGTGGGACGGCAAGGACGAGGCCGGCATGACCCTGCCGGACGGCGTCTATCGCTACCGCATGACGGTCACCGACGATGAGGGACGCGTCATCCGTACCGAAGAGAAGACCGTGGAGATCACCACGTCCGGCCCGCAGGGAAGCGTGCCGGTCATCGTGGACTGACGAGGAGACACCATGCGGAACCAGTTCAGTCGTGTCATACCCAGTTTGCGACGCCGACGAATCGCCCTCGTGGCGGCGGTGCTGACCTCCGCCGCCGCCGCGGGAGGCGTCCGCGCGGGCGCGCCGCCGGAGCCGCTGGCGGGCATCGGGCTCGCGTTCGACGCCACCCGGCAGCTGCCCCCGGCCGAGCGGATGGCCGCCGTGCAGGAACTCGACCGCCGCGTAACGCTCTTCCTCAAGAGCGATGTATCCGCCGAACAGAAGGCAGCCGCGCGCTTCCTCTCCGGCGAGATCATGTTTGCACTCGCGCGCTACGACGAGGCCGGCAAGGCGTTCCGGAACGCCGAGAAGGATGCAAAGAAGCTGACGCTGGCCGACGACGCGGCGCTGGCGGCCATCCAGAGCATGGAGGCCGCGGGCCGCGACCCGGAAGCCGACGACGCGTGGGACAAGTGGCTCAAGAGCCACCCGGATTCCCCCGCGCGCGAGGCGGCGTTGATCGCGCGCGCGTGGAACGCGATCCGGCGCGACAGCGTCGGCATGGCGGAAGGAATCTTGAAGACGGTCAAGCGTGACTATCCGTGGACGACCGGCGACCCGCGCGTCGCGCTCGCGAGCAGCGTGATCGCCTATCGTCAGGGACGCTTCGACGACGTGAACGTCGAACCGTCCGGGACCCCGCTCGATCCGGCGTGCGTGTACCTGCGCGCGCTGGCCGACGAGGCCGCGGGACGCCCGCTCAAGGCCGCGGCGCGCTATCAGGAAGTCGCGACCCGTTATGACGACCCGCGCCTGCGCGACGTGGCGATGCTCGCCAAGGCCAACGTGTTCCTGGCCAGCGGCGCCCACGCCAGCGCGGCCGAAGAATTCGCCAACGTGGTGGCCGCCGCCTCGTCCAACGAGGTGCGCGCGGAGGCGCGTCTGCGCCAGGCGGCGGCCACCGTGCTCGCGGGTGGCTTCGACGACGGAACGCTGTTGCTGCGCTCGGTCGCGTCGGACTACGCCGGCACGCCGGTGGCCGCCCGCGCGCAGATCGTGCTCGGCGAAGTGCTGTACCAGGCGGAACGCTACGACGAGGCCATCGTCGAGTTCAATCAGGTGCTGCGCCTCTACTTCAAACACAGTCTGGCATCGCTGGCGCAGTATCGCGTCGCACGCTGTCTCGATGCGGTCGGCCGTCCCGCCGAGGCAACCGGCGCCTACCAGGCCGTGGTGTCCGGATACCCGACGTCGCGCGAAGCGCCGGCGGCGGCGTACCTCGCCGGCGCGGGGCTGCTCGCGCAGAAACGTTACGCGGCGGCCGCTCCCTATTTCCGCATCGTGCTGGACCGTTACGCACCGGCGCGCGGCGAAGGCACGCTGGAATTCGAAACGCCGGAGAAGCAGGAACTGGTGGAAGCGTCGCTGTGCCTGCTGGAGTTGTCCTATCACCGGGCGGGCAGCCTGGGGCTCCTGTCCGGTATTCCGCACCTGCTGTTGCAGCGCATGCCGCCGAGCAAGTCCCAGTGGCGCGCCAACGCGCTCCTGATCGACGCCGACGCGCTGGCCGCGCAGGGCCGGCACGACGAATCGCAGCAGATGCTCGCGCAGTTGCTGGACGAATTCAACACCGCCCAGGTGGCGGTGCCCGCGTACCGGCTGCTGGCGTGGTCGTATTCGCAGCAGGGCAAACTCGACCTCGCGATGTCGACCCAGGACCGGATGCTGGCGCGCTACGGATCCAGCGGAGCCGCGAGCGACCTGAGCTTCGCGTATCTCAATCGCGCGCACATTCTGTTCAACGAGAAGAAGTACCAGGATGCGGCGCAGGCGTATGAATCGTTCCTGTCCAGCTTCCCGTCGCACCCCGATCGGGCGCAGGCGCTCTATCAGGCCGGCATGTGCTACCTCCGCCTCGGCCACGACGGCGACGCCGTGGACCGCTGGGAGGAGGTCGCGACCATCGACCCGACCGCGCCGATCGCCGAGAAGGCGCTGATCCGCGCCGGCGATGTCTACTTCACCGCGGGTCACTACGATCAGGCGAAGCAGTGCTACGAGAATTTGACCGCGAATTTCGCCGAAAGCAAATCGTCCGCGGTCGGACTGTTGCGCATTGCGCAGTGCGAATACAACGCCGGCAATTATCCGGCATCGGTGGAGGCCTACTCCACGGTGATCGACCGCTTCCCCACCCACGCGGTGGCGTCGGAAGCGAAGCACGGCATCGAGCAGGCGCTGTACCAGCTCGGGCAGAACGACGACGGCGAGCAGGTGCTCGCGGAACTCGTCGACCGCTTCCCGTCCAGCTCCTTCGCGGCCGACGCGCAGTTCGAGATCGCGCTGCGCCGCTACCAGGCCGAGGACTATCCGGGCGCCGCGGACGCGTTCCGCCGCGTGGTGAGCCAGTTCCCGTCCTATTCGGCCGGCGACCGGGCGCTCTACATGATGGCCGACGCATACAGCCGTGCGGGCAACGAGACCGAGGCGCGCGGCGCGTACGAGCAGTTTGCCACCTTCTTCCCCAACAGCGAGTACCGACCCACCGTGCTGCTGCAACTCGGCGCGAGCCGTTTTGCCGAAGGCGACTACATGCGCGCGGCGGTTGACTTCACGTCGGTCCTGTCCGACAGCGCGGCGCCCGAGGTCGCATCGGCGGCGCGCTACAACCTGGCGTTGTGCCATCGCATGCTGGGCGAAGTCGAGAAGGCGCAGGCGATGCTGGAACAGTACCGCGCCGAGTTCCCCGGCGACGAACGCGCCGGCGACGTCGCGTACCAGCTCGCGACCATCCACGAGGACGCCGGCCGCTACCAGGACGCGGCGCGCGAGTACGACACCGCGCTGGCCGGCAAACTCGACGGCGAGCTGCGCGTGGAAGCGCAGTTCCGCGCCGGCTACAGCCACGAGCAGGCGGGCGACGACAAGTCCGCGCTCGCGGCCTACGCGCGCGCCGCGCGCCACAACGACAAGGCAAACCCGTACCGGCTCTCCGCGCTCGCGCGCAGCGCCGCGCTGTACGAGAAGAACAAGGACTTCTCCAAGGCGCTGGTCGCCTACAAGGACCTCATCAAGAACGCGACGGATCCGGAGCTCGTCGTCGCGGCGCGTGAACGCGCGAGCGAGCTCGAATCAGCCGGAACCCGGCAGTAGAGGAGGCAACCCATGTTCAGCGAGTTCAACTGGTTGAAACTGACGGCCGAGAGTCCGTCCATGATCATTCTCATCATGTTCAGCATCGTGACGTTCGGCGTCGCGATCGAAAGAGCCGTCTACTACTGGCGCCGCCGGGGAAACCCGGACGACGTCGCGCGCACGGTCGCGAAAGACCTGCGCAACGGCGACACGCGCGAGGCGCTGGCGGCGTGCAGCCGCACCCCGCACCCGATCGGCAGCGTCCTCGAGGTCGTGGTGGGGTCGCCCGCCGACAACCACAACGAGGTCGACGAGCGCATCTACGTCGCGCTGAGCGGCCAGAAGTTGCTGCTGGAACGGAACCTCAACGTGCTCGGCACCATGGCGGGGACCGCTCCGCTGGTGGGTCTGCTGGGGACGGTGTGGGGCATCATGCGCGCGTTTCACGACATGGCCAGCGTTGGCTCCGCGGCGCCGACCGTGGTCGCGGCGGGCATCGCCGAGGCGCTGGTCACGACCGCCGTCGGCCTGATCGTCGCGGTTCCCGCGCTCATCCTGTACAACCACTTCATGCGCCGTTCCAGCGTCATGCTGACGATGGCGGAGAATCACACGCGCACCATCCGCGCCTGGATGGCCGCGCAGGGTGGTACCGGCACGCCGGAGTCGCGCAAGAACACGCCGGCGCGCGATGCCAGCGGCCGCCACGCGGTTGCACCCGAACCCCTCAGCGTGGGCTGATTCTGATTCAAGGAGGAATTCCGTGCGCTTCTTTCGTTCCACTGACCGCGACAGCAACAATCACGAGGTCAACGTGACGCCGTTGATCGACGTATCGCTGGTGCTGGTGGTGATGTTGCTGCTCACGACGCCGCTGGCATTCGAGTCGAGCATCAACGTGCGGGGCGCGGCCGAGTCGGCGCGCCGCGCCAGGGAAACCGAGCGCGTGCCGCGCGTGGAGATCGTGCTGGTCTCCGACAGCGACGTGCAGGTCAACCGCGACGTCGTGGCCCGCGCCGACCTCGCCGGTACGCTGCGGCCGCTGATCGCCGCCAGCGAGACCCACGGTGTCGTCGTGAGCTGCCGCACCGGCGTGACCCACGGCGCGTTCGTCGACGTGCTGGACCAGGCCAAGATGTGCGGCGCCGCGGAAATCGCCGTCATCGAGAGGTAGGTTGTCATGCAGAAGCCGTTTATCCCGCCATCGGAAACCGTGGCCAAGATCAACGTCACGCCGATCATCGACGTGGCGCTGGTGCTGGTCATCATTCTGATGGTGACCGCGCCGATGATCGCGCTGTCCGACGTGGATGTGAGCCTTCCGCCCGCGGAGACGCGGAGCCTCGAGGGTGCCCACCGCGTCACGCTCACGGTCGGCCGCGGGGGCGAGCTGGCGGTGGACGACACCGACGTGACACGCGCGCAACTGTTCGCGCTGCTCGCGCAGCGCCTCAAGGAGACGGGCGAGGACGCCGTGCTGGTGGTACGCGCCGACGAGGGCATTGCGTACGCCACCGTGGAGGAACTGCTCGCTGAGGCCAGACGTGCGGGCGCGATGCGCGTCGCGATTGCGACGCGGCAACGGGGGAACCGCAATGAGTGACGCCACACTGACACCACAGTTCGGGGCGATCCAGCGCAGCACCCGCCGCTCGCTGGCGTTGAGCACGGCCGTGCACGCCGCGCTGTTCCTGCTGCTCGTGTTCTCGCACCGCGCCGCGTCGGAGTCGATGGGGCTTACCGAGATCACGTGGATCGAGGAGGCAACGCTCGCCGTCGAGCAGGCGGCACCACCGGTCGCGCGCGTGGAAACCAGGAGCGCGCCGGTCGAGGAAGTCAAGGTGGCGGCGACGAAGAAGCCGGAACCCACCGAGCACTTCGAGCGTCCTCTCGAGCGGGCCGACGTGGCTCCGAAACCGCAGACGCGCGCGGTCGCCGACATCCTGTCGGACAAGATCGAGGCGATGGAGCACGACGGCACCGCCGATCGCAGCCGCATCGCATCGCTGGTGCAGCCGCCCCGCGTCGGCACCCCATCGCTGGCGGGTGTCAAGACGGCGGCCGCGCCGTCGCCCGTGCCGCCGTCGACACTCACGCGCGGCGCGACCCCGTCCAACGGCCCGCCCGCCGCGCTGACGCGGACCGAACGGGCCACCGGCACACCGGTGGCGGCAGTCGCGGCGGTGGCTCCGCCCACGCGTCCGTCCGCGGCGCCGGCGGCGACGACGAGCACGTCGACGCGCAATCTGGCGGGCGCGCAGCTGGTGGGCCCGGTGGCGGACCGTCCGCTGATCTCGTACCAGGTGCCGCGCTACCCCGACTGGGCCAAGCGCGACGGCGTGGAGGGGTCGGTGACGCTCTACTTCTTCGTCCTGCCGGATGGCCGGGTGAAAGAGAACGTGCTGGTGGAGCGAACCAGCGGCTTTTCCGATTTCGACAACGGCGCGGTGGACGCGCTGCGGCAGTGGAAGTTTCAGGCGCTGCCGGGCTCCGGAGAACAGTGGGGCCGTATCACGTTCAACTATCGTCTGAGTGACACCCAGTAAACCGGAGGTCATCGGTCATGCTTGCAAGAATCGCAATTACCACCTGTGCGTTCGCCATCGCCGTCGTGCCGGGCCCGTCGGCCCGCGCGGCAACCGCGCCCCCGGACACCACCATGACGCTGCCGGGCGGCAGCGACGGCAAGAACCTCGACAGCATCACGGTCGAGGGCGAAGACCGGGTGCGCGTGCGCTTCGAGCGCCCCGCGCTGGAGCTGACGGTGGATCCCTCCACGGCCCCCGGTCTGGACTGGCAGAGTCTGTGGACGGTGCTCGCGCCCGAGGCGTTCGATTTCACCGCGCCGCTCTATGCGCGCAGTGCCTTCGACCGCGCGTGGTACGCACCGGAGCCGTGGTTCGACGCGTTTCGCGACGGCCCGGTGGCGCGCTTCCGCCCCAACGTGAGCAACGTGGAGGCCTGGTCACTCGAGGTCGCCGATTCGCGCGGCAACCGCGTGGCCAGCTTTGACGGCAAGGGTTCGCCGCCGAAGGAGATCGCGTGGGACGGCGCCACCACCCAGGGCGGCGCCGCGCGCGCCGACCTCACCTACTCGTACGTCCTGAACGCAATGGACCAGGCCGGCAACAAGCGCAGCTTCGTCGGCGATTCGTTCGAGATTCCGCCCTATCTGCACCAGGACGCGAGCGCACTCAGCATGTCGTTCGCGATTGGCGCCGACAGCGGCGAAATTCCCGTCGGCTACATCGAGGAAGCGGCGTCACGCATCAACGAGTTCGGAAGCGCCAGCCGCCCGGTCAAGATAGAGGTGACCGCGCCGACGTATGCGATCGCGCACGCGATCGCCGACGACGTGGCCAACGCGCTGCGCCCCCGCCTGCGCGGCGACGCGACGCGTGTACTGACGACTACCAACGTGGATGCGGGCGGCGGCGAACGCGCCGCCGTGGTCATCCAGACCGGCGGCAACGCCGTGCCCGCGCAGAAGCAACAGCCCTAGCAGGTTGTTTCGGTGAGAACCGTCTCTTCGGTTTCGCGGGTCTTGCGAATCCGGACGGTGGTGGTGTGGCTTCTGGCTCCGGCGGCCTCAATGGTCTGCCGCAGCCGGAAGCCCTCGGTGGTTTCGGAGATCTCTTCCGATCGCATCCGCTTCAGGTGAACCGTCTGCCCGTGGAACAGATCCTTCAACGCGGCAATGAAGCGGCGCCGCTCGCGGTTGCCGGTGAGGTCCAGGGTGCTCTCGAGCGTTGCCGCGTAATAGTAGTGCCCATCGACACCGTTCAAACGCCAGCGGAAGTCACGGTCGACATCCATGATGATGCCGCGTCCGGTCTCATCCACGATCTGGCGTCCCTTCGCGACGCGCTCGAAGAGCATGCATTCCGCCTCGCGGGTCGTCGCGGTGAGTACGCGCTCGGTCAGCCCCGCGAAACCCCTCACCTGCGGAAGCTCCACGAGTGACTGGATGACCATCACACGGTAGTCGTTCTGGACGATGCCGCGCGGCACCGCCACGAGGAACTTGTCGGCATCGAAGGTACACAACTGCCGATGACCGCTCTTGCGGATGCCGGCCGCGCAGACGCGCAACACGGCCGGCAGCTTGTTCAGTTGCTTCTCGGCTGCGATACAGAAGGTCCCGCCCGGACGGAATGCACCGCGTGCGGCACGGCGCAGTTTCCGCCGCGCGCGCGGCCGGCCGAACCACCAGCGATAGCGGGTGTTGCGCAATGCATCTCGCAACACCGGCCTTCCTTCGGCGGTCAACCATTCGTCGAAGTCGTGGGCGTGCAGGGGATGCCCGGAAATCCTGAATTCTCCCTGTTTCCATCTGACGGTTGCCAATGCTGCTCCCCTTTCGAGGACGGCACCGCACGTCGCGGCGCCGAGTGGATCGGAACGATGTCAAGGAATGGAAGGGGTGCAAGTGTCGCGCCAGCGCGGCGCCGGCACGCCACGGAAACGCTATTTGTTTCAGACAGTTACGCCGCCGCAGCTGGATCCGGCCCCGGCCGTGCAGCCGAAGCAGTGGCGGCCGGTGACGATCTCGCGGGCGTTCAGGCGGGAGAGGTTGAAGTCGCGGATATGCGGGTGCGCCCCCGTCGACACCGGGAG
Organism: Candidatus Krumholzibacteriia bacterium; assembly: GCA_036273975.1. Classification (GTDB taxonomy): domain Bacteria; phylum Krumholzibacteriota; class Krumholzibacteriia; order WVZY01; family JAKEHA01; genus JAKEHA01. The sequence goes on from DASUGO010000071.1 coordinate 36,393, forward strand.
ATCCAGCATCTGATTGAAGTCGCAGTCGTAGAGCAAACCGTCCCACCCGACGGAGATCATGTTGCGGCACATCACGCCGGTGGCGGCGCCCGGATTGAACGCGGCCACCAGCCGTTCCATGTAGGACTCCAGATTGCCGGATTCGATCAGCCACTCGAGGTAGCGGCTGATGGGCATGTTGGTGATCGTGTAGAGCGCGTCGAAACGGATCCCGTGCAAACGGAACAGCTCCCGCTTCCATTCCGCCTCCAGCGACCCCTGCGCACCGGGGAGAAACGCGCCCACCGGATTCGCGACCAGCACCAGGCGCAGCCCGGACGCGCCGTCTCCGTAGCCGAGTGCGTTCAGGCGTTTGAGTGCGTTGATTGATTTCTCGTACACGCCGTCGCCGCGTTGCCGGTCGGTACTCGCCGCGCGGTAGTGCGGGAGCGAACACACGACCTCCACCCGGTGGGACGCCAGAAACTCCGGAAGATCCCGGTGCGATGGCGTCTCCAGGATGGTCAGGTTGCAGCGGTCCATCACGTGACGATCGAGTTCGCGGCAGCGCGCCACCAGCCAGCGGAACTCCGGATTCAGCTCGGGCGCACCTCCGGTAATATCGACCACCGGAATGTCGGTACGCGCGAGCGCGTCGACGCACAGCGCCATGGTCTCACGGGTCATCACCTCGCGCCGGTCGGGCCCCGCGTCCACGTGGCAGTGGCGGCAGGTCTGGTTGCACAGCTTGCCGACATTAATCTGCATGATCTCGATGCCGGTGGGTTTCAGGGGATACAACCCCGTGGCCGCAAGCGCGGCCGGAAACTCGCGGGCGAGCGAAAGCTCATCCAGCGTGCGCAACTGCTCGATGGTCGATGAGAGCGCGGCCCCGCGCTTGAGCAGCGACGGTGGTGTCTTCAAGGCATCACATGCCGATCTTGGTGGCGTGGTTGCGCATTTGCACGCCGTGCACCAGTGACGCGCCACCGCGAATGGCGGCGGCGACGTGCACGGCTTCGGTCATCTGGTCCAGATCGGAGCCTTTTTCCAGTGCGTCGCGGCTGTACGCATCGATGCAGTACGGGCACTGGACGGCGTGCGCGACAGCCAGCGCGATCAGCGACTTCTCGCGGGCCGACAACGCGCCGTCCGCGAACACTGCGTTGTACCAGTCGAAGAACTTCCTGGCCAGCTCGGGCACGTTCTCGCCGATTTCCGAAAATCGGGCCAGGTCGTGCTCGTGGTAATAGTTTTCCCGATTATCGGTCACGGAGAACCTCCCAAGGTTGCTCACAAGGTACGCTGGCGGCGGGCTAAGGTCAACGTGGCCCGGACCCGGCCGCGCGTCAGTTGGAAGCCGTATCGCGCGCCTGCAGGTACTCCATGATGGCGTCCATCGCGGGGTCGCGGTTGGTGCGGTAGTCCTCGGACGCCATCGGCGCCGTGCTGCCATCGTGGCACGGAGTTGCATGGCATATGTCCTTCCGGATGAGGTCCGCGGGAAACGCGCGGCGGGTGGAGGTAATACGCGGCCGCGCGGCCGAGGTTACACGCCTGCTTTGCATCCCCGCCCGACCATTGCGGGCATGTTTTTTGCACATTTTCCCACGACCCCGATTGCTATCTGTTTGTCTTCATACAAGTTGCGAATTCGTCCGCGGAGGAAATCATGCTGGAACCGTCACCTCACTATATCGTCAGCCTCCAATTCAAGGGCCGCGAGCTCGGCAGCTGGAAGGTGGACGGCGAGGCGATCAAGATCGGACGCACCGCTGAGAACCACATCGCGATCGACAACCTGTCCGTGTCGCGCCTGCACGCGATCATCGAAGCGGTCGACGGCACGCTGACCATCCGCGACTGCGACAGCCTCAACGGCATCGAAGTGAACCACGTGCGCGTCAAGCATGCCGCGCTCACCCACGGCGACGTGATCACGATCGGAAAGCACCAGATCGTGTGCCGCATCGCCGGACCCGACGGCAGGATCGCGGCCGACCCGGCGCTGTTCGAGAAGACCATGTTCGCGCCTGCAGACCGGCCGGGCCCCGTGGCCAACCCCGGGATGCTCGTCGAGACCTCTCCCGACCGCGCGCGTCACTACGCGCTCGACCGTGGGCTGATCATCCTCGGCAGCGACGAGGCCGCCGACGTGGTGATCCGCGGCCGTAACATCGCTCCCTATCACGCGGAGATTCGTCTGCTGGACGGCGTCTACACGTTGCGCCATCTCGACGGGCGCGCGCGCGTCCGGGTGGACGGCGAGCCCGTGAAAGAGCGCGCGCTCGCCGACGGTTGTTCGATCACGGTGGGGGACTTCTCGTTCATGTTTCACGCCACCGCCGACGTCGCGAATCCGCGCGGATGAGCGCGCTGCGCGTCATCGACCCCGCGATGGCCGCCACCTCCCGCGTCCTGCACCGGGCGCGGGAGTCTTCCAGGTATCTCCCGGCTCTGCAACGCAAGCCGCGCATCGCGTTGCGCTGGATCATCGGCGCGTGGGCGGCGCACGCGGCATTGATCGCGACCGTTCTCTTCATGTCGTTCGTCCACCCGCACGCCCGGGACGCCGTGCTCAATGCCATCGCGCCGCCACCGTCGGTCGGGCAGCGCATCGCGGGTGCACTGGGCGGATCCAGCCGCTCCGCGACGCTGCACCGCGCGGGCGCGTTCGTGATCGACGGCATCGCTGGCGTGTGCGGTGGCGGTGTCATCCTGTTGCTGCTCCTCGCGCACCTGCCGGTGACGGTGGTGCGCGCGCGTGAGGACGCCGAGTCGCACGAGCGCGCGGCGGACGCGCGCGCGACCGATTCGCCCGCGGAGTCCATGGAACTCTACCGGTCCGCCCTCCACCTGGTGTGCGACCCGGAATTCGAGGCAGCGCTGGAACAAAAGATTCAGTCGCTCGCGGCCCCGGCGCCCGCGAGCGCACAGGCCACCGTGCGCGAAACCGCGCCGGCCTCTCCCGGCGCCATGCCTTCGGGAGCGTCATCCGCCGGTGGGCGCTACACCATTCTCGACAAGATCGGGCGCGGGGCGTACGGCGTCGTATTCCGCGCCGAAGACACCGTGCTCGGCCGCCAGGTGGCACTCAAGCAACTGCCCACGGCCGACGACGAGACCGACCGCATGCGCTTCCAGCGCGAGGCGCGCGTGCTCGCGATGCTCTCGCATCCAAATATTGTGCAGGTGTATGACCTCGCCGAGCACGACGGCCAGCTGTGGATGGCGATGGAGCTGGTGGAACACGGCGACCTCGCCGCGCACCTGAAACGCGCCGGCGCGCTGCCGGTCGCCGACGCGGTGTTTCTGGGCTCGCGCGTCGCCGAAGCACTGGCGTGTGCGCACGCGCGCGGCGTCGTCCACCGCGATCTCAAACCGCACAACATTCTCATGGCCGATGCGCGCACGCCCAAGGTCACTGACTTCGGCCTGGCCAAGCTGGCCGAGGGATCGGTGCACACGGTGGAAGGCACCGTGATGGGATCCCCGCACTACATGAGTCCGGAACAGGCGGATGGCCGGACGGTGGACCCGCGCTCGGATATCTACGCGCTCGGCGTCATTCTCTACCAGATGATCGGCGGCACGGTGCCGTTCACGGGCGACATCACGTCGGTGCTCACGCAGCACATCGGCCGGACGCCGGCGCCACTGTCTTCACTCCCATCGTGCGGCAACGTCCCGGCCCCGGTCGAGCACCTGGTCGCGCGCATGCTCGCCAAGGCGCCACTCGAGCGGCCGCAGGACATGCAGGCGGTGATCGCCGCGCTCGACGCCATCGCGCATGATTTGTCACTCGCCGCCGGCGCGCCGGAATCACACCCCTAGAATCGGCGCTTTGTCTCTCCCCGCGGTACCGATATACTGGCACGCGGGAGGAGATCCGATGAACAATCACAAGCACTCCATGTTCGTGATGCTGGCGGTCTGCGTGCTGCTGGGAGTATTCGCGTTCGGATGTTCGTCGCATTCCGAGCAGGCCGAGACCAGCCAGCCGGCCACCGCCACGGCGCCCATCGATCCGCTCGCCTCGTGGAACGACACGCCGATCAAGACCGCCATCATCGACTTCGTGCGGCATACGTCGTCCCCGGGCGATCCCGAGTTCGTTCCCGAGGCCGACCGCGTTGCGGTGTTCGACAACGACGGCACGCTGTGGGCGGAGCAGCCGATGTATTTTCAACTCGCCTTTGCGATCGACCGTATCGTCGAACTGGCGCCGCAGCACCCGGAGTGGAAGAATCGTGAGCCGTTCCGGTCGCTGCTCGAGGGCAACGTCCGCAATGCGCTGGCCGGCGGCGACCGGGCGATTCTCGACATCATCAAGGCATCCCATGCGGGCATGACCACCGACGAGTTCGAGCAGATCGTCAAGGACTGGATCGCGGTGGCGTCGCACCCCACGCTGCACCGCGCGTACATCCAGTGCGCGTACCAGCCGATGCTCGAGCTGCTGGCGTACCTGCGCGCGAACGGCTATCGGACGTTCATCGTGTCGGGCGGAGGCATCGAGTTCATGCGTCCGTGGACCGAACGCGTCTACGGGATCCCCGCCGAGCAGGTGGTGGGAAGTCAGATCAAGGTGAAGCTGGAAGACCGCAACGGCAGGCCCGTGCTCGTGCGGCTGCCCGATATCGAGTTCATCGACGACGGTCCCGGCAAGCCGGTTGCCATCCACCGCTTCATCGGCAAGCGCCCGGTAATGGCATTCGGGAACTCGGACGGCGACCTGGAGATGCTGCGGTGGACGGCGGCCGGCAAGGGTGCGCGCTTCTGCGCGCTGATCCACCATACCGACGACGCCCGCGAGTGGGCGTATGATCGCGAGTCAGCGGTGGGCCACCTGGACAAGGCCCTGGACGAAGCGCGCGCGAAAAGCTGGTCCGTCGTCGACATGAAGAACGACTGGAAGACGGTATTCCCGGCGGTTCGCTAGCGGGCTACTGGCTGCCGGTCCAGATATCGCCGTCGGAGTCGCCCAGACAGACGTGCCACGCGTCGATGTCGCGCAGCCACTCCGCGGGCATGTGGGCTTCCCAGCCGGCGACCACCCACGTGTTACGCGCCGCACGCGGCATGAATCCGCCGTTACGCAGCACGCCCACCGCCCACGGCTGCGTCGTCAGGATGGAGACCGATTCCATCCCGGCGGCGCCGGCGTCCACCATCACGCGCCCGATCAACCCGCGGAACGCGTCGGCATCACCATGGCCAACGAGGAAATCTGTAACGACGGCGCGCAACTCGCCCGCGCCGGGCGGCGCCAGGCGCCAGATCATGTAGCCCACCACCTCCGCCCCGCGCCTCGCAACCAGTGCGCGATACACGAGACTGGGATGGTCCATGTACTTCCAGTTCAGATACGCGGCGTCACGCACGCGCGTGACACCATAGCCAGCG
>DASUGO010000072.1:0-4775 GCA_036273975.1 Candidatus Krumholzibacteriia bacterium
GCCAATCACAGCCACGTTGCGCCCGCTCTTCACGTCCATCTGCGAGATGTTCCGCCCCAGGCCGACGTAGTGCGTGTTATTGGTCGGATATTCGGGCGTCCCCCCGCAGATGGCCACGTTGGGATTGGTCTGCTCGCCCCGATACTCCACGGCATACCCGAAATCCCATAACTCCGAACCGACGATATCGATGTCGGCCACCTGCTCGCGAATCGCGTTGGCGTTTTCGACCGTCAGCGGCGGCCGTCGCATCGCCTTCCGGCGCTCGGCCGCGGAATGGAACCCGCCGGCCGGCCACTTCTGCACCTGGAAGACCTGCGTGCCCAGTACACTCATCTCCTTCTCCATCGTACTCTGAACCACCGCGATTGCGGTCATGACGGCGATGATCGAGGCGACGCCCGCCACGATGCCAACCAGCGTCAGCACGGACCGCAGCTTGCTGGCCACGATGGAGCTCAGCGACATGGCGATAAGATCGGGTGTGCGCACTTGTGTTTCCTTCTCCGCGTGGCGGCTACTCGTAGCGCAGCGCCTCGATGGGATTGAGCCGCGCGCCCTTCCACGCGGGCACAAAGCCCGCCACCACCCCCACCGCAACGGATACCACCACGGCCGTGAACAGGATACCCGGCGACACGCTGGCCGGCATGAGGACCGCATTGATGACAGCGGTCAGGATCGACGCCAGCACAATACCAACCACCCCGCCCAGCAGGCAGATCGCCGCCGCTTCGAACAGAAATTGAAACAGTATGCTGTGTGGCTTGGCCCCGATTGCCTTGCGGATGCCAATCTCGCGCGTTCGCTCGGTGACGGAAACGAACATGATGTTCATCACGCCCACACCACCCACGAACAGCGATATGCTGGTGATCAACAGGCCGACCAGAAGGACCACGCGCATCACGTTATTGAAGGCGCCCACCAGCGTGTCGAGCTTGTTGATCGAGAAGTTGTCCGGTTCCGAAGGCCGCAATTGGCGGATCTTGCGCATCTCGCCGATTACCTCGAACTCCAGTGCCTCCACCGCCTCCTGCGACGGCGCCTTCACGGCCATATTGACGTCCTGCATTCCGCGACCGCCACCAAATGCCTTGACGTAGGATGTGATCGGAATGAACACCTGACGGTCAAAATTGGGGCCGCCCAGAAAACTGCCGCCCTGCTTTTCCATGACGCCGATAACGCGGAATGTACTGCGGCCAATCTTCATTTCCTTGTTGATCGGGTTCACGCTCCCGAATACGCCATCGCGCACGTCCGTCCCGATCACACACACGTTCTTCTTGTAGGTCACGTCGAATTCGGTCAGGAACCGACCCGTTTCCGGCTGCGCGGTGGATACCTGGGTCTGGCGCTCGGTCGTTCCCACGATGCGAACCCCCTCCATCACCTCCGCGCGGTACTTCACGTCGCGCTGTGTATCCATGGTCGGGTTGACGATCCCACGGCCGCGCAGCTTGTGCGCCAGCATGTCCGCATGCCGGAGCTCGAGCCCCGGACGGTTGCGGTACATGAAGAAGTCGTTCATCATGACCCACGGCATGCGCGAGACGTAGATCACGTCCGAACCAACCGATGAGAAGCTCTGCCGGAAGGTGTTCTGGAGTCCATTGGCGGCCGTCATGGTCAGAATAACCGCCACGATGCCGATGACGATGCCCAGCGTGGTCAGTGCTCCACGGGCCTTGTTGGCGCGCAGGGCCGTCAACGCGATGCGTAGCGCCTCCGCGAGGTCCATGCGCCACCTCACGAGCGATCACCTGCTCCCCATGCTTCGAGTCCGGGCATGGCTTCCTTAGTTCGCGCCCCGCGCGCGTTTTCCCGACGTCACATCGCTCTCGATCACGCCATCGCGAAGACGCACGACTCGAAGGGCGTGCTCGGCAATGTAGTCCTCGTGGGTGACCAGCACGATCGTCTGCCCCGAGCTGTGCAACTCGTCGAGTACGCCCATGATCTCGTCCCCGGTCTTGCTGTCGAGGTTGCCGGTCGGCTCGTCCGCGAGGATGATCGATGGCCGCCCCACCAGTGCGCGGGCAATCGCAACCCGCTGGCGCTGCCCCCCGGACAGCTCGTTGGGTTTGTGCTTCATGCGGTTGGCGAGACCCACGCGTGCGATTGCCTGCTCCACCCGCTCGCGACGCTCGGAACGCGCGACACCCGCGTAGATCAGCGGAAGCTCCACGTTGTGGAAGATGTTCGCGCGGGGAATGAGGTTGAAGGTCTGAAACACGAACCCAATCCACCGGTTGCGAACTTCGGCCAGCTGATACTCGGACATCTCCGCCACTGCCTGCCCCTCCAGGAAGTAGCTTCCCGAGGTCGGGACGTCGAGACAGCCGATCACATTCATTAGCGTCGACTTGCCCGAACCGGACGGCCCCATGATCGCAACGTATTCGTTGCGCGCGATATCGAGCGACACCCCACGCAGCGCGTGGACCTCATCCGCCCCCATCACGTAGGTCTTCACCACGTCGGAGAGGGACAGGGCGGCGCCGCCGGGCGTGGTCATCCGGTTGTTACTCGCGCTTTGCACGGGCCTGCTCTCCACCGGCGTTCGACTCGGCCGCCTGGTTCTTCACGACTACGACCGCGCCGTTCGTCAGGTCCTTGGAAATTGCCCGGTAGCTGCCGGTAACCACCTCGTCGCCTTCCTGGAGCCCATCGAGGATTTCAATCAGCTCGTCACTCTGGATTCCGGTCTTTACCTGATGCGCGACCGCTTTCCCACCCTCGATACAAAAGACGATTTCAACGAACCCATCGCGGTCCGCCGTGAACACGGATTCGGCATCCTTGCGGTCCTCACCAGCAACGGTGAGTTGATCGACGGTCCGAACCGCCACGCTCTGGATCGGAACGCTCAGCGCGCTCTCGTTGGTCTTCGTGAACACGTCGGCGCTGGCGGTCATGCCCGGGCGCAGCGTCTCCGGCGGGTTCTTGATGCTGATCTTGATCTCGAATTCGGTTTTCTGGTCCGCGGACCCGGCGCCCCCCACGTTGGCGCTGTTGGCGATCTCGCTCACGACGCCCGTCAGCGTCTGGTCCAGCAAGGCGTCCACCTCGATCTCGGCCTCCTGACCGACCGCGATCGCGACGATGTCGTTTTCGTCCACGTTGACCTGAGCCTCCATTTCCGACAGATCCGAGATGACGAGAATCACGTCCGGCTGGAACTGGGAGCCGATCGCGATCTCGCCCTGCTCCTTGTTCAGATCGGTGATCGTGCCCGGCATGGGTGCGTAGATCGTGGTCTTGGACAGGTCGTCGCGGGCCTGCTTCAGCGCCGCCTTGGCCTGCTCCACCTGGTCTGTCGCCGAGCGGTAACGCGCCGCCTCCACCTTGTGCGCGGCCTCCATCGACTCGAATGCCGCCTGCGACTCCATGTTCAGAGCCAGAAGTTCCTTTGAGCGATTGAATTCCTTTTCGGTCTTGTCGACGTTCTCCTTGATCAGCATCGCGTTGGCTTCCGCGGAGCGAACGTTGGCCTCCGCGCTCTCGACCGCCGCCAGAAAGCGGGCGCGATCCAGCTCGACCAGCAACGCGCCCTTCTCCACCCACTGTCCCTCGACCACCGGGAGGCTCGTGATCTTGCCGCTCACGTCGGCGCTGATCTTGACCTGGGTTTTTGGCTGGATCTTTCCCGTCCCGTTGACCTTCTGCACGATCTTCTGGCGGTCCACATGCGAGGTCTGCACCTCGAGGTCGCCGGTTCCGCGCCCCCGAGCCGCCATCGTTCCCACGATGGCACCCGCGACCACAACCAGAGCGGCGGCACCGATCCAGATGGTTTTCTTCTTCATCGCTCCGCTGCCTCCATATCCTTGTAATTCAAACCGTTAGAAATCGGTGGCCCAACCTACCGGAATACGGAAAACCGGCCGCAAGGTTGCCTTGCGAAGCGGGACGACGGACGTATGGGTTGGAAAGGGGCGACGGGCAGGAACCGAACGGACTGCCACGACCGACCGGAGGGGGGTCGGTCGTGGGCCTGAGGGCCACGCTGGAGCCGGCGGGGCGCGGCGCGCATCGGACAGGGCGGCGCGCCGCGTTACTCATGCCGGTTCGGGTGGGCTGTGAAAGCCCCGGGGGCGTCAGTGCATCAGCAACACGGCCGGATCAGGCCGACCACCTTGCCCAGGATCTGCACCTGCAACTCGTCGTCGAGCCGAAGGGGACCCATCTGGGACACCAGATAGTCGCTGTCGCCGCGCGTCTCGTAACGCTTCACCGAGACCTCACCGCCGATGCTCGCAACCACAACGTCGCCGCTCTGCACCAGAGGATCGGGCGATACAACCACCAGATCCCCTTCGAGAATATGCGCGTCGACCATGCAGCCGCCTTCCACCTTCATCAGAAACGTGTCCGGGCTGTCAAACAGCGCCCGATCCAGCAGATAGTCACCCGCCGGAACGTCACCACTGACAGCGGGCGCTGCCCCGGCGGCCACGCGACCGCGCACTGACAACGAACGCACACCTTCCTGCGACGGACCTAGCGAATCCGGACGGTGCAGAAACCGGATCGCACGCGATTTGTCCTTCCCCCGATGGATGTAACCCTTGCGTTCCAGAGCCTGCAGGTGCTGGCTCACGGAGCGCGGGGATTTCAATCCGGTCGCGCGGCAAATCTCCCGCACGGTCGGGGGGTATCCGAAGTCGCGCGTATGCGCCCCCAGATACTCAAGAATCTCCTTTTGACGGTTCGTCAGGGGGAGTTTCTCCATTACCATTCCCTCCTTCAGCTACAACGATCTCCAGCGC
>DASUGO010000073.1:0-2650 GCA_036273975.1 Candidatus Krumholzibacteriia bacterium
GCGGTGGCGATCTGCCCGCTGCCGGGGAGGGCGAGAGACAGAAGCACGGACAGAATGATGGCGCGCAAAGTCATGGGAATGCTCCGTGGGCCGCAGGCCCGGGTTAAGCGAGTTGAACCCGGATGCTACAACGCCGGTGCCGCGCGTTCCAAGAAAAGCTTGTGGCCGGAAGATTGTGCCGCGGGAAAATCAGCGGGCGACGAGTTCGATGAAGTTGCCGTCGGCGTCGTTGGCGCGCACGCGGCCGCCGTCTTCGACGCGGGCGGCAATGCCCGCCGCGGCCAGGCGAGCGGCGAGAATGTCGAGCGCGGCCTGGTCGGGTACCAGCAGGCTGAACGAAATCAGGCCGACCGCGTCCGCGGGTGGTCGCGGTCCCCCCTCGCTGGACCAGACGTTCGCACCGACATGATGGTGGTAGCCGCCAGCCGACATGAACAGCGCGCCGAGCAATGAGCGCTGCGTGACATCGAGACCGAGGACGCCGTGGTAGAACGCCTCCGCGCGCTCGAGGCCGGACACGCGCAGATGGACGTGGCCAATGGTGGCCGCGGGGTCCATTCCGTTCCACTCACCTGGCCAGTCGGCGAGCTCCGCCATCAGCGAATCGAGATCAAGCGGGACGGTGATCATCTCGACCTGGCCGTTCCGGAACGGCCACGTCTCGCTGGGACGATCGACATAGATCTCGATGCCGATCCCGTCGGGATCGGCCAGGTAAACCGCCTCGCTGACATCGTGGTCGGCGAAGCCGTCGATCGGCCACTGACAGTCGTTGAGATGGCGGATGGCGATGGCGAGCGCCCGGCGGCTGGCGACCCGGATGGCGAGATGGTAGAGCCCGGTTGCGCGCGGCGGCCGCTGGGCCGCGTCCTTCTTTGCGGTCAGGACGATGAGCCCGGGGCCCCGGCCCGTGGCCGAGACGGTGGCCGTGTGCGAACCGCCACTGACCAGGCGGAAACCCAGCACATCCAGGTAGAAGGCCAGCGACCGGTCGAGGTCACGGACGCGCAGATGCACGTACCCGATGCGGGCGGATTCCGCAATTCGGAAGGTGTCGGCGGCTGCTTCGGTCATATCCATAACACAAATAGTTATATATTATTACGGCTTGTTCTTAAGAGTACACTGCAATGCCCCCGACGGACAGCGGCCGATTGCGTCCGCGACCGCGTCGGGCGGCTCTGCCGCAGGATCGATCCAGCGTTTGCGCCCAATATCGAACACCGCCGGAAGCGTCCTGAGGCACACCCCGGAATGACGGCACACGTTCGGATCGAATGTGACCGTAATCTCGGGAGTTTCGTAGACCTGAACCCGTTTTTCCATACGTCCCTCCGCAATGACCGTGCCATCCCGGTCAGCCGGTTCGCCGCGCGCGCGTCATCCGCCGCACCGTCATGAAAACGATCACCAGCCCGACCACGATCAGTACGAACGTCACCACCGGCAGCAGCAACGCCAGCACCGAGGTGGTTGCGGACCCGGCGGTCTCGCCGGTCGACACCAGCGGGTTGGCCACGCCACCGGTCAGGACACTCGATTTGAGGCGCGTCAGAACGGTGGCGCTCTGGACCGTCCCCGCCATCCCCGCGCCTGCGATCACCGCGACGCCCCAGCGCAGAACCGGCGAGAGATCGGTGACGACCGCCGCGGTCAGCACCACGCCCGCGAGCACGGCCACGGGCGTCGCGAGTGTGTCGAGCGCGTTGTCCAGCCACGGGACATAGTACGCGCCCACCTCGAGAATCGTCGCGGATGCGAACGCGATCATCGCCGGCGTGGATCCGATCCACTCGAAGCCGGAAGAAAGCGGAACGTGACCATTGTGCGCCGCAATGCTCAGCGCCAGAAACGGGACGAACACCCGGAAGCCGCACGCGGCGGCGAGTCCCGCGCCGAGCAGGATGCTGACCAGCGCCTCCATCTACCGGGACGGGCGTCGGCCGCGTGCGGGCAGCGACGCGATCGGCCGCCGGTACTGCACCGTGCGCCACGTCTCCTCGAAGCCCAGGCCCGACCAGAACTCCTGCTGGCCGTCGTCGTCGATCTCGGTATCGGTGGCCATCTCGACGCAACCATGCTCAGCAAACCAGCGGGCCGCCTCGTCGATCAACACGCCGCCCAGACCGAGACCGCGGAATACCGGCACCAGGTAGATCCCTTCGATGTACCCCACCGGACTCCCGACGCAGCCATCCACGACGTTGCGCAGCGACACTTCCAGAAAGCCGACCGCGTCGCCACCCGGCGCGTACACCAGGAGGCACGCCCGGTCCACCGAATCCAGAACCGCATCGATCTCGCGGTCGTGGGACGCCTCGTCCAGCCCATCGTACATGTCGGCGCGCATCGACTTCCACAGGTCCGCGTCGGCGCGCGTCGCCGCCACGAGCCGGAATGCGTCGCCAGCCGCCGCCTTCTTCCCCTTCACCGCCGCCGGTTTCGCCTTCACGCGCGGCGTCGTCTTGTTCTTCTTCTTCTTCACCACATCCCCCGATCCGTTGCTCGTCCATTTCACGGCGGCGCTCACCCGGCGCCACCCGAACCATTCCCCCCTACGGTAGACAATTCCGGCGCCGCCCGTCCAGCGGCATCGCGGCCCGCGGCCCTCGCGGGACTCCGCCGCGGGTGGTATAATGTGTCCACGCAA
>DASUGO010000074.1:0-2237 GCA_036273975.1 Candidatus Krumholzibacteriia bacterium
CCTTAACAGGGTAACATTCTCAGAAATAGTTTCTGTTGTGGAGCTAACACAACGCAATAAGACTATCCGACTACGCGTAAGGGGATGACAGAAGGAGGGAATCGCGTGGAAACGTACCCGTTGAAAACGATCGGCGTGATCCGCTCACCGCTCAAGGACATCGGTGACGCGCCGCTGTTCTACACGGAGGGTGCGCCTGATGGCCGCATCGACGTGCGGCCCGAGTACCGCGATGGTCTGCTCCGGATGAGAGTCGGCGACGAGATCATTGTGATCACGTGGCTGCACCTGGGAAGACGCGACGTATTGCACGTTCACCCGCGCGGCGATACGGCCAACCCGCTGACGGGCGTTTTCAGCACGCGGTCGCCGCATCGTCCGAATCCGCTCGGGCTGCACCGCGTGAAGGTGCTCGCGGTCGATGCGGATGGCGTGTCGATCGGGCCCATCGAGGCCATCGACGGTACGCCGGTGGTGGACATCAAGGCCGTGGTCGACGTCGCCCGCGACGACTAGCCCCGGCTTGTTCCGCGTCCGGCTCTGCTTGTTCCCCGGTTGACAGAGCCCGGCGGCGTGATTACAATGTAATCACGATGAAAACCCGCCTGGTTCGAATTGGAAACTCGCGCGGCCTGCGCCTCCCCAAGCCCCTCATCGAGGAGGCCGGCCTCAAAGACGAAGTGGAGGTGACGCTCCGCGACGGCGCCCTCGTTATAACCAGCGCGGAAGCGCCCCGCGCCGGGTGGGAAGCCGCGGTTCAACTCCTGCTCGAGCGCCGCGAAGACTATGTAATAGAGAACGACGCGCCAACCCGCTTCGACGACGAGGAGTGGGAATGGTAGCGCCCACGGTGAAGCGCGGTGATGTGGTTCTGGTGAGCCTTGGTCATGGTCAGGGCGGCGAGATTCGCAAGACACGGCCGTGCGTGGTGGTCTCGCCGGATGTTCTGAACGATCACATGCCAACGTTCATTGTGGCGCCCATGACCACGGGCGGGCACGCGTATCCATTTCGGATCTCATGCCGCTTTCAGGGAAAATCAGGGTTCGTCGTGCTGGATCAGATTCGAACCGTCGACCGCGCGCGCGTCTCGCAGAAGCTCGGTCATCTCTCTCCCCGCTCCATGGGCTCAGTCCTCGTCGCGCTGCAGGCCATGTTCGCCGCGTAGTTCCGCGCCCCGGCGGACGGAACGCGTGCCGAGTGGTGTATACTTCGCCCGGGTGAAACTCGCCGATTATACACTCGCGTATCCGGGCCGGTGTCCGACGTGCCTGATGAAGCAACACATCTGCCTGTGCGGCAGCGTCCGGCCATTCCCCAACCGCACGCCCGTCACCATTGTGATGCACCGTCGCGAGGTGTACAAACCCAGCGGCACCTCGCGTCTCACCAACCTGGCGCTCGGTAACTGTGACGTGTACTTGCGCGGGCACGTGCGCAACCCGCTGGACCTCGAGCAGATGTTCCCGGAACCGGAGTCGTGCCTGTACTTGAATCTCAGCGAACGGTCGCAGGAGCTGGATCGGGATTTCGCGGAGAGCCACGCGTTCACGCGCCTCGTCGTCCCGGACGGGAGCTGGCGCCAGGCGCGCAAGATGGGCCGCCGCGAGCCGACGCTCGAACGTATGCAGTGGGTGCGACTGCCGTCGGGGATTGACTCGCGCTACCGGCTGCGCAGGCAACCCGTCGCCAACGGTCTCGCGACCATCGAAGCCATCGCCATCGCGCTGGGTATCCTGGACGGCCCGGCGGTGGAAGATCACCTGAATGCAATATTCGCGCTGATGGTGGAGCGCACCCTCGCCGACCGGCTCGCCGGTCCGCCTTCGATCATTTGAACTTCTTACAGTGCGATGATCCCGGCGCCGAGCAGCGCGTAGATGAGTGACCCGGGCAGCGCGCCGATAATGATGCTCGCCATGTGGATGTGCAGCGGAACCCGCGACACGCCGGCGAGGAAGGTGGCGTAGTTGCTGCCCGCCCAGGGGAGCATGCGCAGGATGATGAGTGACAGCAGATCGGTCTTGGCGAAACGCCGTGTCCACGGCGGGAGGGCGTCGAGCCGCTTCTGAATCTGGAGCTGTTTTCCACCCTGGCGCCACACGTAGTAGAGGATGAACCCCCCGGCCAGCGCGCCGAGCAGATTCATGCCGACCGCCAGCGCGAGCGGAAAGAGCATGCCGTTCAGCGTGGGGATCATGCTGGTCCCCAGCGGCGTCATCATGGTGACACTCTGC
>DASUGO010000075.1:0-2413 GCA_036273975.1 Candidatus Krumholzibacteriia bacterium
TGGCACTGCCACGTTTTCGGGAGCGGTTTCGCCATACCGAGCGCATCTGGGCCGTGCACGGCTGGAACCTGCCGACGCCGGACTTCGGGCGCACGATCGCAGGAGATGGTTTTCTTCTGGCGGGTGATGCGGCGGGGCTGGTGGACCCGTTCTCCGGCGAGGGGATTGGCAACGCGCTGGATTCGGGGCGCGTCGCGGCCGATGTGATCGCGGAACATCTGCAACCGGGCGCGAATCTCACCCTCGCCGAGGCGTATCCCGCGCGGCTCTGGCAGACACTCGACCGCGACGAACTGCGCCTGCACTACCGTCTGCGATCGCTGGCTCGGCACGCCAGCCTGATTGACTTCCTGGTGGGGCGCGCGGCGGCGCGACCCGACGTCCTCGACTGGATTCGCGGCATGACCGCGGCGCGCGACGCGGTGGCGAGCAAGCGCGCGCTGGTCTCCCCAATCACGTACGCGCGCCTGCTGTTGCGCCGCTAAGCAGAAACGCCGGCGCGCAATGCACCGGCGTTTCCGCACAACGATGGTCGCGGTCGTTACTTCACGACGGTGATCTTGCGCGACGTCGCCTGGCCGGCTGACTCCATCCGCACGAAGTACACACCGGACGCGAGCGCCGAGGTGTCGAACGTCACCGTGCCGCTGCCCGCGGCCCGCGAGCCGCGGTTGAGCAATGTGGCCACGCGGCGCCCGGCCACGTCGTACACGTTGATCGCAACCACGTCTTCGCGGTTGAGACCAAAGTCGATTGTCGCGAGGCCCGCGACCGGGTTCGGCCGCGGATCACCGATCCAGAATGACGGCACGCGCGCGTTGCGCTGCACCGGTGTCGGCGCCTCGTGCATGCCACGAAACACCAGCGAGTAGGCCTGCGGCGAGCCGGTCAACGAACCGGTGTGCGAAACCGTCACCTTGTAGCCACCCAGTCCGGCGGCCGGAAGGTCGATTCCCTCGACGTTGTCCACGTGGTTGGGCCCCTGGGTCGCGGCGTTCCCCGGCAGCGTCCGGCTCAGGTTCCACGGCTCCACCGTCGTCGCCAGTTGAAGATTCTCGAGCACCAGGTCCAGGTCGTTGACCAGACGCGGGCCGCTCGGATCCAGCGACACGGGGGACGCGCTGCCCGCCGGATCCGTCCAGCACAGCGTCACGCGGATGTCCTGCGACGTCGTGCACGCAAAGTAGTATTCGTCAGAACCGCCATCCGTCAGCGCCCCCTCGATCACGCCCAGGTCGTCGCCGGGACCGGCGTGCACGATGTCGAGTGATCGTTTGGTATTGAGGAGTCCCCATCCGTTCTGGTAGTCCGGTCCGGGGTTGACACCCGCGTCGTCGGCCGCGTTGATCACGATGGCCTTGAGCGTCGACGACAGTGGAACCGTGGCATGCACGATCTCGAACTCCTGCGCCACCAGGTTGACCGAACCCGCCGCGTTCGGACTCGACATCGACGTACCTGACAGCCCGATGTAGCCGGTGTCGGACGAGTTGTTGCACGAAGTCAGATTGGCGCCGTTGGCAACGATGTCGGGCTTGATGCGCCCGTCGTCGCACGGTCCCCAGCTGGAGAAGCTGGTCTGGACGACATCACTCGTACTGGAGTAACCCGCGGTGATGTCGTTGATCGCGCCGACCGTCAGAATATTCTTCGCGGTGGCGGTCCAGCTGATCGTGTCGTAGCCGCCGTTTTGATTGTCGCCACCATGCGTATCGTTGGACGCCTGCCAGCCGTTGTTCCAGTGATAGTGCGGGCCGCCGGCACCCGGCCCCAGGTCGCTGCGGTCATTTCCCGCCGAGACGCAGATCAGGTAGTCGGGCGCGTTGTACGCAATCTGGTCGTAGGTGCGCGCGGAGCTGTCGTAGAAGCCAAAACCATAGTCTTCCGCGCTGCTCACGCCGAGGTCGCCGTACCAGTACCAGGTCCCGCTCACCAGCTCCCAGCCGGTCGCGAACCCGTAGGAATGGTTGGACACCTGCAGTCCGTTGGCCGCCGCGTTTGCCATTTCCGACGTGTCGAGGGTCCAGTTGTAGGCGTCCAGCGGCGCGGCATACGACATTCCGCGCGCGGCACCCACCACGCCCGCCGCGATCAATGTCCCGGCCACGTGGGTCGCGTGCTGTCCGTCCGCCAGCGGGCCGTCGACCTGGGTCACGCGCCCGCCAAATTCCTGGTGCGTCAACAAAACCCCGGCTCCGTCCCAGACCGCCAGGTTGCCGGGCGCGGTTGTCGAACCATCCGCGGAGTACGCGCCGCCACCCATCGGCAACGGCCACACGTCATAGGTGCGAACGGTCTTGGCCGCGTTGAGGTTGTCCTCCCGGAAGTACACCGGCGTGCCGTTCGGGCGGAAGTACATCAGCTCGATTCCCTCGGTCTCATTGATGATCTGCTGCGCCACGTCCGGGCTCTG
>DASUGO010000076.1:0-5186 GCA_036273975.1 Candidatus Krumholzibacteriia bacterium
CGAGCACGCGCAGGCACCCATCGAGATCACATACTTGGGATCGGCGACCTGGTCGTAGATGCGCTTGAGCACCGGTGCGAGCTTGTAGTTGATCGTGCCCGCAACCAGAATCAGATCGGCCTGGCGCGGCGAGAAGCGCACGAGCTCGGCGCCGAAACGCGAGATGTCGAACTTGCTCGACACGACTCCCATGAATTCGATTGCGCAACACGCGGTGCCGAACGGCAACGGCCACAACGAATTCTTCCGTCCCCAGCGCACCACATCATCCATGCGCGTCGTGATGATGCCCGCCTCATCCTTGGTCGTCGGCAGCAATAATGTCTTGTCTACTCCCATTCCAGTGCTCCTTTCTTCCAAACGTAGAACAGCCCCAGCAAGAGGACTGTCAGGAAGATCGCCATTTCCACGAGCCCAAACAAACCGAGTTCGCGGAAAAGCACCGCCCAGGGATAGATGAAGACCGCCTCGATGTCGAAGATGATGAACAGGAGCGCGACAAGGAAGAAGCGCACCGAGAATCGGTGCCGTGTGTCACCCAGCGATTCGACGCCGCATTCAAACGGCGTCATCTTGCGTGGGCTCGGCTGCCGCGGTCCCGTGACGCCCGCGATCGCGAGCATGATCAACGGAATCATGAACGCGAGCAGAAATAGAACCAGCACCGGAGCATATTTGAGCGCAAGCGTCATGTCGTCAATGCAATGGCGTGATCTGTCGGGATAAGGTGCGGCGCGGGAACCTTGTAACCATTTTCACAAGATGTCCGGGGATGAAATTACCCGGAATTTGCCGGGGTGTCAACGTGGAACCCGAGCCGGATGGCGCCGGCCGGATGCCTGCTGCAGTCACCACCGGCCCCGTGCTAGAGTGGGGGTGTCACCCACCCAAAAAAACGAATAACCATATGATAACAAACAAATTAGGTATATTCGTCCGCGCCCCGCTGGCGGGATCGGTCAAGACGCGTCTGGTGCCCCCGCTGTCCCCGGAGCAGGCCCGCGATCTGTATCTGTCATTTTTACAAGACCTTATATTCCGATTTCACGCGAGCCGTCTGCGACCCACCATCTTCCTGGCGGGAGAACCCGGCCCGGAATTGACCGCGGTGCTCCCCCCCAGGTGGCCCGTCGTCGCCCAGCGCGGGGAGAGCCTCGGCGACCGGCTGGAGGCGGCGTTTGCCAGCCTCCTTTCCGAACCCGGGACACGCGCGGCGATCATCGGCTCCGACAGCCCCGATCTGCCCATCGGTCACGTCCGGCGCGCCTTCCGGTTGCTGAAACACCGCGATGCCGTGCTGGGGCCCGCGTTTGACGGCGGTTATTACCTGGTGGGGCTCAGCCGGCCGGCACCGGGGTTGTTCCGCGGCATCCGCTGGGGCGGTCCGCATGTTCTCGAAGACACCGTCCGCGCCGCCTCGGCTGCACAGCTCACCCTCTCGTTGACGCCTCCGTGGTACGACGTCGACGACCGTGCCTCGCTGCACCTGCTCGGCGCGCTGTGCCGCGCACGCCGCGCCGCCCGCGGCGAACGGCTCCCGCACACCGAGCGGATGCTCGCTGCGATCGGCGAAATACCGGCTGCGGAATAGGCTGGAAATCTAGGGAAACAACCGGAACGGCCGGTCGGGCATCTCGCGGAACGCGCCATCCAGGTGGTGGATGTCGCCCAGCAGGTCCACGCGCGCGCGCCCCTGCGGAAACAGCACCCGCGTCACCGACGCGTTGCGGATCTTGAACTGCCAGAGGTCGTCGAGTTTCATTCCCAGCAGCGAGGTGAGGTAGACGCAGATGACGCCCCCGTGGGTGATCACGGCGAGTTCGCCCGACGTGTGCTCGCGCCGGATGCGGTTCATCTCGCCCACCACGCGGCGACGGAATTGTCCCACCGTCTCCGCGCCCTCGATGCGGACCGCACTCGGACGGTGAAACCAGAGGTGCACCTGACGCGGGTAGCGTTCGCGCAACGTGCTGGCCTTGAGCCCTTCCCACGCCCCGAGATTGATTTCGCGCAGGCCCTCGCGGGCATCGACCTGGACACCGCGGCCGAACGCCAGACGCGCCGTCTGCAGCGCGCGCTTGGCCGGGCTGGCGTAGATGGCGCTGAAATCGACATAGTCCAGCCGCGCGCCGACGCGGCGTGCCTGCTGCGTGCCCAGCCGGCTCAGCGACGACTCCGAGTGCCCCTGGATGCGGCCCACGCGGTTGAACGCGGTTTCCGCGTGGCGAATGAGATAGATCACCTGCATGGTCACGGCATAGTACCGGGAGCGACGGCACCGCGCAACGTGCACCGTCACCGGCGCCCCCCCGGATTGCCGATTGTCGCCGGGTCGCGTATGCTCCCACCCATGATTCCAATCGTGTCCGAAAACATCGAAGCCTACGCGCTGGAGCAATCCAGCCCCGAGCCGGCGCTGCTCGCCGAGCTCGCCGCCGAGACGCGCGCCAGCATGAAGAGCCCGCAGATGATGGTCGGGCACGCCCAGGGGCTGTTCCTGCGCTCGATCGCGACCATGCTGCAGGCGCGCCGCGTGCTCGAGATCGGGACATTCACCGGGTACAGTTCGCTGAGTCTCGCGGCGGGGATGCCCGGGGACGGACGCCTCATCACCTGCGATGTCGATCCGGTGGCGACGGCGGTTGCCCGGCGCTACTGGGCGCGCAGCCCGTACGGCGACAAGATTACGCTCGAGCTGCGTCCGGCGCTGGAGACACTCGCCACGCTTTCGGGCCCGTTCGACCTGGTTTTTATCGACGCGGACAAACCCGGTTACGTCGCGTACTGGGAGGCCTGTGTTCCGCTCGTGCGTGCGGGCGGTGTCCTGCTGGCGGACAACGTTCTGTGGAGCGGCCGCGTGCTCGCGCCGGAGGAAAAGGACGACCTCGCGATCGTCGCGTTCAACGCGCACGTGGCCCGCGACACGCGCGTCGACAAGGTCATGCTCACGGTGCGCGACGGCATCACGCTCGCCATCAAACGGTGACCGGCGCGCACGCGCACCGCACCGGGAGGACTGCCAATGCCGCGCTCGAGTTCATCCGGACCGCTGCCGTGGATCCGCGCCGCCCGGCCCGGCTTTTTCCCGATCGCACTCCTGATGTACGCCAGCGGCGTGTTCGCGGGTGCCCGCCACGCCGGCGCGCTGGACTGGCTTCCCGCGCTGCTCGGCTACCTGTGCGTGCTGCTCGCGCAGGCCGCGGCGGGATTCACCAACGAGCACTTCGACCACAGCGGTGACGCACACAACCAAAACGCCAGCCGCTTCACGGGTGGATCGCGCGTGCTGGTCGACAAGCTCCTGACCCACGAAGACCTGCTCAAGGCAAGCGCCGCGAGTGTTGTGGCGCTCGGCGCGGCATCCGCGCTGCTGCTCGCCACCACGCCGCACACACTGCGCGTGCCATTGACGATTGCAACCGCGCTCGGCATCGCGCTCGCACTCGCGTACACCGCGCCCCCGCTGAAACTCGGGAGCCGCGGGTTTGGCGAACTCACGGTCGCGTTCACGCACACCACCCTGGTGTTGCTGTTCGGATGGACGATCCAGGGGGGATCGCCCACCGCGCAGGTGCCATTCCTCGTCGCGATGCCCGCGTTCTGGGCGTTACTCGCGTTGCGCACGCTGGCCGGAATTCCGGACGTCCCCGCCGACCGCGCGACCGGACGGCGCACCTATGCGGTGATCTTCGGCCCCGCGCAGGCAGCGGGCATCGCGGCGTTCGCGGCGCTCGCCGCGGGAACCGCCGGCATTCTGTTATGGCGCGACGGCATTCTGCGCGGACTGCCCGGCGTGCTTGCCGTGGCTGCCGCCGCACACGGTGTCGTACTGGCCGTGATGCTGGCGCGCTACATCCGGTCGGGGGCCGGCGTCCGCCGCATCGGCCAGCTTCTGGGCGTCGCGACGGCGTTCGTTCTCTGGTACGGGCTCATTCCGCTGCTCCGCTTCCTCGGCGCGTCATTCGGCTGACGCGACCGCCCCAACAACCTGCTCGACGGATCCCTGCCCCGGCCCCATACTCCCGGCAACGGAGGAACGCACGGTATGTTCGGAACATTCTTCAGGGCAGTGGTCGTGGCTCTCATCGTCGTGGCGATCGTGGGCTACATCGGCCTGTTCATCATGGCGGGCGTCGCCGGCACGCACGACGTGGTTCCGATTCCGGTGCCGTCCACCAGTTACCTGTCGGTCATGATGGGCGACTACAAGGACGCGTACCGCGCGCCGCTCGAGTACAACACGTACCGGAACGTCGACCACCTGGCGGAGAATGCGTTCAAGAACAAGGGGAAGGAAATCTTCCGCGACGACGACGAAATCGTTTTCGAGGGCTACCATTTCGGAATCCGCTACTTCAACGACTACCTGCTCGACAGGAGCACCAGTCCGCACACACTGTCCATGGTGACCGTGGTGCGGATTCACGAGAAACGTGGCAAATACCTGTGGAAGTTCTTCAAACCGATTCACCGCCGCCTGGCACCGTACCTCGTCGACCGGATGGCGCAGGCCGCCCCGGATTGATCGGGCCGCCACCTCCCCCCCGTTGCGCGCCGCCCCGCCAGCGGTTATCATGCGCCCGAACCTCCCGGGCATCCCGGTGTAGAAAGCAGATGAATCCGGTCTGGCCCCATCACCTTCTTCAAACACTTCTATGAAAAAAAGACTTATTGCGGCCCTTCTCGTTGTCACGGCCACCGTGGCCGGGCTGTCGCGCCCGTCGCCTGCAATCGATTTCGTGGATCCGACCGCCGGACCGGTCACCGCCACCGGCTATGCGTCGCTGTCCAACCTGCCCCAGGGCGGCAGCGCGCACCTCGCGCTCGAGGTGCAGATCCGGGCACCCTGGCACGTCAACGCCCACAACGTGACCGAGGACTACCTCGTCCCCACCGACGTGGCATTCGAACTGCCGCCGGGGGTTACGCTGCGCGGTGTCGTGTTCCCGGCCGGCACCGAAAAGACGCTCAGCTTCTCCGAGGCACCGCTGCGGCTCTACGACGGCACCGTCTATCTGGGCGCCGCCATCGACGTCGCCGCGGACGCTCCGGCCGGAGAGACAGCCGTGATCGCGCGCATCACCTACCAGGCCTGC
Source organism: Candidatus Krumholzibacteriia bacterium (assembly GCA_036273975.1). Classification (GTDB taxonomy): domain Bacteria; phylum Krumholzibacteriota; class Krumholzibacteriia; order WVZY01; family JAKEHA01; genus JAKEHA01. Next base: position 5,097 of record DASUGO010000076.1, read on the forward strand.
GACAACGAAAAGTGCCTGCTCCCCGAGACCATCGAGACGCGGATCCCGGTGCGGATCTCGACCGCACGCGAGGCGGTCGACCTGGCCCAC
>DASUGO010000077.1:0-30000 GCA_036273975.1 Candidatus Krumholzibacteriia bacterium
GATCAGCTCGCACTTGAGCGCGTCCATGGCCTGGTACATGTGTTCTTCGAGCACGCGCGGCAGGCGGTGGATCTCGTCGATGAACACGAGGTGATTTTTCTCGAGGTGGCTCAGCACGCCCAGCAGTTCGGCCGCGTTCTGGAACGCGGGACCCGACGTCGTCTTGATGGCGACCTCGAGCTCGCTGGCGATGATGTGCGCGAGCGTGGTTTTCCCGAGCCCGGGCGGGCCGTAGAGCAGCACATGGTCCAGCGGCTCGCCACGCTGTTTCGCGGCCTCGATGAACACGCGCAGGTTCTGCTTGAGCTCGGTCTGGCCCACGAACTCGTCGAGCCGGCGCGGTCGCAGGAGTGCGTCGCTCTTGGCGTCGTCGGCGAGGTCGGCCGGGCTGGTGAGGCGTTCGTTGGCGGCGTCGTGGTCCATGGGCTCCCTATCCGCCGCTCGCGTAGCGCAGCGCGCGGCGTACGATGTCTTCCACGTTCTCCGGTTCGCCCGGATTCCATTCCATGCGGTCCAGCGCGCCCTCGGCCGCGCCGCGCGTCATGCCCAGCGACGTCAAGGCGAGCACGACTTCCTCGCGCACGCCGATCGCGGCCGGGCGGTGCTCCTCGGCAGCGTCGAACGCGTCCAGCTTGTCGGCCAGTTCCAGCGCGATGCGCTCGGCGGTCTTCTTGCCGATCCCCGGGATCCGGGACAGAAACGCGGTCTCGCCGCTCCGGATGGCGCCGACGACCCGCGCCGCCGGGTGTGTCGACAGCGCTGCCAGTGCGATGCGCGGCCCGACGCCAGAAACATCGATCAGCTTGAGAAACAGGTCCCGGTCGACCCGGCTGAGAAACCCGAACAGGCTCATCCGGTCTTCGCGCACCACCATGTGGGTGTGGAAGATCACCTCGCCGTCCATCGGCGTCAGCGCCTCACGGTCCTTCTCCGGGATCGACACTTCAAAGCCCACACCACCCACTTCGACGATACACCCCGGGTGCGCCGAGATCACGCGCCCGCGCAGACGGGCAATCATACGCGGCTCCAGTCGCGCCGCTTGAACGCGTGGCACATCGCGATCGCGATCGCGTCGGACTCGTCCGCGCGCGCGGGTGTTTCGACCAGCTTCAGCATCTTCACGAGCATGTAGCTCACCTGGCTCTTGTCGGCGGCGCCGTTTCCGGTCACCGACTGCTTCACCTCACGCGCAGAATACTCGAAGATGGGGATTTCCGCGAGCGAAGCCGCGAGGATCGCCACACCCCGCGCCTCACCCAGCACCAGCGCGCTGCGCGGATTCTTGCTGTAGAAGACGTCCTCGATGGCGAAGTGGGTGGGTGCGTACTCGCGGATGACCCGCTCGATCCCGGAGAAAATGCCCCGCAGGCGCTCGTAACGGCTCGCGCCGCGCGCCGCCTGGACGGTGCCCGAGGCCAGATAGACCACCTGCTCGCCGGTCGCCTGGATGAGGCCGTAGCCGGTGCAGTTGCTGCCCGGATCCACGCCGAGAATACGGTAGGTCACGGGGCCTCCTTCGGCGCGCGCTCGACCGGCCGTCCCCTCCTCGATCCCCTCCGGGCTCCGCATCGGCCGCGTGCTATCCCTGCAGGATCTCGTCGGGGATGTCGAAGTTGGCGCTCACGCGCTGGACGTCGTCCAGGTCTTCGAGCGCTTCCACCAGCCGGATCACCTTGCGCGCGTCGTCGCCATCCACCTTGACGTAGGTCTTGGGCACCTTGCGGATCTCGGCGCCGTCGAAGGCGATCTTCGATGCCCTGAGCCCATCGCTCACCGCGGACAGGTCGGTGGGATCCGTGTAGACCTCGAAGACCTCGCCCTCGTTCTCCACGTCGGCCGCGCCGACATCGAGCGCCACCGCCATCAGCCGGTCCTCGTCGATCCCGGTGCTCGGGATGGTGATGATGCCGCGCGTCTCGAAGTTCCAGGAAACGCACCCGTTCTCACCCAGGCTGCCGCCGTGCTTGGTGAGCGCGTGGCGCACTTCGCCGGTGGTGCGATTGCGGTTGTCACTCACCACATCGATGATCAACGCAACACCGGCGGGTCCGTAGCCCTCGTAGGAGAACTCCTCGAGGATCTGGCCCTCCAGTTCCCCGGTGCCCTTCTTGATGGCGCGCTCGATGTTCTCCGCCGGCATGTTGGCTTCCTTGGCCGCGGAAATGGCCAGGCGCAGGCGCGGATTGCCGCCGGGATCGCCGCCGCCTTCGCGCGCGGCGATGGTGATTTCGCGGATCAACTTGGTAAAGACCCGGCCGCGCACGGCGTCGGTCTTGGCCTTCTTGTGCTTGATTGTCGACCACTTGGAATGTCCGGACATACGATTCTCTCTACTCCTGGTGCGTCACCGTTACTTGTGCTCTGCCTCGACCTGCGCCCTGTGCTCGGCGATGATCTTCTCCGCGTTTTCGCGCGGCACCTCTTCATAGTGCGAAATCTCGCGCGTGTGCGATCCGCGCCCCTGCGTCATCGAACGCAGATGCGTGGAATACTTGTAGAGCTCCGACATCGGCACCAGCGCATTGATGATCGCAAATTTGCCCTGCGTCTCCGTGCCCTGTATCTTGCCACGCCGGCCGCTCAGGTCTCCCATTACGTCACCCATGTAGTTGTCCGGCACCTTCACGCGCAGGTTGACGATGGGCTCCAGCAGGACCGGGCCCGCCTTCTCCACCGCGGCCTTGAACGCCAGCGACCCGGCGATCTTGAACGCCTGTTCGGACGAGTCGACCGTGTGGTAGCTGCCGTCGTAGAGCGTGGCCTTCACGTCCACCATCGGATAACCGGCGATCACACCCATCTCCATGGTGGCGACGATGCCCTTTTCCACCGCGGGGATGAACTTGTTGGGGACCACGCCACCGACGACGCCGTCCACGAACTCGAACTGTTCGCCGCGCGGCAGCGGCTCGATGCGCACCCACACGTCGCCAAACTGGCCGCGGCCGCCCGTCTGCTTCTTGTGCCGCCCCTGAGCTTCGGCCGGCTTGCGGATGGTCTCCTTGTACGGGATGCGCGGCTTGTCCAGCGTGACCGCGACGCCGTAGCGCTCCTTCAACTGGTGGACGATGATCTCCAGGTGGAGTTCGCCCTGCCCCGAAATGAGCGTCTGGTGCGTCTCGCCGCTCACCGTCACCTCGAAGGTCGGATCCTCGTCCATGATGCGGTGGAGTCCCGTGCCCATCTTCTCGTCGTCGCCCTTCGCGACCGGCGCAATCGCCGAGTTGATGGACGGGCGCGGCAACTGCGTGGGCTTGATGACCGTCCCGCTGGCCTTGTCCGCGATGGTATCGCGCACCTTCGTCACCTTGAGCTTCACCAGCGCGCCGATGTCGCCGGCTTCGAGGCGCGGCACTTCTTCGCGGTTCTTGCCCTTCACGACGAAGAGCTGTCCGGTCCGCTCGGAGGCGTTGCGGCTGGTATTGTAGACGTCGGTGCCCGGCGTCAGCGAGCCGTGGAACACGCGCACGACGAGCATGTCCCCCACGTGGGGGTCGGAGATGTTCTTGAACACGTAGGCAACCGGGTTGCCCGACGCCTCGCACATGATCTCCCTGTCGTCGACGGTGTGACCGATTCCGGTTGCGGCCGACGGGAGAAATCTCACCATCGCGTCGAGGATCGGGCCGGCGCCCATGTTGTGCACCGACGACGCGCACATGACCGGGAAGAGCTCTGCGGCGCGAATACCGGCGGTGAGTCCGGTGATGAACTCGTCCTCGGTGAGCGCCTCCGTCTCGAGGTACTTCTCCATCAGCGCCTCGTCGGACTCGGCCGCGGCCTCCATGAGGTCCTTGCGCAACGCGTCCGCGCGCTCCTTGACGTCCCCGGGGATGTCGATGGGCTTGACCCCGTTGCCGTCCTTCTCGAATTCGTAGGCCTTCATCTCGACCAGGTCGACGACTCCGCGAAAATTCTCGCCGGCGCCGATCGGCATCTGCAGCGCATGGACACCGCCGCCGAAGTGCTCGTGCAGCTGCTCGAGGCACGAGTCGAAATTGGTGTGCTCCTTGTCCATGCGGTTGACGACGAACATGGCGGGCAGGCCGTGCTCCTGGACGAACCCGAATACGCGATCGGTACCGACCTCGACGCCCACGTCACCGCGCAGCGTGACAATGGCCGACTCGACGACGTCCAACCCCAGCAGCGCGTCGCCGACGAAGTCCTCGTAGCCCGGTGTATCGATGAGGTTGATTTTGGTATCGCCGCGCTCACAGTGCGCCACTCCGGAATGAATGGAGATACCGCGCACCAGTTCTTCGGGGTGGTAGTCCATCGTGGTGTTCTTATCTTCGACGCGACCGAGGCGCGGAATCGCACCCGCCGTGAACAACAGGGATTCGGACAACATGGTCTTGCCCGACTCCTGGTGGCCCACCAGGGCGACGTTGCGAATGTTGGCCGCGGAAAACTGATTCACGATTTGCCTCCTCTCGAACCCGGGACGAAGGTCGCGCTCGGAGCCGCAACCTCAATGCAGACTTGGAGTTGGATTTTCGGATTCTAGCATTGCGGTCGAAGCGGTGTCAATGCGGAGCGCTGCGATCCGTCGCGCATCCGGGCGCTGGACGCCACGCCACCGCGGCGCTAGACTCCCCGCCCATGGGATCGGTTCGTTCCCGCGCGAGAGAATTTCTGACATCGCTGGCGGTCAGCGCGATGATGGCCCTGTTGTTGCTCGCGGTGAGCGAAGGCGTCCTGCGCCTGTTCGCGCCGCAGGCTCCCCGGACCGAACCCCTCTCCGGAGGGTCGCGCGCGGTGCCGGATTCGCTGCTGGGCCATCGCTACCGGCCGGGATCACGCGCGGTCCATCGCACCCCCGAGTTCACCGCCCACTACGACATCGGCCCGGACGGACTCCGTCCCACCGGCAATCCGCCGCCGGACAGTGCCGCCGTCCGCATACTCACCATCGGAGACTCGTTCACGTTCGGAGATTGCAACGATGCCATCGACGCGTGGGTCTCGGTGCTGGAGCGGACGCTGCGTGAGGCCGGCACACCCGCGGCGGTGATCAATGGCGGCGTCGAAGGATACGACACACGCTCGGAGCTGTTGTACCTGCGCGAACTGGCCCCCGGGGCACGGCCCGACGTGGTCGTACTGGGATTTCTGGCCAACGACGTCTATACCAACCGGCCGCTCGCCGACGCCCCGGCCCTCTCCGCGACGGACGCGCATTCGGCGCGCCCTGTGCTGCACACGGTCGAACTGGCGAAACGCATGCTGATGCAAAACGACCGCATGTACGCGCGTCTGTTCCTGCTCACCGCGCGCAAGAACTACTACGCCACCGTGCCGTCCGCCAAGGTCCTGCGCCAGACGGAGATCACGCAAACGCTGCTCGGGGAAATGTCGGACTACTGCCAGGCGCGCGGGATGCGCTTCGTGGTGGTGTCCATACCGCAGCAATTCGCGATGCTCGCCGTCGCCGACGGGTTCGACTTCCCCGGAATCGACCCGGCGATCATCGAGTCGCGATTGTCTCCGGCGGTTCGCGCGTCGGGTGCCCTGTGGATCGACACGCTGCCCGCACTGGTCGATGACTACCGCGCGCATCGCGTCGATCTGTATTACCGGATGGACGGGCACCTCACACCGCGCGGCAACCGGGTGGTCGGCACGTGCGTTGCCGACGCGCTGCTGCACTCGAACGGCTGACCCGCCGTCGCCTACTGACCCATCCCGCCGAAGACCTCACCCGCAACCAGCATCCCCACGTAGATGATCCAGATCGGCACCAGCACCGCGATCGCCTGACCGCGCCGCAGGCCGAACACGCGCGAGAGCCCGAGCACGAGCACGACGAACCCCCACAGCGTGAAGAACTCGAAACTGCCCAGGAAACCCTTGAGAACCGGGCTGCCGGCCGGCGCGAACACGCGCAGGCTGAACGAAATACGCGCGTCGTCCGCGGTCATGATCTGGTCGATGCCGCGCAACCGCAGCATGACGATGGCAATGAACTGGCCGATGATCCCGATGATCCCGGTGAAGAGCGACAACGACAGGTACTGTTTGAACGTCGCGCGCTCCGACATCATCGTCACCACCAGGTAGGACACGCCGGCGAGGACGAGCGTCACCGCCAGCACGCCAAGCGGTGCCATCAACACCCAGAGAAAACTGAGCTTGTCCATGATCTCGAGTTGCTTGTCGAGCTGGTCCGGCGTGAGGTTCTTGTCGTTGAGTTCCACCAGCACGCGTTGAATCGGCAGACTCAGGTAGGTCACGAGCATGTACGGAATCGAAACCAGCAGCCACGGCTGCTTCCACCCCACCCGTCCCTCGCGAATATCATCGAACACGCGGTTGGGCGCGGCGAGTATGGCCCAGAATCGGCTTAGCGCAGTCATGCCGTCTCCTTTCATCTCGAACCCGAGTGTAACACCCGACGGATGGAGCGTCAGCGTGAACCCGCGCCCATCGCGACACATTCCCAGAAGCGGCGCGCGATCACATCCCAGTCGTGCTCGCGCGCGATTGCCGCGGCACGGGCCGAAACGGCCGCGCGCCGCGCGGGGTCCCGGCGCGCCTCCGTCAACGCACGGCACGAAGCCGAAAATGCCTCCACCCCGTCCGCGAGCGCCACGACGTCGGGCTGGGCGGAAACATCGGGAGAGAACGGCGTGGCGACGGTCGGAAGCCCGGCCGCGAGATACTCGTAGAGCTTGTTGGGGTTCACCCCCGCGGTCAGCGGCGTGTGGCGGAATGGAATCATCCCCACGGTGAAACGGCGCAGCACCGCGGGCACGTCCGCGTGCGCAATGGCTCCCGATAACACCACGTTGCGATGGGCGGCCAGCGCCGCCGCGTCGCTCTCGGCGCCCGCGAGCACCGGCCCGACCAGCACGATCTGCCACTCCGGGTGCTTCGCGGCGAGTGCGGCCACCAGTCCGAAATCGAACCACGGCGCGATCGCGCCCACGTAACCCACCCGCACCGTTTCCGGCGGAATTTCCGGCGGGGTCAGGGCTGGATCGTTGAAGAGCGCAAAGTCGACGCCGTTGCCGACCAGGTGGATATCCGCGTCGGATCCGCGCGCGGTTCGCGCGGCGTCGATCAACCCGCGTGAACTGACGATCACCGTGTCGGCGCGGCAAAATGTCCGTCGCTGGTAGTCGGCGGTCCAGGCCGGCATCCCGGGAAACTCGGCGTGGGCGTCGTTGCAGTCGTACACCAGCGCGCGCGGCGCGAGCGCGGCCGCCACACCGATCGCATAGACGTTGGAAATCACGAACACGCACTCAGAGCGCGCGACACCGGCCGCGCGCAGATGGCCGCGCACACGCCGCACCGCCGCAGCGTCCACGCCCCGGCGCACCAATGCGCGATCGAGCAGGAAGCGCGCGGGGCCGCCGGGAGCCGACTTGATGAAGGGGACGGTGGCGACGCGCACGGAATCGGCGTCGCGCAGCTGATAATGATTTTCGCGGCCGCGAACGAACGGTTCGAAAAATACGATGTCCACGTCGCGCGGGCGCCGCTCGATGAGCTGCTGCTTGCGCGTCCGCAAATAGTCCCACTTGATTTCCGCGAACCAGACGACCTGCATCGGTCTCCGCAGGGGAAGTGCCGTCCCGGCGGCCGGCAGCCTGCTTTCGCGGGCACTCTAGCACGCCCCCCGGGGCGCCCCAACCGTTTTCGGTGGGTGCCGGCGCACGCGAGGGGATACAATGCGCGGCATGACGCCACGCGTTCCCCGCATCGCCATCGTGATCGACGACCTCGGCCACGGAGGCGCGCAACGGCAACTGTTTCTGATCGCCGAGTCGCTCCGGGAACGCGCCCGGTTGCAGGTGATTGCGTTCGCGGTACCGGAACACCCGTACGCCGCACGCCTGCGCGCTGCCGGCGTGGATGTAACCGGCATCCCGCGCCGTTCATCGGTCGACCTGCGACGTCTGCGCGACCTCACCGCCACGCTGCGCGCGTTCCGGCCCGATGTCATCCACGGTTTTCTCGACGCCTCCAACGCGTACGCGTATCTGGCCGCGCGGCAGCTGCGCGTGCCGGCCGTGCTGTCGTTGCGCAGCGACCGGCTGCGCGCGCGCGGCGTGCGCTCGCTCGCGCTGCGGGCGATGTTGCGCGCGGCCGCCGCGGTCGTCACCAATTCCCTCGCCGGACACGACTACCTCGTCGATCACGTCGGCGTTGCCAGCGCGCGCGTCACACACGTACCCAACATCGTCGTAGCGCAGGCGCCGCGACCGGCGCCGGAAGACCCGCTGCTCGTGGGCTGCGTGGGCCGGCTGGTTGCGCTGAAGCGCTTCGACGCGGTCATCGAGGCCGTCGCGATCGTCCGCCGCACCCACCCCGCCACCACCCTGCTCGTGGTCGGCGATGGTCCCGCGGCGCAAGACCTGCGCGACGCGGCACGCGCGCTCGGCGTCGATGACGCGGTCTGCTTCGCCGGCGCGGTGGAAGATACCGCGCCGCTCTTCGCGCGTATGGCCTGTCTGGTGGTCGCATCCGAGCACGAGGGACTCCCCAACGCCGCGCTCGAGGCGATGGCCGCCGGCGTGCCGGTGGTCGCGGTGCCGGCGGGCGATCTGCCGCGTCTGGTCGTGGACGGCGTCACCGGGATTCTGGCCACCGACGCGTCCCCTCCGACCCTCGCAGCCGCAATCACACGCGCGCTGACGGACCCCGCACTCGCGCGGACGGCCGCGCGGGAGGGCCCCCGGGCCATCGCCGCCGGATTTGCACCGGAGATCGCGGCGGCGCGCCTGCTCGAACTCTACTCCCGGCTCATAAACGAACCGGGCGCGTCCACCCGTGTGTGACGCGCCCGATCCGCGTGTAGGAAAGTTGCAACGATACTGAGTTCCGCGTGCGCCGCCTAGTCGGCGCGACTGTCCAGCTTCTCCTTCATCTGCCGCAGTTCCTCGCGCATCTCATCGAGCTCACGGCGCAGGTCATCGCCCTGCATCGCCGGCGCCCGGCCGCGCAGTTCGCGGTGCAGGCGTTGCATGTCCGGCATGTGCCCGTTGAAATTCCATGAGAACTCGTGGTCCGACTGATCATCCATGGTGGCCTTCAGCGACTGCGTCTTGCCGTGCCGCAGCACGGTGATGGTGAACTCGTCGCCTTCGTCGAAGTCGCGCAGCGACACGCGCAGGTCGTCGACATCCGCGATGTCCTGTTCGTCGATCTTGCGGACCACATCGCCGGGCTGAACGCCGGCCTTCTCCGCGACCGATTCGTCATCGACCGACAGCACCAGCACCCCTTCGCCCGGCCTGGCGTTGAAGTAGGTGGCGAGTTCGTCGGAGAGCTCGTGCGCCTGGACACCGAGGCGCGGTCCGCCCCCCATCACCATGAAGGCCCGGTGGAGCTTCGGAGCATCCGAGTCGCCCCACATCCAGCCGAACTCGCGGTCGGGACGCTCGCCCACCACGACGTCGATCGCCCGGGTCTTCCCGTCCTGCACCACGTCCATCTTGACCTTGTCGCCCGGGCTGGTCTCGCGGACCGCCGCGCGCAGTTCGTCCGGCGTGGACACATTCGTGCCGTTGAAGCTCACAATGACGTCACCGTCGGCCAGGCCGGCGGCCGCGGCCGGACCATCGTCCTCGACGCCGCTCACGAGAACACCACGCTTCACGTCGATATCCAGCCCCTTGCGGACCGAATCGGTGAGATCCTGCATGTAGACCCCGATATAACCCGATTGACCGCTGGTATGCTCCCGCGCGCGGTCCTGTTTCCGCTCGCTCGCGCCAGCCGCGCCCGCGACGGCCACGATCGCCAGTGCGATCCAGATCCAGCGCGCCGCACCCGGCACATGTGGATTCCATCTTTTCATCATCAAACGCTCCTTGCAGTCTTTCTGATGCGGCCGACCGGCCACCGCTCCCGAACGTCTGGGGGTTGTACGCGTTTCCCCGGCGCCGGGTTCCCGCGCAGGGACAATCTCCCGGCCACAACCTGGATATTGCAGGAAACCGAGTTACGCGGCCACGCGGCGGTCGGCGCGGAGCAGGTTCCCGATCACCAGACCGGCCGCGACCGGAATCCAGAGCGGATACCGGAACGGCATGGTCCCGAAGAACGCGCTCATGCAGATGGACACGCCCGACAGGGCGCTATAAAAGGACAGCGATCGGACCCATTCCGGCTGATCCAGCCAGCGGCGCCGGGCGCCGGCCACCGAATTGCGGATCCCGGAGGCCAGAATCCAGAGGAAGCCGAGCAATCCAAAGACCCCGGTCCCGACCAGAATCTCCAGATACGAGTTGTGCACCACGATGCGCAGAAACACGCGGTAGGCACCCGCGAGGATGAAGTTCCCCAGCCCGACGCCGGTCAACGGATGCTGGACAAACAGGTCCCACGCGGTGGTCATGGCCAGCCAGCGCGTGTACACCGACCAGTCGCGGCTGGACGCCGACATCGCATCCCGCAGTGCCAGCACCCGCTCCCAGTAGTAGCGCGGCGTCAGCAGTATCCCCAGCGTGGTCAGCAGCGCAAGCACGATGTAGGAACGCCGGCTGCGCAGTTCCCGGATCAGCACGGCGATGGCGACGAAAGTGAACGGAAATACAACGCTGCGCGAGAATGTGGAGAAGATGGCGACAATGAGCGCGATCACACCCAGGGAGAATCCCACGCGCGCCCACGGGTTGCGCGTGTTGCGCGCCCCGAACAGGCCCAGCGGCAGCGCCGAGCACATGAAGGCGGCCGCGCGATTGGGGTTCTCGTGCCCGCCCGTGAAACGCAGCACGAACACGCCTCCGATATAGTTGTCATCGCCCGGCCCGATCCCGAGCGAGAGTCCCACCAGGCCCAGCAGGACGGTCGCCACCGCACCGGCAAAGATCACGTACGAGAACTTGCGGAGGTCGCCGGGCGTCCGCACGAGTTGCACGATGAGGAACGTCACCAGCACCATCTTCACGTAGGTATTCAGTTCGTGAAAGGAGAGCGCCGGATCGCGCGCCACCAGCATCGAGCTGAACGAAACCAGCAGGAAGAACGCGTTGGCGTACCAGAACGACGCGTCGGTGAGCAGGTTCTGACCGCCCCGCGCCAGGTCCAGCAACACCGCCGCAAATACCAGCAGCGTGACCGGCATGGCGATGTTCAGCGGCAGAAAATTCCCGAGTCCGGAATAGACGTAGAAGACAATGAAATAGAGTCCCCAGCGCGGCCGCACCAGCATGGTGACCGCGAACGCGGCGGCGGCGGCGGCAATCCCGCCCAGGCGTACGAACTTCATGTAGCCGAGCAGACGGGCGCCGGCGTAGAGCGCGAACGGCGCCAGCGCGAGAGCGGCGAGCGCCAACCGTGCCCCCCGGCCGGACAGCGCGCGGGCACCCGAGGTCACGGGCGTGGCACCTTCCGGCGCAGACGCGAGAAGTCATCGAGGACGGGACGGAGCACCGTGCGCACGGCGTCGGTGTGCCCCTGGTTCTCGCGCCACGCGGTTGCGAACAGCGCGATTACCGTGCTCCACCCCAGGCCGAGCAGCGCGCCGATGATGACGAAGAACTTGCGCTTCGGCCGGCTGCGAACGCCCGGTGTCTCGGCGTGGTCGAGGACCTGCACGACCGGGGTGTCGCGAGCCTCCTCGATGCGCGCCTTCTCGTACTCGTTGACGAGCATCTTGTAGACCGTGGTCTGCACCTCGACGGCGCGGCGCAGGCGCAGATACTGCAGCGCGAAATCCGGTATATCGCCCAGCGACGGGAGGAAGGAACGCACCATGTCCTGGTCGGAATTCTTCCCGTGGGTCTTGAGTTTACCGAGCTGGCTGACCACTTCGCGGTACTCGGTCTGCTTGCGCTGGTACTCCTCCGAACTGGTGGAGGTGTAGTGCTCCATGATCTGCATTTCCGTCTCGAGCGCGATCGCGCGCCCCGACAGCTCGGTGATGAGGTCCATCGCGGAGCGGAGCTGTTCGTCGAGGTCGACCGCGTTGTGCTTCTCCTGGAACTCCTTGAGTTCCGTCTCCGCGGTGGCGAGCATCTGCTCGCGCTCCTGCAACTGCCGCCCGACGAAGTCGCGTGTGCGGCCCGCGCGGCTCACCTTGAGGCCGCGTGTGATCTCGTCGAGCAGTTCGATCATGCGGTTGGCAATCTGGGCCGCGCGCTCCGGACTCTTGTCCTCGAAGGTGATGATGAGGAGGCCGTTGTCCAGCAGCGAGAAGCCGATGTGCGAGTGAAACGAGTCCAGCGCGTCCTCGATACGGGACGTCTTGTACGACGCCATCAGCCCGAATTCGTCGATGATCTTCTCGCCGAGCGTGCGGCTCTTCAGCATCTCGATGTAGACCGTTTCCGGCGCGGCACCCGATGCCACCGGGCCCAGGAGCGGCGCCGACAGCTGCTGCACCAGTTCGGCGTACATCGGCATTGCCACCGACGGCTCCGGCGGGAAGATGGACGTGGTGGCCGTGTACCATCGCGGCAGCACGAAGCTGACCGCTCCCAGCACGACGGCGCCTGCGAGGCCGCACCCGAGGATAAAGCGGCGCCATTTGATCAGCGTGGTAAAGAAGAACAGCATGGATTGGATTTACTCTTCGAACAGCCTGCCGCGGTGCCCCGACTCGGCGACCGCAACCGTCGCCACATCCGCGCCGGAATTCGCGTGCAGCGGACGCTCGCCGGCCGGGGGTTCGAGCCGCGTGCTCGCCGCCTTCTCCCATACCACCTGGCGGCCACCGCTGGCAAACCGTACCATCGCGACCATCGCGGCGTAGTTCACCATCGCGAAGTAGAACGGCACGTAGAGCAGCTTCGGAACGTGCGGGCGCGAGCGCATCCGCCACCCCGCGAACGCCGCCGCATAACAAACGATCTGCAGCGCGAGGAAGGCCGCGTACCCGGCCGCGCGCGGCGCGAGAACCGCGGTCGCAACGAGCAGCACGAGCAGGACCAGACCGACGCACCAGCGCAGCAACTTGTGCGACACGAACTGCCACAGGCGCATGCCGCGCACGCGTCCGTTCAGGCGCGTGAAGCCGGCGACGCCGCGCATCACGATGCGCACCTTGCGGTCGAACTCCTCGGACCAGAGTTCCGCGGACCGCTCGGCCGCGAGCGCGCGCGGCTCATAGATGATCTTGAGCCCCTGGTTGGCGACGTCGAACGGTACCTGCAGGTCGTTGGCGACGTCCGAGAACAACGGACCCACCAGCCGCCGGTAGACGGCGAAAATAGAGCCATTGGCAACCAGGACGCTGCCCAGCCGGCTCTCGAGTTTCTTGATCCATTTTTCGTAGCGCCAGTAGAGGCTTTCGCCCTGCCCCGCCGCGGTCAGATCCCCGCCGTACGAGAGTTCTCCGACCACACATCCCACGGCCGGATCCGCGAAACGCTCCAGCAGGCGCGCAACCGAGTCCTCCGCGAACAACGAGTTGGCATCGGTGAATACGATGACGTCCTCGGTGCGGGCGGGGATCACGTCGTTGAGTACGGCGTTCTTGCCGCGGCGCACGGGCAAGTGGAAGAGTTCGACGCCCAGATCGCGATAGTCCTCGACGATCGCCACGGTGCGATCCGTCGAACCATCGGACGCGACGATGATGCTCAATTCGCCGTCGTACTCGAGGCGCAGGCTGTTCTCGATCTTCTGGCGAATGACCCGCTCTTCGTCGAAGGCGGAAATAATGAGGCAGACGGACGGGGACGCCGGAGCCTGCGGCACGGACCGAACCCGGCGGCGCACCCGGCCAGCGAGAACCAGCAGCGCCGGATATCCGGCGTAGACGTACAGGAGGAGCGCGAGGCTACCCCAGAAAACGAACTGCCACATCGATTCCAAACTCCCTCAGAGGGGCTCCAGGCTGCGATTGCAATGGAACGGGCACCATGCCCTCCAGCAACTTACCGAATCGATATCAAGTGGCTCGTCCGGACCTCCGTAGACTCGGGATGAGGACTAAATTCTACCATACGGGTGCCGGGACCGCCAACGCGTTTTACCGCCGCACCTTACCGCAATCCGTCCAGCGGGAGAACAGAAATCCCGTCGCTCGCGAACCCGATCCAGAGGCGGTCCTCGTCCACCACCAGGTCCGTGACTTCCCCACCGCCGGTGCCGTCGGCGGCGTGCAGCCAGCGCGCCCCCGCCCGGGTCACGACGCCAAGACCGCCGGTGGTCCCGACGAAGAGCGCGCCACCGCGGTCGAAGGCAATCGCCGTGTAGCGGCCCGGCGCCTTCGCCATCGCGGTGGAACTCCCGACCAGTGCCGCGGGCGTGGTGATGTTCCAGCGGTCCGCCGCGCCGTCGAATACGAACAACCGGCTGCCGGTCACGGCCACCCAGTCGCCGGCCGGGCTCCGCTCCAGGTCGACGACGACCTCGCTGGAGTCAATGCCCGGAAAACGTTCGACGCCCCCATCCACGCAACGAACCGGGAGGCCGGCACCGATTGCCCACGTGCCGCCCGGGGCGCTGCGCACGTCCATGATGCCGCGCCCGTCGAGGGTCTCGTTCCCGCGCGCGATGCGCAACCAGATGTCGCCGTCGTACCGATAGACCGCGCCGGACCCGGTCCCGACCCAGAGAAAGCCATCCGCGTCCGCGCGCGCCGCGGTGAACGTCGGATCGGTCTCGATCACATCGGGCTTGAGATCCACCCAGCCATTCGCGCCCCGCTGCCGCACCGTCCAGCGCCCCGCAACGATCACGTCGCCGGCTGGCGAGATCGTTACCGCCCGTGCGTCCGCCGGCCCGTTTTCAACCACCAGACTGCGGGCGCGTGCGTCGGCAAACACGATGCGGCCACCGCTGACAAACCACGCTCCGCCGCGTCCGTCGGGCGCAATCCCGTCCACACGGGGCGCCGGCAGGCCGCCGCCCAGATCGGCGCGCAACGGTCCGCCGCGCTGTACAGCAAGGACCACGCCGCCCTCGGAACCGAGGAAGGCACCGGCCCCGTCCGCGACCACGCAGCGCCAGGACGCGTGGTCATCTTCGGGCGGGAACGTGAGCGCTTCCCATTTGCCCCGGCGGCCCACGGCTGCCCAGCCGTTTCCACACGCCCACACCGAGCCATCCACCCCGGCCGACAGCGAGCGCGTGTCCCGCAGCGGGATGCCGTCCGGCGCCGCCAGCCCGGTTGCGCGCGATTCGAAACGATAGATCCCCTGGCGGGAAACCAGCACGTAGAGCACGCCGTCGTCGCCGACCGCGAGCTGACGCGTCTCTCCGCGCGGCAGGCCGCTTCCCGCCTGGTACCAGGCGAATGTGGTGTCGTCGAACTGCGCGCACAGTCCCGCGTTGGTCGCGAAGTAGCGGCCGCCCGCCGGACGATCGCGAACGTCAAACACGATGTCATCGAGCAGCGAATCGCGCTGCGTGATGGCGTACGCGCCGCTCGCTGTGATCACGCCAGCGCCGTACCCCAGCGTTGCCACCAGCACGTCGTGATTGGCGCCGATCGCGACGCCGTTGAGTCCGCGCAGCGGCAACGCCCCCAGGCCCGAGGGCGCCCACGGCGTAAACACGTGCGCGTCGGGCCCGCGAAACATCGCCAGTCCATCGTCGGTCGCGACGAAAACGCTGTCCCCTGTCGCCGCGATCGCGCGCACCGACGCCGACGGAAGTCGCGCCCCGGCCTCGACGCGTTCGATCAGCGCGCCGTCGCGAATGTTCAGAATGAAGAGCCCGGCCGCCGTGCCGACCCACAGCGAATCACCGGCGTGACAGATCGCGCGGACCGCGGGTTGTGGACCCACGTGCCAGGCGCCGCTCACCGGCTGGGCGCGCAAGGACGGCGCGAGCAGCAGCAGGCCCGGCAACGCGACCGCCGCCCGATTCCACTTTGCGAACCGGCGCGCCTTCGCTAGCCTCGGGCGATTGCGCGCGCGCACGGAAACCTGAACGGGAACGAGGGAGAAGATCATGCGGGTCAGTTTCATCGCCAATCCTACCGCGGGCCGTGGTCGCACGCGCAGCATGGTGGAAGGCTTTGCGCGCGCCCTGCCCGGCGAGAGTCAGTTGCTGTGGACGCAGGGGCCACGCCACGCCAGCGAACTCGCCCGTACGGCGGCCGGCGACTCGGACGTGGTCTGCGTGGTCGGCGGCGACGGCACCGTCAGCGAGGTCGTCAATGGACTGATGCCGCGGCCGGTCCCCATTGTCGTCGTTCCGACCGGATCCGGCAACGATTTCGCGTCGATGGCCGGCGCTCCCCGGTCGGCCGCGGAGCTCGCCGCGGTGATCACGGCGGGGATGGGCCGCCGTCTGGACGTGATCGACTGCGGCGACCGCTGGTGCGCGAACAGCATCGGTATCGGATTCGAGGCGCTCGTCACCTATCACAGCCTCGCGATCCGCAACCTGCGCGGCCTTCCGCTCTACCTGCTCGCCGTCATCAAGGCGCTCGCATCCTACGAGTCGATCCGTTACTCGATCACCATCGACGACGCACCGGCGATCGAGGGTGACTATCTGCTGGTATCCGCGGCCAACGGGCCGCGGGCGGGGGGCGGCTTCTACCTCAACCCGTCGGCGCGGCCCGACGACGGGTTGATCGACCTCTTGACCGCGGTGCGCATGCCGCGCTGGCGGATGCTCTCCATCCTCCCGCGCACACTGCGCGGGGCGCACACCGCGAGCCGGGGGCTCACGTTCCGGCGCGGCGCGCGCGTGACCATCGCGGCCGCGCGGCCGTTTCCGATTCACATCGACGGCGAATATCTGGGGCGACGCGACACGCCACTCGTGATGTCAGTCGTGCCCCGCTGTCTGCCGGTGTTATGCACGGCCGGCGCGAGCCGCGCGACGCGGACGCCACTGGAAAAAATTCTGTAGCAGAAACGGCGGCCGGAATGATCAGGGGTTGGGGCCCGGCTGGGAGTGCGGGCCCGCCGTACCCGGCATGCCGGCGTTCATCATGGCCGACGGCGAAACGCGGTAGCCGATCCACCCCGGCACGCCGTGCTCTCCCCCGGCGAAGAAACTGTTGGCTTCGATGCGTTTCCGGTCGGCCTCGCTCCACGGCCCGAGGAACATGTTGAGCACGCGCGCGCTGTCCATCACAAGATTGATCCCGGACGCGCGCACGTACGCGTCGAGGCGATGTTCGCGCAACGCGGCAAATGCCTCACCGTTCACCTTCCCGTCCAGATTCACCACGCGGCGGTTGGACAGGTATCCGATCGCGCCCCCCTGAAACACCCCGATCGTGTCCGAGGCCTCGGTATGCGTCGCCACCCAGCGCGCGGCATCGTAGAAGCCGTACACCGGCGTGGTCCGAAACGCGCTGGTGTATCCCATGAACAGCAATGCGGCCGCGTACACACCGCTGGCCGCGAGCGCCATCCTGCGCACCGCCAGCGGCTTGCTCGCGAGCCAGGTAATCAGGTCGTCCAACATGAGGCCGGTGAACAGCGCGCCGATAAAATAGAGGGGGTAGTAGTAGCGCAGGTAGAAGAACAACCCGAAGACCCAGGTCGAATAGGCGGCCACGAACACGAGCGCAAGCAGCAGGAGAAAATCGAATTCGCGGGCTCCCGCCCCGCGCGGGGCCCGCCGGCGCCGGAACCACCAGACTCCAAACCCGGCGAGCGCGAGTATTTCGGCGACGTTCGCACCGGCGCGCACCGGGCCGCCAAAGGGAACCCGGTCGCCAAACTTCTGCAGGGCGCGAAAGAACGGATGCAGCACCGGGATGAGTTTCAGCGTGCCGACCGAATGCGCGACGTGTTCGCCAACGAACTCGGCGCTGGGTCCGTCGGTGGCCAACGATGAGGGCCCGAGGTCAAAAAATGGCGCATAGGCCAGCGACAGGAAGCGTGTCGCGCGCCCGCTCTCGGGGATCGGTGATCCGACCGCAATCAACCCGTAGGTCATCCACGGGGCACACACCAGCAGACCGATCGCGACGGTGGTCGCCAGATTGGCTCGCCAGTGCGCGGGCGCGCGCCGCCGCAGTGTGTTCAGGTAATCGAGCGCCATGACCAGGGCGAGCAGGCCCAGGTCGGCGCGGGCCAGAAACGAGAGCCCGAGGAGCACACCCATCGTCGCAAACTCGCGCCGCGAGGGGCTCGCAATGCCGCGGATTCTTTCCAGATAGTAGGTGACCGAACCGGCGAGCAACAGGAGTGCGAGCGCGGTCTCCAGGCCGTTGGCCGTCTGCCGGGTGACGATCGGAGAGAACGCCCACGCCGCGGTCGCGATCAACGCGGCGGTCTCGCTCGCGCGCCGCGCCACCAGCCGGTAGAGCAACAGCGCGGAAAACACCATGCAGAGGGCGGACATTCCCAGCGCGATATGAACCGGAATACTGGCACTCGAGCCCGTGAGCATGAACACCGGCACAAGCAACATCACGTACAGCGGCTGAAAACCGTTGGTCAGGTGCAGACCGTCGAAGGTCGGACCGAAGCCGTGTGCAATGTTGCGCGCGATCTGGAAGGCGTAGAAGCTGTCGTCGTAAAGGAAGCCGTTACGGGCGAGCGTGCCGAAGTCGAGGCTCGCGACCGCAATGTGCACGGCGGCCGCCGCCGCGAGGACGACGAAGAGTCCGGGATGGGGACGTTTCAAGGGAGCCGTTACCAGTAGTGTCCGATGCGAACCTCTCGTTTAAAACCATTGATTTATCGTGCCTTATGGTACCCGAAACGGGCGCGTCGTGTCAATCGCGAGCGCCGCGCGGCCGTCCCGGCCCTAAACCCCTGCGGTTGAATGCGCAACGGGGATCGGCTATCGTCACGCTTCCTTCCGGGAGGCGCGGCGTCCGGTGCGGCCGGGGTCGGTCACGGGCGCAGCGAGCGTCGCGTCCGCGTGGCTTCCGGAAGAACGGCGGGGTGTGTGTTGCAGTTCAATCGCGGGAGGGTGGTGGCCGCCTATCTGGGCGCCTGCCTGGTGTGGGGCTCCACGTGGATGGCGATCAAGGTGGGACTGCGGGGCGCTCCGCCGCTGACCAGCATCGCGGTCCGGATGACCATCGCGACGGTCATCGTGCTGGCGATTCTGCGCGTCGGCCGGATCCCTCTCCCCCGCGACCGGCGCTTCGTCGCGGTCGGTATCGCGCTCGGCTTCTTTCATATCGTCCTGCCCTACACGCTGGTCTACTACGGCGAACAGCGCATCCCCTCGGGCCTTGCAGCGGTGCTGTACGCCGCGATGCCGCTGGTGGTGGCGCTGATTGCACGCGCGGTTTTCGGCGACCGCCTGACGCCCCGCAAGATCGTCGGGATCGTCGCCGGCATGGCGGGGGTCGCGGTGATCTTCTCGGACAGCCTGCATGTCGGACCGCACGAAGCGGTCGGCGTCGTGATCGTCACGTTGAGCATGCTGGCGGCAACCGTGGGCTCCATCATCACCAAGCGCTGGGCGTACGGCTACCACCCGGTTGCGTCGCTGCTGATTCCCTTCGCGGTCGGCGCGGTGGTGACCGGGGTGATGGCGCTCGCCGTCGACCGGGTGAACCCGCTGCACTTCGACGCCACCACGTGGCTCACCATCGTCTATCTTGCGGCCGCGGGGTCGGTGACCGCGTTCGCGCTGTTCTTCTACGTGATGCAGCACCTCGAAGTCACGGTGGTCTCCTATCAGACGTTTATCATTCCGGTGCTCGCGGTGCTGCTCGGCCGGGTGGTCCTCGGCGAGCAGATCTCGTTGCGCGTGGCGGCCGGCGCGGGCTTGATTCTGGCCGGTGTCTCGCTGGCGACGGTGTACCGGAATCCGCGGCGGCCGCGCGCCGGGGCCGCTCGCGGCAACCGGCAAACGGATTGACCCGCGGGCGCGCACGGTGGATAATCCCGGAACGCATGCACCCCCCCTGTTTGAGGTTTTACCGGTCTTGAATTCGTTTCGCCGTGTTCTCGCGACGCTGCCGCCGGCATTGCTGTGCCTGGCCGCCGCCATGCCGGCACGCGCACAGCTGGTGTCCCGTTTCGAGGTGCGCGAGACGGTAATCTCGCCCGATGGCGACGGCCGCCAGGATTCGACGCGCGTGCGCTACACACTCACCGATGCCGCCGTCTCGGTGAGCCTCGTGGTATTTGCCGCGGACTCGGTGACGCCGGTCGACACGCTGCGGGCGCCGGCGCCCGGGGCGGCGGGCGTCGTGGACTCCTACTGGAAGGGACGGCGTTGGGACGGCGCAGCCGCTGGCGAGGGAGCTTACGTCGTCACGCTGCGAGTGACGCCATCGAGCGGCCCCGCGATCGGCATGTCGCTGCCGCTGTTCCTCGATCTGACCGCGCCGACCGTACAGATCCTCAGCGCGATTCCCGACCCGTATGCACCCGGCACCCAGGGGCCGGTCAGCCTGAGCATCTCCCACCTGATCGGAAATACGTCCCCGGTTCTGCCGGGGCGGCCACCCGACGAGCTGAAACTGGAGCTGTTCAACCCGTCCGGCAAGGCCATCGCCGATTCCCTGCTCGATCTCGTCACCACACCTCCGTATCAGGGTGGCAGCGGCGCGTACGTCACGACATGGGACGCACGTGCGCTCACGCCGACGCTGCTCGACGGCGAATACGAAATCGCACTCTCAGTGCTCGACGCGGCCGGTTACACCGCGCGATCGGTCTATCATTTCGAGCTCGATTCCAAGGACCCGGTCTTTCACTTCATCAGTCCGATCGACCGGGCGCGCATCAGTTCGGTGCCCGACAGCGTACGCGCGGCCGCGTTCGACAAGCGCGGCATCGACTCGCTCTACGTCCGCTACCCGCAGTCCGCGTACCAGCGCGTGACGCAGACGTCAGAGCGCAACGACTCCACCTTCTTCGCGGTCCCGCTGGCGGATTCCCTGCTCGCGGAGGGACGCTATGCGCTGTCTTTCCGCGCGGTCGACCGGGCCGGCCGCGCCGGCGTGTTCGCGTATGAGATCACCTACGACGCCACCGCGCCGGCGGCGCCGGTTCTCGATGGCTTCTCCGGCTCGTGGCACGCCGATCACTTTCCGCTCTCCGGCACCGTTGACAACGGCGGCGACGGCACCGCGATCGTGCGCATCGTGCGCAACGGCGCGCCGGTCGACTCGCTGGTGAGCGGCCTGCTTACCCCGCCCGCCAATCACTTCAGCGTGAGCGTGCCCGTCGTACCGGGCCGCAACGAGTTCGTCGCCTACCAGCGCGACGGCGCCGGCAACCTCAGCCCGCCCTCGAACCGGGTCGTGGTGACGTTCAAGTCATCGGCGGGGCTCTTCATCGCCGCGCCGTTCGTGCCCGGCGGTTCGTTCCAGCTGATCGGGGCGCGCACCGCCGCGGCCGCCACCCTGCGCGTATTTGACGTGGCGGGCGACCTGGTCACGCGCTTCGAGGACGGCTCCCCCCGTCAGTTCTATGCGTTCGAATGGAGCGGGAAGAATTCGAGCGGCGCGTCGGTGCGCCGCGGCCCGCTGGTCGCGGTTGCAACCATCGAGTACGACGACGGCACCCGGGACATTTTCCGGGAGGTATTCCTTTTCAACCCGGACGCGCAATGAAACGCTTCGCGCTGGCATGCATCGCGATCTCGGCGCTGGCGGGTGCTGCCCCGGCGCGGGCGGATTCGTCCACCGGGGGTGCGTTCATCCTCCCCGGTTATGGCGCGCGCGCGTGGGGCATGGCCGGCGCGGTGAGCGCGGTCATCGACGACGAGAGCGCGCTCGACTGGAATCCGGCGCGTATTTCTCTGGCCGCGCGCTCGCTGGGCGCGTCGTACGTAAACCTCGTGCCGGGCGCGTCGCTCGGGCAGGCGCAACTGGCGTTCGTGATGCCGCTCTCGCAACCGGCCAACGGCGTCGCCACGCACGCGGTGGGTGCGATGTTCAGCAACCTCTCGGCCGACATCGCGGGCGGAACCAGCTACTCGGAAAACCACCTGCGCGCGGTCTACGCGTATACACCGCAGCCGCTGGTCAGCGTGGCGATCGCCGGGCAGGCCTTCTTTTCGCGCGGCGACATCGGCGGGTTCGACGCGTGGGGCACCAGCGTCGACTTTGCCGGCCGCCTTTCTCTGAGCAAGAACTGGGACCTCGGCGCGGTCGGCAAGGACATGTTCTCGCGCTACTCGTTCGATGACGGCCGCGATTCCCACAAGGAAACCAGCGTGGTGCTGGGCATCGCGACCCGGCGGATTCCGATGGTCACGCTTTCGGCCGACGTGGTCCGGCAGTACGCGTCGTGGACACGCGCGTTGTTTGGCTTCGAAACCGTGTACCTGGTCGACCATCTCGCGTTGCGCGGCGGCCTCGCGATGAACCGCGCTGGCGAATCGCGCACCGCGGTTTCCTTTGGCGCAAGCCTGCGTGCATGGAACGCGCGCCTCGTGGTCCACTACGGGGCCACGCTTGATGACGAAACTGCTTTCGGGACGACGCACCGGGTATCCCTCGGCGTGCGCATGTAGCATGTCACTCAACCGACCGCTGGAAAAGATCTCCAACGGCGCCTTCCGGGCGGCGTTCATCCTGCTGGGCCTGTTCCTCCCCTACTCCATCGCCGGGATGAACTTCGCTCTCGGCCTCGCCGCGCTGGCGTGGGCGTTGTGGATCATCGACCGCCGCGGCGCGCGTTTGCGGCCGGACGCGCTCGCGCTGGCGTCCATCGCGCTGGCCGTCTCGGCGCTGCCGTCGGTGTTTCTCTCCGAGAACATCTCGCGCGCGGCCAACGACTGGCGGTCCTACTGGGAACTCGCCATCTGCTTCCTCGTCGGTGCGCACATCGCGCGCGTCGGCATTCGCGAGGGCTCGTTCTGGACCATGGCGATTGCATCGGTGGGCGCGTGCCTGGTGGCGTTCGTGCAACGCGCCGGCGGGGTGCACGCCGGGTTCGTCAATATCGGCGCCGAGCACCGCGTCAGCGGAACCATGTTCACGATGACCTTCGCCGGAATTCTCTACCAGTTCATTCTCTTCAACGGCGCGGCGGCGGTGTGCCCGCGCTTCTCCCGCCGCAGGGTGTGGCTGGGCATCATTGTCGCACTGCAATTCGTCGCACTGCTGCTCACCGTGACGCGCGGCGCCTGGCTGGCGCTGTTCGCGGGCGCGGCGGTGCTGTGCCTGCTGCTGCGCCGGCGCGAGATCATCATCGGGACCGCGGTCGCGCTGGTCGCGCTGCTGGCGTTTTCGTTCGCGTTCTCACGCGACCAGGGGCGGTCGGTCGCGGTCAGCGAGATTGCGACCGCCCCCGCCGACCGCAACGTGGCCACACGCCTGGTGCTGTGGGATATTTCGTGGGAGTTGTTCCGGGAACACCCGGTGTTCGGGGTCGGCATGGGCGACTACAGCATCGAGGCCGACAAACACCTGCGTGCGCGCAAGGTGCGTACCACCGTCGACACGCACAACGTGTTCCTGCATGTGCTGGCGACGCGCGGGCTGTTCGGGTTCATCCCATTCGTGATCTATTTCGTCGTGCTGTTCCGGTCACTGGGTGGGGTATTCAAACGGGCGGGGCCCGCCTCGATCGAACGCTACTACGCGGCCGGTGCCATTGCGGCGCTGGTCGCCGTGCTCGCGGGCGCGCTGACCGAGAATAACATCGACGACAGCGAAGTTCACATCGTGCTCATGTTCCTGGTGGGGCTGGCCCGGAGTCCGCTGGGACGCGAGACGCCCCGCGCCGGCGACTGAGCGCGCTCGCCAGCCCGGCGACGGTCACCCCCGCGAAGATGCAGATGACGGGCTCGATGGGAATCCGCCCGCGCAGAGATCCGAAGAACGCCGCTGCGACTGCCGTGTGCACCACAACGACCCCGTAGAGCAACATCAGGTCCTGCCAGCGCCGCCGGGTGAGCCACACGCCCGCGACGAACAGCGGCATCACGGCCGCCGCGTAGACGAATCCCGCGTCGACATTGGCCGCGAGGCGCCCGAGAGCCGAGTTCTTGTTCCACCACCAGCCGCTGCGGATTCCGCTCAACCCCATGTCGCTCTTCAGGCGCCAGAAACGCGCCAGCTTCCACATCACCAGGCGCGGCATCGCGGACGGATGCTGCGTCACGAACTCGCGGCCGAGCTGCCACGCGAGGCGATCGCGCTCCACCTCCGGCATCACGGCGAGTTCGTCGTAACGCGGCAGCGCGTCGAGCGGCGCCACACCGCCGCGCCACTGCGGCACATCGGCGATGCGGGGGTTGTTCCCCTGGTAGAAGGTAATTCCGCCGTGCGTGGTCAGCACCCACCCGCCGACCACGCGCGCGTTGCGCGCGTACCACGGCAGCACGAGCACGATGAACACGGCCACCATCGCGGCCAGACGGACCGCGCGCGCGCGCAGCGGCACCACGGCCAGCACGAGGACCGCGGCGGCGGTCCACTCGAACAGGGGCAGTCCGGTGGGACGCGCGAGCACGGCGAGCGCGAACAGTGCCGCGGAGGCCGCGGCGGCGGCAACCGGGCCCGTGCCGTAGCGGCGGGGCGACGGCGCCACCCACAGCGCGGCCAGCACCAGAACCATGTAGAGGTTTTCGGTCAGCAGGTATCCGGAGATGAAGGCGAGGAACGGATTGCAGGCCGCCAGCGCGGCGGCCGCCAGTGCGACCCGCGTGTCAAAGATCCGCCGCGCGACCGCCGCGGTGAGCAGCACCACCAGCACGCCGAGGATCACCTGCACCACCCGGCCGGCGGCGGGGCTGGGTCCGGTGAGCGCGTAGAGTCCGGCCAGGAGCACCGGATACGCGGGCGGGCGGCGCGCCGTTGGCGCACCGCCCGCTTCGCAGAAACCATCGCCGGCGAGCAGATGCGACGCGATGGCGTGGTAGTCGGTTTCGTCGCCGATGGGTGCGGCGTGAAACCCGACCACCCATCCGCTGAACACGACCCGCAGCAGCGCCGCCGCGAGCACGATCGCGATCAACGCACCCCGCGTCCCGGGCCTTCCGGTCACTTGACCTTTTCGGATACCGACTTCGCCTGCGTGAACAGCAGCAGGTAGTCGCGGCCACCGGCCTTGCTGTCCGTCCCCGACATGTTGAAGCCCCCGAACGGATGCACACCCACGAGCGCGCCGGTGCACTTGCGGTTGAAGTACAGGTTGCCCACGTGGAAGTCGCGCCGCGCGCGCTCAATGTGCTCGCGGTTGCTGGAGAAGAGCGCACCCGTCAGCCCGTATTCCGTGTTGTTGGCAATCTGCATCGCGTGATCGAAGTCGCGTGCCTTGATGAGCGCCAGCACCGGTCCGAAAATCTCCTCCAGCGAGATGGTCGCGTCGGGGGCGATACCGCCGAACAACGTGGGCTGGACGAAGTACCCGTTGCCCGCGGCGCGCGCGCCGCCGGCGAGGAGAGTGCCCTCGCCCTTGCCGGTCTCGATATAATCGAGGATCGAGTTCATCGCGCCCTCGTTGATCACCGGCCCCATGAACACGTCCTTGGATGCGTACGGCACGCCCAGGCGGATGGCTTCCACCTGCGGGACGATCTTGCGCACGAACTCGTCGTAAACCTTCTGATGGACGATCGCGCGCGAACACGCCGAGCACTTCTGCCCCTGGAAGCCGAACGCGGACGCCACCACGGACTTGACCGCCGCGTCGAGATCGCACTCGTCGTCGACGACGATGGAGTCCTTGCCACCCATTTCCAGCACGGCGCGCTTGATCCATATCTGATCCTTGCGCGGTGTCGCGGCCGCATGATTGATGTGCAACCCAACTTCCTTCGACCCCGTGAACGCGATGAAACGCGTCTTCGGGTGCTCGACCAGATAGTTGCCCACTTCGCGCCCGCCACCGGGGACGAAGTTCAGCACGCCCGCCGGCAGACCGACCTCCTGCATGACCTCGACGAACTTGGCCGCGATGATCGGCGAGTCGCTGGACGGCTTCATTACCACGGTGTTGCCGGCCACGATCGCGGCCGACGTCATCCCCGCCATGATCGCCATCGGGAAGTTCCAGGGCGGGATGACCGCGCCGACACCGAGCGGGATGTAGACCAGCTCGTTCTCTTCGCCCGCCAGCTTCGTTACCGGCTGCACCTCGGCCAGGCGCAGCGCTTCGCGCCCGTAGAACTCGAGGAAGTCGATGGTCTCGGCAACGTCGCCGTCCGCCTCCGCCCAGCTCTTCCCGACTTCGTACACCATCCACGCCGCGTACTCGAACTTGCGGTCGCGGATGATCTTCGCGGCCCTGAACAGGTACGCGGCACGCTCCTCGGCGGCGACCTTGCGCCAGCTCTCAAACGCCTCCAGCGCGACGGCCATGGCCTGCTCGGCGTGCTTCTCCGTCCCCTGGGCAACCCGGCCCACGACGTTGTCGGGGTTGGACGGGTCGACGGAGGTGATCCACCTGGCCGCGGTAACTTTTTCTCCCCCGATCACGAGCGGGTAATCGCGACCGAGTGCGGCGCGAACCTTGTCCAGCGCTGCCTGCATCTGGTCCGCGACGGCAGGGTCTCCAAAGTTGGAGAACGGCTCGTTGACGAATGGCGTGGGCATGAATATCTCCTTGCGAGTCAAATTGCGTGTCGAATGCGGCGGATGGGTGCGGCGGGGGGATCCCCGGCGCTGCGGAAGCAACCGTTCCTTTGCGGGCAAATATAGGCAAAGCGCCGCGCCCCTGTAAACGGCGTTTTTGTCCATCCGGATCGCCTTTTCCGGATTGAACTTGCGCCCGGCGGGACGGGTTGGCTAACGTCTTCGGTCACGATGAACGCCCACGTGGAAACCATCCGCGTGCGCTATGCCGAGACCGACAAGATGGGCGTGGCGCATCATTCCAGTTACCTCCTGTGGTTCGAGCTGGGGCGGACCGGGCTGCTGCGCGCGGCCGGGTATTCCTACCGCGACCTGGAGGCGGAGGGCTGCATGCTGCCGGTGGTGGAATACGGCGCGCAGTTTCACAAGGGCGCGCACTACGACGACTTGCTGGAAATTTTGACCACGGTGCGCGAGATGCGCAGCCGCGTGCTGGCGTTCGATTACCGGGTGATGCGCGACGGAGAGGCGATCGCCCACGGATTCACGCGCCACGTGTGGGTGGATGCCAACAACCGTCCGCGCCACGTCCGCGACGGCATCCTCGAGGCAATCACGCCATTCCACGCCAACCCGGACTAGCGGATCGCAAAGCCGGCCGGAGGCGGATCCGGCGCCGCTTCCCACACCCACTCCACATCCACCACCGACGCAGCCGGAGGACCGGTGCGTACAAACGCGAGCGCCCGTTCGCACGCGGTGCGCGACCCGACGAACAGCACCTCCACGCGGCCATCGGGCAGGTTACGCACCCAGCCCGCGAGGCAGAGTGCCAGTGCCTCGCGACGCGTGGAGTCGCGGAAGAACACGCCCTGCACGCGGCCACTCACCCATGCGTGCAACGCCGCGGTATCGCCGCCGGACCCCATCACACGGAATAACGCGCGGCGATCGGAAACCGCCGCCCGACGCCGAACGCCTTGGACGTCACCTTGAGCCCGGGCGCCGCCTGCCTGCGCTTGTATTCGTTGCGCCGCACCGCGTCGATCACCCACGCGACCGTGGTCGGATCATAGCCGCGCGCCGCGATTTCCGCCGCGCCCAGCCCGTCCTCGATGTGGAGGTCGAGGATCGGATCGAGTATCTCGTAGGGCGGGAGCGTATCGACGTCCTTCTGATCGGGCCGCAGTTCCGCCGAGGGCGCCTTGTCGATGATCGAGCGCGGGATCACGATTGCCTCGCGGTTGAACATCTCGGCGAGCCGGTAGACGGTCGTCTTTGGAACGTCGGAAATCAGTGCGAGGCCACCACTCATGTCGCCGTACAGGGTGCAGTAGCCCACCGCGAGTTCGCTCTTGTTGCCGGTGGACAGCACCAGGCAGCCAAACTTGTTCGACAGCGCCATGAGAATGTTGCCGCGGATGCGGGCCTGGATGTTCTCCTCGGTCACGTCGCGAGCGCGGCCGTCGAACAGTGGCTGCAACGCGCGATCGTAGGCCTCCATCATGCCACCGATCGGCACGGTCTCCAGCCGCACCCCCAGGTTGGCGGCGAGTTCGAGCGCGTCGGCGACGCTCCCCGGCGAGGATATTGGCGACGGCATCGCCACGGCGCGCACGTTTCCCGCGCCGAGCGCCTCGACCGCGATGCAGAGCGTGACAGCGGAATCGATGCCGCCCGACAGACCCACCACCGCGCGGCGGAAGCCGCAGCGGTCGAAGTAGTCGCGCATCCCGAGCACCAGTGCGCGCAGGATGCTCTCGTCCTCGTCGAGCGGCCGGTAATCGATCGCGGTCGCTGCCCCTGCCCGCAGGTCGACGATCTCGATCGCCTCTTCGAACGCGGGCAGCGCGGCGCATACGGCGCCCGCGCCGTCCACCCACAGGCTGCGGCCGTCGAACACCAGCTCGTCGTTCCCCCCCACCTGGTTGACGAATACAAACGGAACCCCGTGCCGGCGCGCGTGACTGCGGATCAGTTCCGCGCGGAACGCTTCCTTGCCGACCGCAAACGGCGATGCGGAAATATTGACCAGCACCGTGGCCCCCTGGCGCGCGAGCATCGCAATCGGCTCCACGCGATACGGCTGGCGCCGGAACAGCGCGGGGTCGTTCCACGCATCCTCGCAGATCGAAATGCCGAGCACCTCGCCGCCAAACCGCACCGGCGTCGCCGCCTCGGCGGGCTCGAAGTAGCGGGCTTCGTCGAACACGTCGTAGGTCGGCAGCAACAGCTTGTCGTGCCGGTGGAGGACCTTCCCGTTCGCAATCAACAACGCCGAATTGGAGACGCCCTTTCCGGTCGCGCTGGGAGACGGCATGGGACAGCCCACGACGATGCCCAGCGCGGGGTGCGCCCGCGACTCCTCGACAAGCCGCGCGAGCGCGTCGCCGCACGCCGCGATGAACGCCGGCCGCTCGAGGAGGTCCTTGGGCGGGTAACCGCTGATGCACAGCTCGTGGAAAACGACGAGATCCGCGCCGCCCACCGCAGCGCGGCCGGCGGCGGTGATGATCCGCTGGATGTTGCCGCCGGTGTCGCCGACGATGGTGTTGATCTGAGCGAGGGCGATTCGCATTGGATGAAGGTATACGACCGCCGCGGGCCGGTCAATCGGCGCGGATTGTTGCGTTGACGCCGCGGGTCGACAGTGCGTAGGATCGGGGGATCCCGGACGCCCTGCAGTCATACGTTCCCGCCGCCCTGGGGCAGGTTGGGGGGAGCGAGCGAGGAGGCGTTTTTGCACTCAGCCATCGAGGCGCTGTCCGATACGCGCCGTGAAATTCTGCTACGCATCAAACAGTCCGGCGGCTCGACCATCGCCGAGATAGCCGCGCACCTGTCGATATCGGATGAAGGTGCCCGGCAGCACCTGATCCTGCTGGAACGCCAGGGGTGGGTCTCGCGGCGCCCGCAACACGCCAGCGACGGAAAGTCGGGGCGTCCGGCGTCCGTCTACGAGGTCAGCCAGGCCGGCGAGGATTTCTTTCCCAAACGCTACGCCGATCTTTCGATCGCGCTCGTGGATCTGGTTCGCGAGACCTACGGCGAGGCCGCGGTCAAGAACGCGCTCGCCAGCATCACCGACAAGTGGGTGGCGGAATGGGAGCCGAAGCTGCGGGGCAAGACGCTGGACGAGCGCCTCGAGTTGCTGAAGAGTTATTATATGGAAGATGACCCGTTCATCACCATCGAGCGCAACGGACATGTCGCGCTGGTGGAACGCAACTGTCCGTTCCGCGACGTGGCCATGCAGCGCCCGCAGTTGTGCAGCATCAGTACCAACACGCTGTCCCGGCTGCTCGGGCATCGTGTTTCGCGCGCCCGGACGTTCCAGAACGGCGACGGCTGTTGCGAATTCCGCATTCACACTGGAAATCCCTCCGACCCGTCCGACACGGCCTTCCGCATGGAGACGCCGCACGACGACGAGTCTGGTTCCTAGCGGGCCGGGTCGCCCCCGGCGAGATCCCGAACCGGCGCAGTTCCTGGCGCCATAACCTCAGGAGGCCCCTCGTGTTGAATCGCATCTCCATAAGAATGGCGATCGTTCGCGCCGCACTGCTGGCCGCGCTGCTGGCCGCGCTCGCGGTCGGCTGCGGCGACAGCAACGACAGTCCGACCGGCGGTGGAGGCGGTGGCGGCAGCACGTTGTCGCTGGCCGCCGGCACCTACCAGGT
>DASUGO010000077.1:35000-39367 GCA_036273975.1 Candidatus Krumholzibacteriia bacterium
TCCGGTTTATCACCGGCAGTCTCTCTAGAGTGCCCAGCTTGACCTGATGGCAACTAAAGACAAGGGTTGCGCTCGTTGCGGGACTTAACCCAACATCTCACGACACGAGCTGACGACAGCCATGCAGCACCTGTGCAACCGTCCCGTGAGGGACGGCCCGTGTTTCCACGAACCTTCAGCTGCATGTCAAGCCCCGGTAAGGTTCTTCGCGTATCATCGAATTAAACCACATGCTCCACCGCTTGTGCGGGCCCCCGTCAATTCCTTTGAGTTTCAACCTTGCGGTCGTACTCCCCAGGCGGGGCACTTAATGCGTTAACTGCGGCACGGAAGGGGTCGATCCCCCCACACCTAGTGCCCATCGTTTACAGCTAGGACTACCAGGGTATCTAATCCTGTTTGCTCCCCTAGCTTTCGCTCCTCAGCGTCAGTACTGGTCCAGAAAGCCGCCTTCGCCACTGGTGTTCCTCCTGATATCTACGCATTTCACCGCTACACCAGGAATTCCGCTTTCCTCTCCCAGCCTCAAGCTCCACAGTTTCGAAGGCGTTCCCACGGTTGAGCCGTGGACTTTCACCTCCGACTTACAGAGCCGCCTACGAGCTCTTTACGCCCAATGAATCCGAACAACGCTTGCTCCCCCCGTGTTACCGCGGCTGCTGGCACGGAGTTGGCCGGAGCTTCCTCTGGTGGTACTGTCATGTCACTCGGGTGTTAACCGAATGATTTTTCATCCCACCTGACAGGGTTTTACGATCCGAGAATCTTCATCACCCACGCGGCGTCGCTCGGTCAGGGTTTCCCCCATTGCCGAAGCCTCTCGACTGCTGCCTCCCGTAGGAGTCTGGGCCGTATCTCAGTCCCAGTGTGGCCGACCACCCTCTCAGGCCGGCTATCCATCGTTGCCTTGGTAGGCCGTTACCCCACCAACAAGCTAATAGAACGCGGGACCATTCCGGAGCGGAAGCTTATAAATAGAGGCCTCCTTTAACCATAAAATCATGAGATCTATGGCATCATGCGGTATTAGCAGCCCGTTAGAGCTGTTATCCCCCACCCTGGAGCAGGTTTCCCACGCGTTACTCACCCGTTCGCCACTTTACTCGCACATCCGGGTTACCCCTTCAGTACTTTCACGTTCGACTTGCATGCCTAATCCACGCCGCCAGCGTTCGTTCTGAGCCAGGATCAAACTCTCCGTTGTAGAAGATTTTTAATCCTCGTCGATCAGAAACACGACTCAACAAAAGCACATTGGTACCGTCCCCCTTGCGGAGTTCGGTAGCCAACCGCGTGCTAATGAAGAGCCCGTTCGATTCGAAAAAATACAAAGACCACAAACGCACATCACCGCGGATGCGGATAACGTACGCCTGAAGCCTCAAACCGAATTAACTCAGGCTCACGCACACTACTCGAAATTTCAAAGATCGTGCGGACGGGGGACGTGCCCCTGTCCGAGAGGAATTCTTATCCGAGATCAGTTGAGATCGTATCGGTATGAATTCGCTGAGGTAACGGCCAATATATCCGAGGTCGGGGATACTGTCAACGCGCAATTTGAAGAAATGTTGAAGATTCCCGGTGGTGCCGGGCATCCGGCACATCACCACTAGTTTCAATTGGTTAGCAGCCTAGCCCCCACCTTGCCATTCCCCAGGGCCGCCGCAAGCGCGCCGGCCGCCACGCGATGCCCCGCGCAGGTCCAGTGCCCCCGGTACAACGGGGCCGCGGATGCCGCTTCCGCGGCCAGAAAAGGCGCCGTCATCGGCACAAACCCGGCCCCGAGCGTATCGGCCAGCGCCGCCAGATCGCGGTCCAGAAACCCCGGATCGAAAGACGGATCCAGCGCCCGCGCGGCGGCGATATCGGCGGCACCGCGCACCGGCGGCACCGACGCCAGCCAGAAGCGAACGCCGTGCGCGGCGCACAGGCGCGCCATCGCCGCGATCAGCAACTTGTTCATTCCGTAGTTAACCAGGAACACGGAGTCGGGATGGGCGGTGCCCAGTGACAGTTCGCGCGGGAGCCGCTTGCGCAGCGTGGCGGGTGGTTGCGGCGCGCGCGCCCGGCGCAGAAGGTTGTAGCGCTCCGCGAACAGCGACACCAGTGCCGAACGCTGCTTGAGCGGATTCAGCCGCACGCGCACCCGGTACCCGCTGCCGGCCGTGAAGTCCGTGTCGATCTCAATATCGCCGGCGTCGCCGATACGGGGAAACGGCCGCAGCTCGCCGTCGGCCGTGGCGGGATTCACGTCGGCGAAATCATTGACCGGTGTCAGCAGCAACACGACGTCGTCGGGTGCGTACGCGAGCACATCGCGTTCCAGCACGATGCGTTCCTCGGTGGTGGTCATCCCCGACCGGCCAAAGTTGAGACATTGGACGCATCCGTCGCGCGCAGCGAGCCGGCGTTCGGCAATCGCGACGAACGTCGAGTCAAGTTCCACCTGGAACGCTTCCACGAAGCTGTCGCCCAGCACTGCGATTCGCCGGCACCCGGCGGGCTTCACGAGCGGCCTTTCGTGGTCCCGCCAGCCCAGCGCGTTGATGCGCCCCTCGATGGGATGGTCGTTTTCGGCGAAGAACCAGTAGTGGCGGTTGGGTGTGAAGCGGTAGCCGATCTGCGGGTCGGGTTCGGTCCACGCCACGCGCGCGTTGAACATGTGCGTGGTCCGCAGCACGCCTTCCAGGCACAGGCACAGAACCAGCAGCGCAACGAATGACAGCAGCAGATTTCTGATGACGACCACGGCGTGCCTCGCGCGCTGGCACCTAGCGCCGGATGCCCCGGCGGACGGTTTCGACGCGCGTTTCCAGCGTCGCGCCCTCGCCGACCCGCAACGTCGTGATGATGGCGGGGATCGGCCGCATGTTGCTCTGGCTCGGCGAGTACCACGCGAGCATGGGATTGAATTCTCCGCGCGCCACCCGCACGCTCACAACCGAGGCCACATCGCCGGGCGTCAACAACAACCGCACCCGCCGGTGGCGGCGCGTCGTGATCGTCCACGACCACGTTCCATTCTCTCCGTTCAGTTCGGGGCGCAGCTCGGTCACGTCGCGCCCGAGGTTCCACAGCACAACGGCGACCTCGCTCCCCGGCGACAGACGGCCCCGGGCTCCCTGCCGGATGCTGTCCGCGACGACCACAGCGGATGACGACGCCGGCATGCGCACCGTCCGGCGGATCGCAAGCGAACCCAGGGACAGGTCGGCCGACCACGCGACGCCGTCCGGCGAAGAGAGGTCCGCGCACCGCGACACGTGCTCGAAGGTGCGCGACGGCATGGCATCCTGGAGCGCGCCGGCCGGGACGATGGTGTTGTGCGCGCGAAACCCTTCAAAATATCCCCGGCGCGCGCTCTTCCGATACTCGAACCGCCCGCCGTCACCCAGCAGCGTTTCCCCATCCAGATCCACGATCACCGACAACGCGTCGTGGTGCCGGTGGAAAATCATCGGCGACGGGACGGATGGCTGCCGGAACACCACGTATCGCAGCGGCGAACCGCCGCGTTCCTTGAAAATCGCGTAGCCGGACTCGGGGTCATACAGGGCCTCGGCCCGGCCGCGCGACCGCGCAGCACGGTACTCCGGCGCATACTCAGCGGCACTGGTGGAGTCGGTGTCGCCGACCTGCGCAACGTTGCCCGCATGATCCTGCAGGTAATACGCGGCGTCGTGCATCGCCGCCGCGGCGGCACCGATCTCGCGGGCCGTGACATCGGACACCCCTGGGACATCCGCAATGTACTCGACAATCTCGTCCAGCCAGCGCAGAAAGGCGAAGTGGTAGCCGGCGGCGTGCTCCATGTGCACGCCACGCGCCGAGACCGACTTGCCGACGATCTCGCGCATATGCTCGTCGGCCAGCTGGATCGCGGCAGGATTGGCGAATACGCGTGTTGTTTCCAGCAGGCCAAGCGCGTCGATCAGCCCATGGTTGCTCGCAACGTCGAAGTTCCCGTCCTGAGAGAGGAATTGCTGGTGTTCGAGGATCGACCCGGCCAGCATGCCGACCACATCCGCGTCGGGCGTGGCGCGCAGCATCTCCGTCTTCAGGTAGTAGACGAACACCATCGCGCGATACGCCCACGTCATGGGTTCTCCCCAGCGGCGGCGCGGCATGTCCCCGACCATGTGTACGGCGAACCAGCGCGCCAGCCAGTCCTTGGCCAGGGCGTGATCGGACTCGCGGCGGGACGCGATCAACGGCAGCAGGAAACGCATCTCCTGCATCTGCATGAACCACGTGTAGTCGGTCGAGGATGTGCTGGTCCAGTCGAACGCGGACACGTCAACCGGATCGTAGTGCCGCACGCGCACGCGTCCGCCGCGCAGGAACTCGAGGTCGGACGGGTCGGA
>DASUGO010000078.1:0-26537 GCA_036273975.1 Candidatus Krumholzibacteriia bacterium
GCTCCGGCCGGAGAGACAGCCGTGATCGCGCGCATCACCTACCAGGCCTGCGACAACGAAAAGTGCCTGCTCCCCGAGACCATCGAGACGCGGATCCCGGTGCGGATCTCGACCGCACGCGAGGCGGTCGACCTGGCCCACACCGATGTCTTCGACAAGATCGACTTCTCGTCGGTCGCACCGCCGCCGGCCGGCGGTGGCGGGAACGCGGAGAACGCGCTGGGCGACGCGATTGCGAAGCGCGGCCTGCTCTTCGGCTACATCCTCGTATTCCTGGGCGGGCTCGCGCTCAACCTGACGCCGTGTGTGTACCCGGTGATCCCGATCACCGTCAGTTACTTCGGCGGTCAGTCGCGCGGACGCGGTTCGCGCACGGTGACGCTCGCGCTGCTCTACCTGCTCGGCATGGCGACGATGTATTCGAGCCTCGGACTCGTGGCTGCGTTCACGGGCAGCCTGTTCGGGAGCGCGTTGCAGAATCCGCTGGTGCTGATCGTGGTCGCGCTGGTGATGGTGGGGCTCGCGATGTCGATGTTCGGTTTCTACGAAATCCGGGTGCCCCTGCGGCTCGCCGGCGTCGCGGGGACGGCGAAGCAGGGCGCGATGGGCTCGTTCCTGATGGGCCTCACGGTTGGTATCGTTGCGGCGCCGTGTATCGGACCCTTCGTGCTCGGCCTGCTGACCTTCGTCGGCGAGATGGGCAATCTGTTCCTCGGATTCTCGTTGTTCTTCGTGCTCGCGCTCGGACTCGGTACGCCGCTGGTGGTGCTCGCGGTGGCGTCGGGAAGTATTTCGCGCCTGCCCAAGTCGGGCGAGTGGATGGAGTGGATCCGCCGCCTCTTCGGCGTTGTGCTGCTCGCGATGGCGGTCTACTTCCTGCGCGCGGTCATCGGTGACGCGCTCTATTTCGCCGGGATCGGCACGGTGCTGGTGATCGGCGGCGCCGCGCTGGGTTTCATCGCCCGCGCCAGGTCGACGTCGATCTTCTTCAACGCGTTCCGCCGTTTCATCGGCGTCGCCGCGCCGCTCTACGGTCTGTACATGATTCTGGCCCCCGGGCACATACTCGGCCGCCACGCCGAGGCCGGCATCGCGTGGGTGCCGTACGCCGAAACGCGGCTCGCCGCCGCGGCCGCCGCGGGCAAGCCCGTCGTGATCGACTTCTCCGCCGACTGGTGCCTGCCGTGCAAGGAACTCGAGCACGAGACGTTTGCCGACCCGCAGGTCATCGACGTGGTCGGCGGCATGGTTCCGCTGCGGGCCGACCTCACCGCGCACGGCTCGGCCGATGTCCGCGCGCTGCGGGAGAAATTCGACATCCGCGGGGTGCCGACGATCATCTTCATCGACGCGACCGGAAAGGAACGCAGCGATCTGCGCGCCGTCGAGTTCATCGACAGCGAGGAATTCCTCTCGCGTCTCAACCAGATTGGGGTGGCGGGGGGTGGCAAATGAAACTGGTGAGCTTCGGTCCCGCGGGAGAGGAACGGCCCGGCGTCGTGGCCGGTGACACGATCGTCGACCTGTGCGCCGCGTCACCGTCGCTGCCGCGCACGCTGCGCGACATCCTTGCGGCGGATCTGCTGGACGACATCCGTGACATCGAACGGGGCGCGACGTCGCTCCCGGGGCGCGCCCGCCTGCCGCTGGCCGGCACACGCCTGGGCCCGCCGGTCACGAATCCGTCCAAGATCATCTGTCTCGGGCTCAACTACGCCGACCACGCCGAGGAGCAGGGCAAGCCGGCGCCCGACTACCCGATGATGTTCGCCAAGGGACCCAACTCGCTCTGCGGCGACGGCGACACCGTGCCCTATCCACTCGGCGTCGAGCAGTTCGATTACGAAGTCGAGCTGGCGTTCGTCATCGGAAAACGCGCGTACCGGGTTGCGCGGGAAGTCGCGTACGAACACGTTGCCGGTTATTCCGTGTTCATGGATTTGTCGGCGCGCGACCTGCAGGCGCGCGAGAAGCAGTGGTTCCGCGCCAAGAGCGTCGACGGCAGCGGGCCCTTCGGCCCGTGGCTGGTCACGCGCGACGAGGTCGCGTCGCCGCACGACCTCGACATCGGGCTCACCCTCAATGGTGAATCGATGCAGTCCAGCCACACGGACCGGATGAGCTTCACCGTCGACTTTCTCGTGCACCATATCTCGCAGACCGCAACGCTCGAGCCGGGCGACATCGTCGCCACCGGAACGCCGGCCGGCGTTGGTGTCTATCGCCAGCCCCCACGTTTCCTCGCGCGCGGGGACCGTCTGGTTGCCACCATCGAGAGAATCGGCTCGCTCGCGTGCACGATCGGGTGAACCGCCAGCCCGCAGACGCGGCGACGCCCCGGGCGCGGATTCTGGTGGTGTCCCCGTGGGAAACCGTGTGGTCCCTGGGGCGCGACAGCGGTGTGAAGGCGGGCGTGTCCGACGACGATCGTTTCATCGACGGATTCATCGCGGCCGGCTACGAACTGCACTTCCTGCGCCCGCGTTCCGACCAGAGCGATGCGCGCGTCCACACCCACCATTACCCGAACTTCTTCCGCGCGACGCGCGGCTGGCCAACCTTCCTGCGGCGCCCGTTGTGGCCGCTGCTGTTCAATCTGATCGTCGCACCGCGCGCGGTCGCGGTCGCGCGCGACATCGACGCCGCACTGGTGCTGGGACACTCGCACTACTCCACGTTCACAACGTCACGCGTGCGCCGGCGGATGCAAATCCCGTCCGTGGTCAAGTTCTTCGGCGTGATGGACCTCGTGCATACCGAGTGGTCCCCCCTCCGCTACTGGTTCAAGAATGCGGAACAGCTGCTGGCGCTCCGGCATGCGCAGGATGCGTGGATCGTGCTGGACGATGGGACCCGTGGCGACGAGGTGATACGCGCACGCGGCGTTCCTGCGGACCGCGTGCATTTTCTGCCCAACGGGCTCAACCTCGAGTGGATGGACCGCGACGTCGATGCGGCGGCGGCACGCCGCCGTCACGGCCTGCCGGCGGACGGCCTCATCGTGCTGTTCCTGGCCCGCCTGGTCCCTTCCAAGCGCCCGATGGACTTCGTCCGCGCCGCCGCGCGCGTGGTCAACGCCGGGCGCGAGGATACGACGTTTGTGATCGCGGGCGACGGCGCCGAGCGCGCCGCGTGCGAACGTGCGGCGCGCGCCGACGGCGCCGCGGCGCACCTGCGTTTCATCGGCACCGTCGAGCACGACGCGGTTCCCGATCTCATGGCGGCGGCGGACGTGTTCGTGTCCACCAGCACACTCACCAACCGCGCGCTGCCCACGTGCGAGGCGATGATCTGCGGCGTCCCGGTGGTCGCGTACGACACCGGCGACACCGCAACCGTGGTGCGGGCCGGCGAGACCGGCGCACTGGTTGACGACGGCGACGTGGACGCGCTGGCGGACGCCATCGAACTCCTGCTCGAGAGCGACAGCGCGCGCGGTCGCATGTCCGAGGCGGGGCGCCGCCTCGCGCGCGATACCTTCGTCTCCTGGGAGTCCCGTGTCGCGATGGAGATCGAACTCATCGCAAGCCTCCTGAGGGACTGACGGGAGACTGACGCAAAAAAAAAAGACGGGGCCCGGAGGCCCCGTCCTGGTATTTCGGGCTGCGACGAACCCGTTGTCTACGCCTTCTCGGCCAGCAACTTCTCGACCGCGTCTTCCAGCTGCTTTCCGCGCAGCGACTTGTAGCGGATCTTGCCCTTGCGATCGACCAGCAGCGTGCTCGGAATCGACTTGATGCCGTACATCTGCGCAATGTCGTTGTTCCACCACTTGCCATCGAAGTACTGCGGCCACTCGATACCCTGCTGCTGGATGTACGCGTCCAGTTTGTCGCGCGATTGATCCAGCGAAATACCGACGATCTCGAAGCCCCTGGGATGGTACTTCTTGTAGACGCTCTTGACGTTCGGCATCTCCGCGACGCACGGACCGCACCACGTCGCCCAGAAGTCGATCAGCAGGACCTTCCCCTTGTACCCGTCCGGCGACAGCGTTTCGCCGTTGAGGCCCTTCACCTTGAAGCCGATGGGCTCCCCGCCCACCGCGATCTTCCGCTCGGATTCAAGCGACGCCATGTTGTTTTGCACGAACGACGTGAGCCGTGGATTCACATCGCTGAAACTCGACAGGATCAGCTTGTACTCCTTCTCGGCGTCGTCATAGCCGCCGGCCCCCTTGTACGACTCGGCCAGGTAGAAGTGCGCGTAGGCCAGCTTCTGCCGGTCACTGGGACTGGCCCCGGCCACGAACTCCTTGAGATACCCGATGCCGTCATCGTACTGCTGCATGCTGTAGTGCATCGCGCCCAGCTGGAAGGCAGCGTCCAGCGCCTCGGGCGTGCCGGGGAATTTCGCGCGGAACGCGACCAGCTTCCCCTTCATCTCCGCAAAGATGCGCATCTGCTCTTCCGGCGAGCCGGAGGCCATCGCCTGCTTGGACAGTTCGCCGAGCTCGTTGCTCAGTTGTGTATAGACTTCCTCGGCGCCGCCCCCCTCGGGGAGCGTCGCGTTCTCGGCGGCCTGCGCGGAAACCGGAATCCCGAGCGGCCGGGTTTCCTCGGGAACCGGCGTGCTGGCGGCGCGCTCGCCGTCCCTGTTCATCCCGACCGCGAACACCGCGCCGAGGCCCACCACGACCACCATCGCGA
The DNA here is from genome assembly GCA_036273975.1 of Candidatus Krumholzibacteriia bacterium. Taxonomy (GTDB): domain Bacteria; phylum Krumholzibacteriota; class Krumholzibacteriia; order WVZY01; family JAKEHA01; genus JAKEHA01. The sequence goes on from DASUGO010000078.1 coordinate 4,650, forward strand.
CCGCGAGGATTGTCTTTCGATTCGTCATCGTATCGATGCCCCTTCTCTTACATTGCCCGCGCAACGGCCTGAACGCGCACGGCCGGCTCACGGGCCTCGTTGGTGTGAATAATCAACTCGGCCGACTCGTTGTTGCGGCCGGGGCGTTTCATCGGGGGCTTGAACGTCACCAGCACGCGGTACTGCCGGCCTCCCGCCACCGGCTCGGCCTCGGCGTGGAAGTTGGCGTTGCTCACGTCGATGCCGGTGACCTCGAACTCACCGTCGGCCTTGGAGAGAATGACGCTCTTCGTCACTGGCGAACCGTCGGCCGCCTGATCCCCAAACCTGACCGCGCCGAAATTGAGCGTGATCGGGCTCACCGAAATCGATCCCCGGGTCATCACGTTCACCTGGATCTCGGTCTTGTCCGCCCGCTGGCTGTTGGTCTTGACGAACAGCATGCCGTAGGTCGTCAGGGTGGGCAGCATCGGATTTTTGTATATCGTCAACGCGTACTCGCCGGGTTTCCCACTGGGCTTGCACGTATAGGTAATCTTGTCGTCGATATTCGAGGTCACCCCGAGCACCTTGAAGTCCAGATCCTTCTCATTGGTGGTCAACATCACGGTCTGTTGAACCGGGTCGCCGTAGCCCCCGTGCAGAAACACGGTTTCGGCGGGTTGGACGTTGACGTACGGAATTTCCTTACCCGCAATCGCGATCGACAACGAACGCCGCGCCGGGTCGTTGGTGTGCACCGCAGCCGTCTTCACAAACTCGCCGTGCACCCGGCTTCCATCCACTGACATTTCGATTTTGCCCTCCTGACCAGGAGGGATGACCTTGTCGAACTTGGCCACGGTGCATCCTCACCCAGGCTTGACGTCCTCGACGACGAGATCCGCCTTGCCCCGGTTCCGGATGGCGAACACGTGCGTGTAGTGGGCTTGTTCAAACACCTCCCCGAAATCGAATCGGGTCTCCACCAGTTCCGCGAGCGGTTGCGGACCGCCGGGGGTGGCGCCACCCTGCGCGCGCCCGGCGACGGGCAGGGCCATCCCGACCATCAGGACGGCCACGATCAACAGCTTCTTGAGCATCGTCTTTGCGACCCCTTCCGTGTTTGCGGGCTACATTGCCCGCGCAAGCAGATGAACGCGAACCGCGGGTTCTTTCGGGTCCGTCGTATTGATCAACAACTCGCCCACTTCTCGCTGCGATGTCTGAACCTTGGAGGGCGGAACGAACGTGATCTCAACCTTGTATTGCTTGCCCGCTTCCATGGTCTCGTACTTGGCGGAGAAATTCTTGTTGTCGATGATAAGATCCTTGATCTGGAACTCGCCATCCGTCTTGAGCACGATGACCGACTTGCTCAGCGGGTCGGCCGCCTCGCCCCGGGCCGCAAATTTCACCACGCCGAAGTTGACCGTCGCCGGGGTGACGCTGATGGCCCCCTTGGACAGCACGTGCACCTGGAGGACCGTCTCCGGCGAATTCTCGCTGTTGGTCTCGATGGTGATGTTGCCATAGGCCGACGATGGCGGCACATCCAGCTTCTTCTCGACATGCAGCGTGAACACGCCCTTCTCCGGCCCCGGCTCGACGCTGTAGGCAATCTTGTCGTCGATGTTGGACGACACCTTCTTGATCGCGAGCGCGAAGTCCTTCTCGTTGGACGCCAGCGTGACGGATTTTTCCACCTTCTCGTCGTAGCGCCCGTGCAGATAGATGGTTCCTTCCGGCTCGACGCGCAGGAACGGAATCTCGTTGCCCGCGATGGTCAGCGTGAGCTCGGGATGATCGGGGTCGTTGGTCTTGACGCTCGCGGTCTTCGAGAACTCGCCGTGCACGCGGCCACCATCGAGCACCAGTTCGATCTTGCCCTCCTGGCCGGGCTTGATGAGTTTGTCGAACTTTGCCACCGTACAGCCACACCCGGGCTTCACGTCCTCGATGACGAGGTCCGCGTCGCCACGATTGCGCACCACGAATGCGTATTCGTACTGCGCGCGCTCGAACACATCGCCAAAGTCCTGGCGCATGCGCGGAATCTCGATGCTCGGCTTCTGGGCTTCGGCGGTCTCCGGGCTACCCGCCAGCACGGCCGCTCCAACGGCGAACGCGATGGCACCCAGTAATGTCGCGGAAATTCTCATGACCTCTCCTCGTAACCTTTATGGGGGAAGTATGTTACGCAGTAACGTGCTATTTTGCGGGCGGCGATCCCGCTGCGGCACAGCGGGGCCTTGTTATTATACCGGGGGACGGCGATGGGTTCCACGGGATTTGCACGCCGGCGGGCGGGCATCCACCCGTCCGCTGTTGACCAATCCCTTGCCCCATGGTACCTTACATCCATTGGCGCCCATTGGGGCGCTTTTCCCGGCACTTAAATCGCACTTTTATTGTCCGAGATACCGATGACCCTGCCATGTTGCCAATTCCGCTACGTCTCGTTCGACCCAACCAGGGGTCGGAGAACGAGTCGATCCTGTCGCGGATCGGCCGTACCCCGCTGTTCCGCCTAGAGCGGATCGACCGCGCCTACCCGCACATCTCCATCTACGCCAAGGCCGAATGGCTCAACCCCGGTGGCTCCGTGAAGGACCGGCCGGCGCTCGGCATGGTGCTCGCGGCCGAAGCGGCCGGGCGGCTGCGCCCGGGCATGACCATCCTCGACGCCACATCCGGCAATACCGGCATCGGCTACGCGATGATCGGTGCCGCCCGCGGTTACCGGGTGCGGCTCGCGATGCCGGCCAACGTGAGTCCGGAGCGGATCCGCATCCTCGAGGCGTATGGGGCCGAGCTGACGCTGACCGACCCCGCGCTCGGAACCGACGGTGCGATCCACGAGGCGCGCCGGCTGGCGGACGCGGACCCGCACCACACCGTCTACCTGAACCAGTACGACAACGACGCCAACTGGCGCGCGCACTATGCGGGCACCGCCTGGGAGATATGGAATCAGACCGCGGGCTGCCTGACCCACTTCGTCGCCGCGCTGGGTACCAGCGGCACGTTCATCGGCACCGCGCGCCGTCTGCACGAGCTCAACCCGGCGATCCGCCGGATCTCGGTGCAACCCGACTCGCCGTTCCATGGCCTCGAGGGGATGAAGCACATGCCGACGGCGCTGGTGCCGGGCATCTACGACCCCGGTCTCGCCGATGAGAACGTCGAGATCGCCACCGAAACCGCCTACCGCGCCGTGAAGCGGTTGATCCGCGAGGAAGGCATGCTGGTGGGAATTTCCTCCGGCGCGGCACTCGCCGCCTGCCTGCGCGTTGCCGACGCGATCCCGAACGACCGGCCCGCGATGATCGTCACCATCTTTCCCGACAACGGGGAAAAGTACCTGAGCGAGCGTTTCTGGGAGGAGACACCGGAGGAAGGCGGCGCCGACGCGACTTCCCCGGCGCTCGCCCGCATGCGCATCGAGGAACCGGAATGATCCGCATCTCCGCCGCACAGATGCGCGCCATCCGCGCGCACGCGGAGCGGGCGTATCCGCACGAGTGCTGCGGCGCCCTGCTCGGCCACGAACGCGCGGACGCGCGCGAAGTGGTTGCGCTGCACGCGGCTGACAATCGCCGCGAGGCCGACGCCGCGCCGCGCCGGTTCCTGATCACCGCCGACGACTACCGCGCCATCGAGCGCGCCGCGCGCGCGAGGTCGCTCGACGTGCTGGGTTTCTATCACTCGCACCCCGACCACCCGGCGGTGCCGTCGGACTACGACCGCGAACACGCGTTTCCCTGGTATTCCTACGTCATCGTGACGGTTCGAGACGGGCGCGCCGGCGAGGCCACCAGCTGGATCCTCGCCGACGACCGCGCGGCATTCGATCCCCAACCGATCGAGGACGGCGGTCCCGATCATCCCGAGGCAAGGTGAGTTGCATGGCCAATTCCGTTCTCATTCCCTCCGCCCTGCGCCGCTTCACCGGCGCGCACGACACCGTCGATGTCGAGGCGGCCACCGTGGGCGAGGCGCTGACACGCCTTGTCGAACAGCACACCGGCCTCCGGCAGCACCTCTTCGACGAGCACGGACGGCTGCGCAGCTTCGTGAACGTCTACGTCAACGACGAGGACATCCGGCACCTGCAGCGCGACGCGACACCGCTCGCCGCGGGTGACATCGTGTCCATCGTACCGTCCATCGCCGGCGGCGCGCCGCGGCCCGACGTGTACGCGATCGACGGCCTCTCGCCGGACGAGATCCGGCGCTACAGCCGCCACCTGATCATGCCCGAGGTCGCGGTGGCGGGGCAGCTCAAGCTCAAGGCCGCGCGCGTGCTGATGATCGGTACCGGCGGACTCGGCGCGCCGGCCGGTCTGTATCTGACCGCCGCCGGCGTCGGCACGCTCGGGCTGGTGGACTTCGATGTCGTGGACGAAACCAACCTGCAGCGCCAGGTCACGTTCGGGACGCGCGACGTGGGGCGCCCCAAGCTGAGCGCGGCGCGCGACCGGCTGCACGATCTCAACCCCAACGTGAACTTCGAGCTCCACGATGCGCGTCTCACGAGCGACAACGCGTTGGAGATTATTCGCAACTATGATATCGTGGTCGATGGCACGGACAATTTTCCAACGCGCTATCTCGTCAACGACGCGTGCGTGTTGCTCCAGAAGCCCTACGTCTACGGCAGCATCTTCCGCTTCGAGGGGCAGATCACCGTGTTCGCGGCGCCGGGTGGACCGTGCTACCGCTGCCTGTATCCGTCGCCGCCCCCGCCGGGGCTGGTTCCGAGTTGCGCCGAAGGCGGCGTGCTCGGCGTCCTGCCCGGCATCGTCGGGTCGATACAGGCCAGCGAGACCATCAAGTGGATCCTCGGGGCCGGCGACCCGCTGGTCGGCCGGCTGGTCCTGTTCGACGCCCTCAAGATGCGCTTCCGCGAATTGAAACTCCGCCGGAGCGACGAGTGCCCGGTGTGCGGACCCGCCCGATCCATTCACGAGTTGATCGACTACGAAGCGTTCTGCGGTATCCGCGGAGAAGAGGTGCAAGACCACATGGGAATTCCAGCCATCGGTCCGAAGGAATTGAAGCGCCGGCTCGACGCCGGCGAAGACGTCGTGGTGGTGGATGTGCGCGAACCGCACGAAGTCCAGATCTGCACCATCGGCGGGACGCTGATCCCGCTGGGCGAACTCGCCGCGCGGGTCCACGAGCTGGATTCCGCGCGCGATATGGTGATCTACTGCCGCACCGGCGTGCGCTCGGCGCAGGCGGTGCGGTTTCTGCAGGACGCGGGTTTTGACCGGGTGTGGAATCTGACCGGCGGCATCCACGCGTGGTCGGACGAGGTCGATCCGTCGCTGCCGAAGTACTAGTCCGCCGCTGCTACTGTCCCCCCGACTCCGAATCCGCCAGGAAGCACAGGCGGCGGTCGATGTCCACCTGCGACTCGTGCAGCGAACGCGTGACGGTACGCACGTAGGAACCGTCGGGCGCGCGCTCGGTCAGATCGATGATCTCGCGGCGCACGCGGTCACCTTCGTTGCGCACGACCTCGACGACGGGCCGGTGCATGAAGCGTGTATCCGTATTCTGTCGCGTCACCACGCCGATCTCGCCGCGGTCGAGTTCCACGATGGTCCCCACCGGATAAAGCCCCATCGCCTGCACGAACACCTTGGCAATGAACGGATCGAACACATTGCCCGCGTTCTGCAGGATGAAGTTCATCGCACGGTCGGGGGTGATGGGTTCCTTCTGGTAGGTCCGCCACGCCGTCATCGCGTCGTAGTAGTCGGCGACGGTGACGATGCGGCTGAACAGGCGCAGGTTCCACCCGCCCGGGCGCTGGGGATATCCGTTGTCGTTGAATTGCGCGTGGTGCTGCATCGCGACGAACATCGGATCCACCGCCTCGCGCAGCGCGTTTACGCGCGAGAGTTCCTTGACGCCGAAGAAGGTGTGGTACTTCATCAGTTCCCACTCGCGCGGATTGAGCGCGCCCGTGGAGTTCAGGATGGTCGCCGGCACGTAGGTCTTGCCGATATCGTGCATCAGCGCCGCCACGCCCAGCCGGGCCACGTCGGCCTTGGGGAGGCGCATGCGATCCCCGATCAGCATCGACAGGATGCACACGTTGACGCAGTGCGCAAATGTATAGGCGTCGAAGTTCTTGATGCTGGTGAGTCCCAGCAGCATGGACTCGTCGGTCTGGATGATGTCGACCATCTGCTGGGTGAGGCGCTTGGCCTTGCGCACCTGCAACAACTGTTTCTCTTCCGCGGTGCGCAGCACGTTGCCCACCAGCGCCACGGTGCGGAAGTACACGCGGTTGCTCTCCTGGCGCACGTCGGTCACGGTTTTCTTGACTTCCATCAGGCGCGCCTCGCGCTCGATCCAGCGCGTCAGCGTGATCGACGCGATGCCCGCCGCGGCGAGCCGTTCTTCCAGCTGTGCGCACGCATCCTCGCCCTCGGGCGTGCGAATGAGCTCCACCAGAAAATTTGCCACCTCGTCGTCGGTCACCGCGGCGGCGAAGTCCACGGCTTCGATCCCCCGCTTCTTCAGCTCCGCGATCCAGTATTCGAAGGGCGCGTAGTGCTGCGGGTCGGGCGCGATACGGAATTCATTGATGAGCAACGAGTCGTTGGCGCTGCGCACGAACGCGCGCCCCTCGCGGTCGGCGATCAAACGCAATGGCCGCATGGCATCCGCCAGCGCTCGTTGCGCCGCGCGGTTGGAACGGTCGTAGAGGCGCAACGTGCGGCTCGCCGCGAACAGGTGGATCACCAGTGCCTCACCCTGCGCGCGCAGGAACGCGCGGTCTTCGGGCGAGCGGCCGTCGTCGTCGGTGGCAACGCCAACCGTGGCGTCGGCACTGCCGTAGTGGACGCGGTCCTTGATCAACTCTCCACCCCCGCGGTTGGGGCCGCGATCGCGGCGGCAAGGGTTTCGCTGGCGCGCGCCGCCCGCAGGCGCACGGCTTCGTTGGTGTCATCGACCAGCCGGTTGAGAATATCCAGCGCGCTGGGATGATGAATCTTCTCGAGCGCCCGGATCGCCAGCAGCTTGGCGTCGACACCCTTGCCCGCCCCGATGCGTTTGCGGCGTTCGATCATCGAGCGAATCTGGTCCACGGTGTGGATGTCCCCGACGCTGCCCAGCGTCCGGAAGAACGCCTCCTGTTCGTCGGCGGCGCGCTCGTTGAAATCCTTGCCGAAGGCGATATCCGAGACGCGCGCACGCACGAGCGGGCTCACGCGCCCGGTCAGCGCCTCCAGCACGCGCAGACGGATTCGTTTGTCGAGATCCGCGAGCGACTGCAGCAGCAGTTCCTGCGCTTCCGCGTCATCCCGGCGGGCGATCCAGTCGATCATCTCCAGCTTGACCCGGGCGTCGGGGTAGAACGCGAGTTCGCGCAGGCGGGCCGACAGCGGCAACTCCAGCGCGCGCGCGATGTACACCGCGTCGACCGCGACCGGCGGACGGTCGATGTCGAAACTGTCCAGCGTGGCCGCGATCTGGTCCCCGGCCACCGCGATCAGCGCATCGCATATCTGACGGTGGACGGGGTTGCCTTCGATACGGTGCAGCGCGCGCGTGAGCGGCTCCACCGCGGCGGCACCCATCGCGGTTGCGTAGCGCAGCGTCGCGTCGGTGTACGGACCCGGGCGGTCGATGCGTTCCATCAGCGCCGACAGTATGGCCGGGTGTGTGATGCGCCCGACGAGGCGGTCGAGCCAGAGCACGATGTTGTCGGGGGGCTGGGACGTGGTGCGGAAATCGCGCAGGAACGCGGCCAGCCGTGCGAGCGTCGCGGGTGTCTTCTCGTCGATCGCGTAGTCGACCAGCCGGTCGACCACGGCCATGATATCGCGCGCGCCCGACGGGTTGTCGGGAAGCAACGCAAAGACGATGATCGCCTCGACGAACAGCGCCAGCCCGTCTTCGTTGCGCTCGCGCTCGAGCTCGCGCTCGTAGATGGACAGCTCTTCGGCCGGCACCGCAAAGTTGGTGCGCAGCATGCGCTGGTAGAGCGCCTCGCGCTGGCGGTCGTCACCCTCGGGATGGTGCGACGCAAGCGTTGCGCGCAGGAAGGCGTCGATCGACTGCAACGTGTTCGACTGCTCCACCACCACGCGGCCGCGGTCGGCCAGGCTGGGCAACAGCTCCGGGTGATCGCTGGTCTCGTCCTGGCGGAGGTCATCACCGTCTCCGGCGCTTCCCTTGCCGTATTCACCCGCGAGGTAGTCATCGAGCACCCGGTAGGTGATGTGTTCGAAGTCCGCATTCCAGAAGCGCGTGACGACATCGTCGTCCTGCTCGCGGTTGTGGAGTTCGCTGGCCAGGATATCCACCAGCACACCCACCTCGGTGCTGACGGCCGCCGGCAGAATGGTCACCTCGCCGATACCATCCTTGAACAGGATGAATGCGATGCTCTCTTCACGCCGCGTATTCTCGTAGACGACCTGCTCGTTCCAGCCGATCGTGTACTGGTCGATGTGCAGGACCAGTTCGTCGCGGCGCTCGAAGAAACCGCGCAGGGCCACGGTGAGCTCGTTGCGGAACTGTTCCAGCCGCGGGTTGTTCTCCGCATAGATCTTGCGGCCGCTGACCAGTTTGGTGAGCGACTTGAGGATCTGCTCGACGGCGGCGTGACCGGGGTCGGCGCTGGCGCTTTCGCGCCCGGAGTTTGGACGTGTGTCTTTCATGGCTCAAACGGGAATCCGGTTCTGAACAGCAACGCCCGTGCCACCGCCGATCCCAATCCTGCGCTGGCCGAACCGGTCCATTTCGTGCATAATCCGCCGATATTTCCATCCGGAAGGCACGCGGAACAACGATGAAACGTATTTATTTCATTATAGTTATGGCTGTTGTCGGGGCCACGGGCATTTTTGCCGGCGGCCCGCGGCCGGCCGGCGGCGGCCCGGCCATGACCGCAAGTCGCGACCTGACAACCGCAGAACTGCGAACGACCATGGACCGGGTTTTCCGGGCCCAGATCCGCGCGAGCCTGGCGTGGACGGATTCGCTGGCGCCCTTGTGCAAGGGCCAGCCCCGCTACCACCTGATGCGGGCGCGGCTCTACCGCGAGCTGATCCCGGTGGACGACGAACAGAAGGAGACCATCAAACAGGAAGCCGCGCCGCTCTATGGCGAACTCGAGCAGGTGATCGCGATCTGCGACCGGCGCATCGACGGCGGCGACCCGGAGGCGGAACTGTACCTGTACCGCGGCTGGGCCCGGATGATGATGTCGCACATGCACACCTACGAGAAGAGCTTCTGGTCGGCCGGCCGGGACGCAAAGAAGGGCAAGGACGACCTCGAGCACTTCCTGCAGCTCAAACCCAACGACCCGGTGGCCTCGAGCCTGATGGGCGCGTTCCTCTACTTTGCCGACACGCTGCCCGCCGCATACAAGTTTGTCTCCAAGCTGCTGTTCCTCCCCGCGGGCGACCGCGACCGCGGGTTGCGCATGATGGAACTCGCGCGCGGCTGGAACAGCCTGATGGAAACCGACAACGCACTGATTCTGTATTCCGTCTACATGGGATTCGAGGGACGTTACGAGGAGGGACTCGAGGGCTTCGCGTACCTGCGTCGCGAGTTCCCCAACCACGCGACATTCCTGCGCCCGAACGCGATCATCTACCCGTTGTTGCCGCGGCACGGATCCGAATACGGGGACGATCTCGACGGCGCGATGGCACGCATCGCCGCGCTCCCCGACTCCGAGCGCGACGTGGCCACGTTCGAGCTGATACGCTTTGAACGCGCGCTCGCGGACCGCTATTACAACCCGCCGCGCGCCGTCGAGCGCTTCAAGGAGATCCTGCGCGACGACCCACCGCATCCGGACTGGGTGAGCGGCTTCGCCGCGTTCGAGCTCGGCCGCCTGATGGCCGCCCGGGGTGAACGCGACCAGGCGCGCATCCTGTGGGACCAGGTCGCGAAGGACGCGCGTGTGCAATTCATGCACGACGAGGCACGCGCGATGCTCCTGGAACTCGAAAAGACACCGGCCGGGACCGGCGCCGGACCCGGCAACGTCGCGGCGATCTACGGCAACGACGAAAACGCGCGCAAGAACGTGCGCGATGCGCTGGAGAACAAGAAGAATCCGTCGGTGGCCGACATGTTCTATCTCGGCGAGGCGTGGCTGATGTCCAACCAGCCCGGCAAGGCACTCGACGCGTACACGGGCGCGATCAATCCCCGGGCCGCCCCGTGGGATGAGGGCTACCAGCTGCTGGCCAGCGCGCGCGCGGGCGAGATCCTCGGCAGCACCGGGAAGTATGCCGCCGCGTCAAAGCACTACGAACGCGCGGGGAAATTCTGGCACAAGGAGTATCTCTACGACTGGGTGCTGGCGGCGCGCCAGCGTTACTTCCAGCGTCTCGACGAGGGCAAGGAAACCACGCTGCCCACGCTGCTGCTCACGGCCGGGCAGTAGCCCGCGCACTCCGGGCCCGAACACTCACGAACGCTCGTCCAGGTTGGCGCGCACGATGGCGGCATTGCGCCGCATGCCCTCGGGCTTGCAGCGCCGAATCGCGCTCCCGTGCGTTGCCTCACGAAACGCCTCGTCCGGCAGCGCCGCCAGCTCGTCGAGCGGCAGGTCCACCAGCGGGCTGCGATCCTCGCGGCGGAACACCACCGATTCGCTGGCGACGCGGTTGAACGGGCACACGCTCTGACACGTGTCACAGCCATAGACGTCGATACCGATTTTCCGCGCCAGTTCCGGCGCAATCTCTCCCCGCTTCTCGATGGTCAGATAGGAAATGCAGCGGCGCGCGTCCAGCACGAACGGGGTGTCGAGCGCGCCCGTCGGGCACGCGTCGATGCAACGCGTGCACTTGCCGCACAACGATGCGAGGGGCGCGTCCGGTTCGAGATCCAGCGTCGTCAGCAGTTCACCCAGGAAGATCCACGAGCCAAACCCGGGCGAGATCACGTTGCTGTTCTTCCCCAGCCACGCAATGCCCGCGCGCATCGCGAGCGCACGGTCGGAAACCGGCCGGGTATCTGAACACGCCAGCGTCGTGGCGTCGGGGTACAGCGCGCGCAACCGGCGATCGAGGTCGGCGAGCATGCGCTCCATCACCGCGTGATAGTCCTCACCCTGCGCGTAGATGGAGAAACGCCCACGGCCATCGCGGCCGTCCATTGCGCGCTGCTCGCGCTCCACGGGCTGGTAATAGTTGATGGCGACGCATACCGCGCTGCGGGCGCCGGGCAGGAGGGTCGTGGCATCCTCGCGCAGTGGACGGTGGCGTTCGAGATAGGCCATTTCGCCGTGCATGCCCGCCCCGAGCCACGCCGCGAAGGCGTCGTTGCTCGCCGCAACCGGGGTGAGCGGGGCGATGCCCACCAGCGAAAACCCCGCCGCGCGGGCCATCTGCTTGACGGGTTCGCTCGGCAGCGGCATACCGGCTTCTTTCCCGGCTACCGGCGGCGCCCCGGGCGCGACCGGGCCGCGGCGCGGGCCGCCTCCCCGTCCGGTTTCTTGCGGCGCGTCGGCCGGGGCGGGCGCTGGCGCTCACGGCTGGCGTGCTTGCGCTCCGGCTTTTCCGGCGGCTCGGCGTGGCCATCCTCGGCGTGACGGAGTTCGTCGTGGAAATGCCACAACCCCTCGTTGACGTGAAAATGGACGGTGCCGCGCGGGAACTGTCCGTTGCGCAACCGGCGGCCGGCCTTCATGCCGGTCAGCACTTCGATCCCCTCGTCCAGCGTGCTGACGGCGTAGATATGGAAGCGGCCCTTCGCGACCGCCTCCGCGACGTCCTTGCGCAACATCAACTCGGGCACGTTGAGCGACGGAATCATGACCCCGTGGTGTCCCTTGAGCCCGCGCTGACGGCACACGTCGAAGAATCCCTCGATCTTCTCGTTGACGCCACCGATGGGCTGCACCTCACCCTTCTGATTCATCGAACCGGTGACGGCGATGTCCTGGCGCAGTGGAATGTCGGCGAGACTCGACAGCAGCGCGTACATCTCCGCGCTCGACGCGCTGTCCCCGTCCACGCTGGAGTACCCCTGCTCGAAGCAGATGCTGGCCGAAACCGTGATCGGCTTGTCCTGCGCGTACATGCGCCGCAGGTATCCCTCGAGGATCAGCATGCCCTTGTTGTGGATGCGCCCGCTCATCTCGGCCTCGCGTTCGATGTTGATCACGCCCGCGCGCCCCACGCCGGTCTCGACGGTGATGCGGCTCGGGCGCCCGAACACGTGGTCGCCCATGTCGTACACGGCGAGGCCGTTGATCTGCCCCACCTCCAGCCCCGAGGTGTCGAGCAGGATGCGGCCGTCCGAATACAGTTCCTGCAGCTTGTCCTCGGCCAGGCTGACGCGGCTCTTGCGTTCCTCGACCGCGCGCAGCACGTGTTCCGCGCGCACCACCGCGGCGCCATCCGCGCCGGCCCAGTGGACCGCCTCGCGCACGATGTCCCCCACCTCGCTGAAACGGGTCGACAGACGGTTGCGCCGCCCGGCCATGCGCACGCCGACTTCGATCATCGCGGCGACGGCGTCCTTGCGAAACGGCGCCAGGCTCTCGAGTCGCGTCAGCACCTTGATGAACTGCCCATACTTCTTCTGGTTGGCCAGGGTGTTCGGCATCTCGCTGTCGAAGTCGGCCTTGACCTTGAATATTCCGCGGAAGTCCTCGTCGTACTCCCACAGCATCTGATAGCTCCATGCGTCGCCGATCAGCACCACCTTGGCGTCGATCACGATCTCCTCGGGCTTGATGGACGCGATGGGCATGAGCAGCAACGAATCGAAACCCCGGATCGTGTGGCGCTGGCTCTTGAGCGCGCGCTTGAGCGCCACCCACACCAGCGGTTCTTCGAACACGTCGATCAGGTTCATCACCAGAAAGCCACCGTTGGAGCGGAGGAGGGAGCCACCGCGAATCAGCGAGTGGTCGGTGCTCTGCTGGCCGTCGGGACCGTGGTGGCGTTCGATGGTGCCGAACACATTGACGTAGCTGGGCGAGGTCTCGATGATCACCGGCGCCTCTTTCTCGCCGGAATTGTCCACGAGCACGTTGACCTCGAACGGCAGGAACTCGCGCTGCACGAACCCGTCGGCCTTGCCGGAAATGAAGATGGGCAGGTGCGAGAGAATATACTCCTCGAGCTCCTTGAGGAACTTGAGCACCTTTTCGGATTCCAGGTCCCCGCTTACACCCGCCATCCGCTCCGCGACGAAGGGACCGATGAACTCGCGCTCGAGGTCGGCGGTGCGGTGGTCGAGGTCGCGCTCCAGTTCGCGCGACGAGAGCAGGAAGTCGTCGAGTTTGCGCGACAGCCCCGGATAGGCGGCCTGCAGCTTGTCGTAGTCTCCCTGACCCATCTTCCCCTGCGCGAGCAGGCCGGCGAGCCGGTCCATCGGGATGCTCTCACCGCGGATCAGCGGCACGATCTCGGGCCGCGCATACCCTTCGTACTCCACCTGCACCACCGAGAATCCGCTCTCGCTGACTTCCTTCTCGAGCACACGCAGCATCTTGTCGCGGTGTTTGCGGACGTCATCCGCGATCGCGGCCTGGCGATGCTTGAACTGATCGCTGCGCAGCGCCGCGGGAATGAAGTCCGAAATGGTATCCCGGAGCGAATGCAACTGCTGGCGGAGCTTGCAGGCCCTCCCCGCCGGGAGCATCAGACACGTGGGCTGGTCCTCGTCGCTGAAGTTGAACACGTAGCAGATATCGACGAGGTCCGACCGGCGCAGGTCCATGCCGTCCAGCATGTAGCGAATTGCGGTGAGCTTGCCCGTTCCGGACAGCCCGGAGATGTAGATGTTGTAGCCGGGGCTGCGAATCGTCAGCCCGAGTCGCATGGCATCGAGCGCGCGTTCCTGTCCGATGATATTGGGACGGTACTGGAGTTCTTCCGTTGTCTCGAAATCGAGGCGTTTCGGATCGCACTCCCAGCGAAGATCGGTGGTCTTGACTTCCCAGCGCGAAAGTGCCGCGGCCTTGCGTGGTTTCATTTGTCCGTGCGTCCTTTGCCAACGTCCAGTCCGTAATGGAGAGAGCCGGAGCGTAGCACAGCCCGTCGGGAGCGGGCAAGGGAACCCGGTTAATCCAGCGCGAACAACGTGCGCCAGTCGACGTCTTCTTCGAGCGGCTTCTGGTCGGGCTTGTGCATGACGAAACGATCCAGCACGAGCACGTCCATGTTGGTGCGCATGAAACACAGATACGCTTCGTGGGGCGTGCACACGATGGGCTCGCCGCGCACGTTGAAGGACGTGTTGATAATCACCGGGCAACCGGTCTTTTCGTCGAAACGCTTGATCAGTTTGTAGTAGCGCGGGTTGGTGTGCGGGTCCACGGTCTGGATGCGGGCCGAGTTGTCCACGTGGGTCACGGACGGAATCGTGCGCTTGCCCTCGCGCACGTCGGCCACCAGCAGCATGTACGGGCTCGGGACGTCGAGTTCGAACCACTCACTGCACTTCTCCTCGAGCACCGCGGGCGCAAAGGGCCGGAAGGACTCGCGGAACTTGATCTTCAGGTTCACGACGCTCTTGTTCTCGGGGTTGCGCGCGTCGGCAATGATGGAGCGCGCACCGAGCGCGCGCGGCCCAAACTCCATCCGCCCCTGGAACCACCCGATCGTCTTCTGCTCCTCGATGGCGGTGACCGCGGCGTCGATCATTCCGTCCTCGTCGAATTCCCGGTAGACGATCCCGTTGGAGTCCAGATACTCGCGCACCTCGTCGGCCGTGAATTCGGGGCCGAGGAACGCGTGCTGCCAGCGCCACCTGCGCTCGTTGCCCAGCACGGAGTGGTAGATGTGCGTCGCCACGCCCACCGCCCCACCGGCGTCGCCCGCCGCGGGCTGCACGAACACGTCTCTGTACGGCGTCTCCTTGATCACGCGGCCGTTGGCCACGCAGTTCAACGCCACGCCGCCCGCCATGCACAGATTGCCGGAACCGGTGATCGCATGCGCATGGCGGACCATGCGCAGCACGATTTCCTCGGTCACCTTCTGCACACTCATCGCGACGTCCTTGTGGAACTGGTCCAGCTTCCCTTCCGGATCGCGGCGCGGCTGGCCGAACAGTTCCTCGAACTTGCGGTTGGTCATCCGCAGCCCGTAGTCGTACGCGAAGTACTTCATGTTCATCTTGAACGAACCGTCGTCGTTGTAGCTGATGGTCTCCATCACCTTGTCGACGTATTTCGGTTCGCCGTAGGGCGCGAGCCCCATCACCTTGTATTCGGCGCTGTTGACCTTGAACCCCAGGTAGTACGTGTAGGCGCTGTACAGCAGGCCGAGCGAGTGCGGGAAGCGGACCTCTTTCAGAATCTGGATGTCGTTGCCCTGCCCCTTGCCGATGGTCGACGTGGCCCACTCGCCCACACCGTCCACGGTGACGATGGCGGCCTCCTCGTAGGGCGACACCAGGAACGCGCTGGCCGCGTGCGACATGTGGTGTTCACACATCAGAACGTCGCCGCTGTAGCCGAGTTCCTTCTTGATCTGGTGCGGGATCCAGAGCTTCTTGCGCAGCCACAGCGGCGTGGACTTGATGAAGGACGGGAACGACCGCGGCCACGTGGCCACGTAGGTGGTCAGGATGCGCTCGAACTTGAGCATCGGCTTGTCGTAGAAGCCGACGTGGTCCACCTGGTCGATCGTGATACCAGCCTGTTTGAGGCAGTACTTGATGGCCTGGGTGGGAAAATCCTGATCGTGGCGGATGCGCGTGAAGCGCTCTTCCTGCGCCGCGGCGACGACTTCGCCATCGCGAATGAGGCACGCCGCCGAGTCGTGGTAGTAGCACGAGATGCCGAGGACGTACATGCGTGATTCCCGTCGGCTAGAACTGCCGCCGCGCGGACTCGAGGGTCGCCTTGACCGGTGTGCACGGGTGGTAGTACGACGGCCTGGGATCCATGCGGCGGTCGAGCAGATCCATCCGCGCCAAACGAGTGCCCACGAATGCGACCGCGAAGATCACATAGTAGGTGACCGTCAGCAGGACGTGCGTATTGACGATGCCGAGGACGTGGGCAAACTTCTTCCAGCCCCGCCACAGCATCCGGAACGGCCATTTGATCGCGGAAAACATAAGCAAGGAGAGTAATACGAAAGGGTTGCGCGGGTCAACAGCGGCGCCAGTGCGTCAGCGCGCCCAGCGCACCACCCGCACGCCGTCGGCGTTGGCGTAGAGTTCGTACAGCTCGGGCCCGGCCGCCGTCTCGACCAGCTCGTACTTCCGTTCCATCACGGGGGCCCGGAACGGCCGCCACGACCGCGTGGGTCGCGGCGCCATGCCCAGACGGTCGCCGGTGGCGTCGAAGATGGTGATTCCCCAGTCCAGCTTGTCGTCGATCGGAATGTACTGCAGGACCGCGAAGGCGCTCCCGGTTCCGGACGCGGTCACCATCACGCCGGACTCGGCCAGGCGGCGCTGGAGTTGTCCCTTCCCATCGAGGAGGTTGATCGAAGACACGTTGTCGTCGGTGCGCACGCGGTGGTTGGCGCCGCCCCAGCCGAAGACGGGGTGCTTGCCCAGTTCGGCCACGCTGCCGCTGGGAAACAGCAGCTCGAAGCCCATCTGGCGGATGGAATCGATCAGCCACAGGTGCCCGTCATCGGAGTGCAGGACGAACGCGTCCGCGCCACGAGCGGACTTCTTGCCGTCCATCGGCTGCAGCGACGACGTATCCAGGCGTCGCACTGCCTTGCAGTCACCGGTTGCGATACTGAACGTCGCGAGGCGCATCGACGCCGGAATGTCCTTCGACCCGTCCGGCAGGTCGTCCACCAGCACGTACAGCGTTTCGCCATCGATGGCGATGTCCCGGGCGCGCACGGTGTCGGCCTTCGCATCGGGGGTGAGCACGAGCCGGATGGACTTGTCGAATACGCCGGTGGGTGTGAACACCTTGACGTCGCGCTTCACGCGATCGTGGATGGCGATATAGTTGGGGCTGGCGGCGAAGCACATCACGAGGCGCGTGGTCTTCTGGCTGGTCTCAATGCCGGTCCGGCCGAACTGCTCGGGCGCCGGGCCGAAACCACCGCGCACCACGACCGACTCGGTGAACCGCGGTGTGGCGGCAAACGCGCACACGGCCACCGACGCGGTGAGCACGGCGATCGCCGCCCAGGACAGGACCATATGCGGACGGGTGTTCATTGCAGCCATGAAGGTACGTCCCGGGGGTGCGCCGGGTCAAGGAGTCGCCGCTCAGCCGGCCGATGGTGCGGGTCCGCCGTCGAGACCGTTCCGCTCGAGGTATGCCCGGACGCCGTCGTAGCCCACGAGTTGCTTGAGTTCCTCGTCCCAGAGCCGGAATGTGGCCGACTTGAAGCTCTCGCGCAGCGTAATGGTGCGCACGTTCTGGAACATCGGATTCTCCCGGTAGCACTTCTCCAGATAGTAGTTCGGAATGCGCGGGCTCAGGTGGTGGATGTGGTGGAACCCGATATTGCCGCTGATCCACTGCAGCACCTTCGGGAGCTTGTAGAACGAGCTGCCTTCGACGGCACCGGTGGCAAAGTCCCATTCCTCATGGCGCGACCAGTGCACACCGTCGAACTGGTGCTGCACGTAGAACAGCCACACACCCACCGACGACGCCACGATCATGACCGGGATCTGAATCATCAGGTAGGCCTTCCAACCAATCAGCAGACACATCGCAACCGTTACGATGGCAATGAACAGGTTGGTAAGCCAGATGCTGTTGCGTTCCTTCTGCGTCATCGGCCGGCGCGGGAAGCGCTGCAGGATCATGAACTGGATGAACGCACCCACGGTGAACAGAACCCAGGGGCTGCGATGGATGCGGTAGCGGATGCGCTGCTTGAGCGGCGCCCGGGCGTATTCCTCCACCGTCATCGTCCAGATGTCACCGATGCCGCGATGGTCGAGGTCGCCGCCCGAGGCGTGGTGGACGGCGTGTTCGTGCCGCCACTGCTCGTAGGGCGTGAACGCAAACAATGCGGTGATCGTCCCGACGATCGTGTTGGCGCGGCGGGAGCGAAAGAACGCGCCGTGGCCGCAGTCGTGCGAAATAATGAAGGAGCGCATCAGGAAGCCGGCCGCGGGGATGGCCAGCGCGAGCGTGATCCAGTAGGAGATCTCGAGCGTCAGTACCATCGCGACCCACAGCAGAAAGTATGGCAGGACGGTATTCGCGATCTGCCACAGGCTGCGGCCGAGGTGCGGATGCCGGTAGCGGGCGACGGCCGACTTCCAGTCCGACTGGGCGGCCCGCTCCGCGTTCATGGCGGCACTTGTGTTTGCACTCATTAAATCAGTTCCCTTCCTGACATAAAAAATGGAGCCCTGCACGAACAAGGCCCCTTCTCTCGCCGATGGATCCTCGCGCGCCAGCGTCTGCGCGCATGCCGACGGCATTGTCAATATACCGGCGGGCACAAAGACATGTCAAAACAATAGTCCGCGGGGCTGGCTGACCCATCTGCCGGCCCGCGCGCGCCATCAATCCACCTGCGGCGCCAGAATGCCGCGCCCGCGTTCCCGCCGCAGCTTGACCAGCGCCGACCCCACCAGGAACAGGGCCAGCACGACCAGCACCGCGGCGGACAGCGCGTTCATGAATGCGATGTCGAACCCGTGTGCTGCCTTGAGGTTGGCGATCAGGAGCTTCGTGATCGCCCACAGCGTGATCACCAGGACGAACAGCATCGGATAGAGCGTAAAGCTGATTCTCTTTCGGGCCTGTTTCAGCCATACCGTGATCACGAGCAAGGAAAGTGCCGCCAGCAGCTGGTTGGAGGCCCCGAAAATCGTCCAGAATTTGAGCCAGGTGCCCTTTTCGCCGAAGGCGAGAAAGTAGGTCGGAATTGCCACGGTGGCCAGCGTGGCGGCCAGCGCGCCGCGGCGGTTCTGCCAGCCGAAGAGTTCCTGCAGCAGGTAGCGACCAAGGCGCATCGACACGTCGAGGGTGTCGAAGACGAACGTCGAAAACGCCATCGCGCCAAACGTCACCGCGAACGCGAGCTTGTCCTGGCCGATCACCAGCGTCATGAACTGCCCGATGCCGTTGCCGTAGATCGTGCCCGGCGCGAGTCCCTGGATCGCGTCCGGGCGCGCGATCATGATCGTCACCAGCGCGATCAGTGCGACGAACCCTTCCGCGAGCATCGCACCGTAGCCGATGGGATGGATGTGCGACTCGCGGTCGATCTGCTTGCACGTGGTGCCGGAACAAACCAGCCCGTGGAATCCGGAGCACGCGCCGCACGCGATGGTGACGAACAGAAACGGAAACAGCGAACCGGTCATGCCGCCCACGTTCCAGCCCTTGAACGCGGGCTGCTGCACGTCGTAGCCGCCGAACAGGAGTCCGATCACGCCCACCAGCAGCGCGGAGTACAGCACGAAGCCGCCCAGGTATCCGCGCGGCTGCAGCAGCGCCCACATCGGCACCACCGAGGCCACCGCACAGTAGCCGATGATGATCAACGCCCACGTCGTGTGACTGAGCACGAGCACGTGCGACAGGTGGGTACCGAGCCACGCGAGGCCGAACGTGGCGGGCACGAAGATCACCGTCGCGAGCCACAACGGGGGTTTGAGGAAGCGCTGCACGAAACCCAGCAGGATGGAGAGGCCCAGGTACATGACGCTGGCGATGGCCACCGCGCCGCCCGGGTTGAATTTCACCGCGCCCTGCTGCAACTCCTCGGTGCCCACCACGAACGACGCCGCGGTGATATCCGAGAACGCGACGATCACGTAGATGAGTGCGATCCAGATGAAGACCATCAGCGCGCGGCCGGCGCGGGTGCCCAGGTGTTCGCGCGCGATCTCCGCAATCGAGCGCGCGCCGTGGCGCACACTCGCGGTCAACGTCGAGAAGTCGTGCACCGCCCCGATCAGCACCACGCCGAGGCTGATCCACAGCAGGCACGGCAACCAGCCGAACGACTGGCAGGCGAGAATCGGTCCCGCGATGGGGCCCGCGGCGGCGATGGCCGAGAAGTGCTGCGCGAAAAGATAGAAGGGGCGGGTGGGCACGAAGTCCACGCCGTCTTCGTGGGTGTGCGCGGGCGTCGTGGTGGTGTCATCCAGCTGGAACTGCCGGGCCACCCACCCGCCGTAGAGGCGGTAGGCCGCGGTCAGCAGCACGATGAATGCAATGGCGAGCAGCGCGAGCGGCATGCGTTACGTCACTCTCCGCGGTTGCGCATCGCCATCGAGCCACCCAGCGCGGCCAGCAGCCCCAGCCCGATCATGGCCAGCCCCGCCTGCGAGCGCCCGTGTGACTGCAGCGCCAGCGCAACCAACTCGCCCGCGCTCGCGCTGTGCGGAATCACGAACAGCCCGACGCCCGCCAGCAGGAAGCCCAGCGCAACCAGACGCTGCGGCGGCGACGAATGCTCCGGCCGTCCGATGCCGCGCCCCACGGCGCTGTGGTTATAGCCAAACGAGAAATACACCGCCATCCCGAGCACGAGCCAGCCGATGAAGCGCCACCACGACGCGGGCGGCAGGTGGATCATCAGGAACACGCACGAGATCACGCCGAGGCCGGGCAACAGATAGGGACCCAGCGGCACCCGGAATCCGCGTTCGCGATCGGGGTCCTGGAACCGGAGCACGGTGACGCCGATGCACACCAGCACGAACGCGAACAGCGTCCCGATGTTGGTCAGTTCGACAACCTCGTTGATGTTGGCCACGCCGGAAAGGACCGCCACGAAGACACCGGTGATGATGGTGGTCACGTGCGGCGTGCGGAAGCGCGGGTGCACGCGCGAGGCCCATTTGGGAAGCAGCCCGTCGCGCGCCATCGAGAAGAAGATGCGCGGCTGCCCGAGCTGGAACACAATCAGCACCGAGGTGGTCGCGAACACCGCACCGAGCGCGATGATCAGCGTGGGCCACATCATGCCGCGGCCCGAGAAGGCGGTGGCGAGCGGCTCCGCCGTGCCGAGCTGCTGCCAGGGCAGCATGCCGGTGAGGACGATCGCGACCGCTATATAAATGATGGTGCAGACCACGAGGCTGGCGATGATCGCGATCGGCATGTTGCGTTTGGGGTCTTTGGTTTCCTCGGCGGCGGTCGACACCGCGTCGAACCCGATGTATGCAAAGAAGATGATCGCGGCGGCGGAGAATATTCCCAGGGTTCCGTTGGGCGCGAACGGGTGCCAGTTGCCGGGCTCGACGTAGAACGCGCCGAAGATGATGAAGAACCCGATGATCGCCAGCTTCAGCACCACCATCGAGGTGTTGAACCAGGCGCTCTCGCGGATACCGACCACCAGCACCCAGGTGATCAGGGCCACGATCGCGAAAGCCGGAACGTTGAACAGGAGCGGCAGCCCCAGGAGGTGCGGCGCATTTGCGAAGGCGGCGGCGGCGCGCACGGTGGCGTCGCCCAGGCCCGCCACGTCGGCGCCCGACGCCGTGGCCTCGGCCACCTGCACGGCCGCCTGGTGCGCGCTGCGGTAATCGATGCCGAGCCAGTCGGGGATCCCGAGCCCGACCACGCGCAACAGTTCCTGGAAATACCCGGACCACGAAATCGCGACGGCCACGTTGCCCACCGCGTACTCGATGATCAGATCCCAGCCGATGATCCAGGCGATCAACTCGCCCAGCGTGGCGTAGGCGTAGGTATAGGCCGAGCCCGAGATGGGCACCATCGAGGCGAACTCGGCATAGCAGAGCGCCGCGAAACCGCAGGTAACCGCGGTGATGATAAACGAGAAGATCAGCGCGGGCCCGGCGCCCGGATGGCTGGCTCCGCCGGCGGCCGCGGTTCCCACGGTGGAGAAGATACCGGCGCCGATAATCGCACCGACGCCCAGCAGCGTGAGCTGGAGTGGCCCCAGCGTCCGCTTCAGCGACGTGTGTCCATCAGCCGCCGCGAGAATACTCGCGATATTCTTGGTACGAAATACGCCCCTAAGCACC
>DASUGO010000079.1:0-5690 GCA_036273975.1 Candidatus Krumholzibacteriia bacterium
CTCTTCCTCACCTACGACAACCGCTCCGCGCGCAACATCCAGAAGGAGACGCCGTGGATCTGGCCGCAGGTATGGGTATCCGAGACCGGGACGTCGTCCCCGACCAGCGGCAGCAACCGTTGCATCACCTACGAGAAGGACTACGACAAGGCGGTCAAGGGCATCGTGCAGCAGACGCGCGGCAGTGCGCGGCGTGTGCTGGGATCGCGCGACGCGTCCAACGGACTCACCGGGTCGGACCGTGCGCGCATTTTCACGCTCGGGCTCTACTACCTGGTAAGCAATCTCAACACATACTACATGTACGAAACACTGGGCCCGTTCGGCGGTGATCTGAAGGTGTGGAACTGGAATCCCGCGGTCGAGTACGACGTGGGCACGCCGGTCACAATCCCCAACGACATTCAGGACTTCGAGGGGCGGACCGGCACTACCGAACACTGGCTGTACGCCAGCGGTCCGGATGCGTACAACCCGGATCTGACCTACCGGGTATTCGCTCGCCGGTTCAGCAACGCGCTGGTGCTGGTGAAGATCATGCCCGAGGGATCGGTGAACGACGACCGCAGCATGACCATCCACCCGCTCGGCGGATCCTACGCGGTCCTGCAGGGCGACGGCACGCTGGGTACGGTTGTGACCGCGGCCACGCTGCGCAACAACGAAGCGATGATTCTGATCGATCTCAACTGAAGCCGCGCGCGCGACCGTGCAGCTAGGCGGACGTCTGCGGACGCCGCATCGCGATCACGTCGATCTCGACCCGCGCATTCATCGGCAGCCCGGCCACCGCAACGGTGGAACGCGCGGGCGGCTGGTCGTGGAAGAAGTCCCCGTAGACCTCGTTGACCGCGCCGAAATCGTTCATGTCGGTCAGAAATATGGTCGTCTTGACGACGTGGTCGGACGTCAGTCCGGCCGCGGTCAGGATGGCGCGGATGTTCTTCAGGACCTGTTCCGCCTGCTCCGCCGCGGTCTTGCCGGTGATCTTGCCCACCTCGGGATCGATTCCGAGCTGACCGGAGATGAACACAAAATCGCCCGCGCGCATCGCCTGACTGTACGGACCGATGGGCTGGGGCGCGTGCACGGAATGTAGTGGTGATTTCATCACGATCCTCCTCTTCGCAAATACCGAAGACTGTCCCGATACCGGAACAGTCCAACACGGCCTCCGGCCGCTACTCCACGGTCACGCTCTTCGCGAGATTCCGCGGCTGGTCGACGTCGCAGCCACGCAGCACCGCGATGTGGTACGCGAGCAACTGCAGCGGAATGACCGTCAGGATGGGATACAGGAAGTCGAGCGTGCGCGGGATGGTGATCACGTGATCCGCCATCTCGGCCACTTCGTCGTCACCCTCATTACAGATGACGATGATACGCCCCTTACGCGCCTTCACCTCGGCGATGTTCCCGAGGATCTTGTGGTACGCGTTGTCGCGCGGGCAGATGACCACCACCGGCATGTTCTTGTCGATGAGCGCGATGGGACCGTGCTTCATCTCCGCGGCCGGGTAGCCTTCCGCGTGGATGTACGAGATCTCCTTGAGCTTGAGCGCGCCCTCGAGGGCGACCGGGAAGTTGGCGCCGCGGCCGAGATACAGGAAGTTGGTGTCGCCGGCGTATCCCTTCGCAATCTCGAGAATTTTGTCGTCCTGGTCGAGGATCTGGCGGACCTGCGCCGGCAGCTTCTGCAGGTGCTCGATCTGCGCCTGGCCATCACGCTTGGACATGGTCTTGAGGCGACCGAGCAGCAGCGCGAGCAGCGAGAGCACGGTAATCTGGGACGTGAACGCCTTGGTCGACGCGACGCCGATCTCCGGACCGGCGTGAATGTAGACGCCACCGTCGGACTCGCGCGCAATCGTGGACCCGACCACGTTGGAGATACCCAGCACGCGCGAACCCCGCCGCCGCGCCTCGCGCATGGCTTCGAGCGTGTCGATGGTTTCGCCGCTCTGGCTGATGGCCAGCGTCAGCGTGCCGGGGTCGATGATCGGGTTCCGGTAACGGAACTCGGACGCATATTCCACTTCCACCGGGATGCGCGCGTGTTCCTCGATGATGTACTCGCCAATCAACCCGGCGTGCCAGCTGGTACCGCAACCAAGGATCATGATGCGCCGCACTTCGCGCAGCTCCTGGTCGGTCATGTTGAGTCCGCCCAGCTTGGCGATCCCCTCGTCGTAGACCAGGCGCCCGCGCATGCCGTTGGTGATGGTCTCGGGCTGCTCGTTGATCTCCTTCAGCATGAAGTGATCGTAGCCGCCCTTTTCGATCATCTCGAGGTCCCAGTCGACCTCGTGGATTTCCTTGTTGGTCGTGACGTTGTCGAGCGTCCGGGTGACGAAATGATCGCGGTAGACGGTCACCAGTTCGTGATCGTCCAGATAGATGACCTTCTGCGTGTGCTTGAGAATCGCCGAGACGTCGGACGCGAGGAAGTTCTCCTTGCTGGCGATGCCGATGATCAACGGCGACCCGTTGCGCACACCGACGAGCTTGTCCGGCTCGCGCTTGCTGACGATGACGAGGCCGTAGGTGCCCTCCAGCTGGAGCACGGTCTTGCGAACGGCTTCCTCCAGCACAACACCCGGCGTGTAGAACTTCTCGATGAGGTGCGCGATGACCTCGGTGTCGGTCTGCGTCGTAAAGGTGTGACCTTCCTTCAGCAGCCGCTGCTTGATGGCGGTGTAGTTCTCGATGATCCCGTTGTGGACCACGGCGATGTCGCCGCTGCAGTCGGTGTGCGGGTGCGCATTTTCGGTGTTGGGCTCGCCGTGGGTGGCCCAGCGCGTGTGCGCCATGCCAACCGTCGCCGCCCACTTGCGCCCGTTCACGAGCCCTTCCAGCTGCGTGATCTTGCCCTTGGTCTTCTCGACCAGCAGGTCGCCGTTCTCGATGATCGCGACACCGGCCGAGTCGTAGCCGCGGTATTCGAGACGCTTCAGTCCTTCGATGAGAATCGGCATCGCCGGGTTGTCACCGATATAGCCGATGATTCCGCACATGGGTCAAATCCTCCGTTGCCGGACGTCCGATTGCGAAGAATCACCACGAGGCGTCGAGCGCCTTGCGGGCGATCTTCTGGAGGGCCACTACCCTCCCGGTGTCCGGAGCCTCCGCGATCACGCGGACGATTCCCTCGGTGTTCGACACCCGCAGATGGATCCATCCATCCGCAAATGCCGCCTTGACACCATCTTGGGTGTCGATTGTAACAGGATTGTCGAGCCGCAGCGCATCCGAAATCCGGGCCGGGTCAAAGGTCCCCGCGAGGGCCACCTTGTCTTTGGCAATCAAGAGCGGCGGGTACCCGTCGACGAGCTCGCGCAGCGTCGCGCGTCGATCCGCTAAAAGCTGCAATATCAATGCCATCCCGAGCATCGCGTCACGTCCCGGGTGAAGGGCCGGGTAGATGACGCCCCCGTTTCCCTCGCCACCCACCACCGCACCGTCAGCCAGCATCCGCGCCACGACGTGCGCCTCACCCACCGGGGTGCGCGACACCCGGACGCCGTGGAGGCCGGCCACGTGGTCGATCCACGCCGAGGTCGAGAGGTTCACCACCACGTCACCCTTGTGACGCGAGAGCACCTGGTCGGTGGCCAGTGCCAGCGTGTACTCCTCGCTGATCGGTTCGCCGTCGACGCCGCCGCTCACGAGCGCGAGGCGGTCGGCGTCGGGGTCGGTCGCAAAGCCCACGTCCGCGGCGCTCTTGCGCACGCACTCGGCGAGGTCGGCGAGGTTGTCCGGCCGCGGTTCCGGGTCGCGATAAAAGTTGCCGTCGTCACAACAGTTCAACTGGATGACGCGCGCACCGAGTTGCTCGAGCAACGCCGGCGCAATGACACTGCCGGCGCCGTTGATACAATCCAGCACCACGGTGAACCGCCGGGCGCGGATCTTCTCCACGTCAATCACGTCGAGCGCGAGGATTGCGTCGATGTGTTCGGCGGCCGCGGTGCGGTACTCGTGGACCTGCCCCGTGCTCACGCCGTCGGCGAGCGCGGCCGAATGCCCGTTGAACGCGGCCAGCAGCCGTTCGCTCACGTCTTTGGATATGAAGATGCCGCGGTGGTCCAGGAACTTGAGCGCGTTCCACTGGATGGGGTTGTGACTCGCGGTGACGATGATCCCCGCCACCGCGTCGGTACGCTCGGTGATCAGCTCGACGGTCGGAGTCGTGGCAATCCCCAGATGAATCACGTCGCGGCCGCTCGCGGTGACCGCGCCGATGACGGAATGGACGAATGACTCACCACTCGGGCGGGTGTCGCGGCCGACCACGACCGGACCGTCCGGGAGTATCGAACAATACGCGAGCGTGAGCCGGGAAACGATGTCGGTGTCGATGGTCTCGCCGACGATGCCGCGCGCGCCGGCAACACTGAAGAGGAGTTGTTTGGCCATTGGGTTCGGAGCCGGTGGCCGGGCCGCACCATGTGGCCCTCCCCGGACATTGCCGGAATATAGGCGCACCCCACGTGGCCGCCAACCTCAAAAAAAAGGGCGCCGGCTTGCGGCCGGCGCCCATCACGAGCGAAGCTCGCTATTAGCGGTACAGAGCCTTGACGGCGCCCCAGGTCGACTCCTCGACCGGAACCGGGCAGGCGATCTGCACGATGATGTCGTTCGCATCGGCCCACACACCAAACTGGTGCGCGCCGTCCGCCAGCGAACAGTCGGCGGCCAGGAACGCCGGATACGTCGCGGGCTTCACCAGATACGGTGTCTCACCCACGCCGAAGCCGTTCCCGAATGCAAAGTCGAGTCTGCACTGCCCACCATCGAACATCCCCGACGTGAATGCGGTGAAGCTCGACGAAACGGGGATGAAGTTCTGATAGAAGACTTGCGACGTCGCCTGCGTGACGTTCAGCGTTCCACTGCCCGAACCCCAGCCGACGTTCGGATCGGCATACAGCGTAAACGTTCCGCCGTTGAAGGTCTGGTTGTAGGTAATGAAGCCGTTGCCCGTGAGCGCGTTGTACAGCGAGTAGTCCGGCGGGGTATCCGTCGTCTGGACGCCACACTTGATCTCCCACTGCGTTCCCAGCGCGACACCGTCCCACGACTGTCCGTGGAAGATCTTCGGATTGCCGGAATTCACGCCCTGGCGCGCCACGGACGTGTGACCGTTGAGCACGTTGCCCCCGCGAAACGCGGAGGTGTACGTCCCATCCACCGGCTGGGCCAGCGCCAGCATCGGCAACGAAACAAAAACAAGCGTTAGAAACAAAATTGTCAGTCTGCGCATTTTGGATGCCTCCATTAATGTGAACACTGCTCTTACTGAAAACCATCACAACCCGACTTCCACCCGGAAAACAAAACCAGCAACCACGGCTCTCCCCAGGCACACGGAGTTGCGGACGGCTGCTGGCAGACAAGTCGAATCTGTGCGCATTGTAACACTGCCGGACCGCGACGACCAACGCGATCCGCGCAAATGTAACCTGGCAGAATAGAATTTCTTCTGCCGTCTACTCGACGAGAGGAACGGCGAGCGATGTCGAATCCGATGGCGCCACCGGCGTGGGCTCCACCGCGTGGCGCACGGCCCGGCGACGCTGCGCCTCCTCGACCTCATGAGCGGTGTAACAGCGTCCCAGCTCTGTATATACGAACACCTCGACCGAGGGATCGTCGGGCACCGCAATATCCAGCGGCGGCACAAATAGCAC
>DASUGO010000080.1:0-5745 GCA_036273975.1 Candidatus Krumholzibacteriia bacterium
CGGGACTGTGGGTTCATAAAGAGTTACCGGCCTCTCGACGGTGGCTGATTACCGCCTGACTGCTTCGATCCGAGCGCGAAACGGCAAGAAGCGTGCCGTTGCCGGGCGGGGCTGCGGCGTGGTATAACGGTGCCATGGCACAACTTCCCATTGTCTACATCAAGGACCTGCCCGCCTGCGCCGGCCAGCCGGTGGAGCTGCGTGGCTGGGTTTACAACACCCGCTCCGGCGGCAAGATTCGCTTCCTGATCCTGCGCGACGGAACCGGCTATCTGCAGTGCGTGGCGAGCGCCGCCGACGTGAGCGAGGCCGACTTCGAACTGCTCGGCCGCCTCACGCAGGAATCGAGCGTGATCGTGACGGGCATTCCACGCGCGGACAAGCGCGCGCCGGGTGGCGTGGAGCTCACGCTGCAGAGCGTCCATCTGGTGGGGGGTGCCGAGGGTTTCCCGATCACGCCGAAAGAGCACAGTTCGTCGTTCCTGCTCGACCATCGCCACCTGTGGCTGCGCAGCAAGAAGCAGCACGTGGTGCTGCTGGTCCGACACCACACGATCAAGGCGATCCGCGACTATCTGAACGACCACGGCTTCGTGAACCTCGATACGCCGATTTTCACGCCCAACGCATGCGAGGGCACCAGCACGCTGTTCGAAACTGACTACTTTGGCGACAAGGCGTACCTGTCGCAGAGCGGACAGTTGTACAACGAGGCCACCGCGGCGGCGTTCGGCAAGGTGTACTGCTTCGGTCCCACGTTCCGCGCCGAGAAGTCCAAGACGCGCCGCCACCTGACCGAGTTCTGGATGGTGGAACCCGAAGTGGCGTACATGGAGCTGCCCGAGCTGATGGATCTGTGCGAGGACTTCTTCTGCTACGTAACCGGACGGGTGCTGGAGGCGTGCGGTACGCAGATCCGCGACGTGCTGGAACGCGACATCTCGAAGCTGGAAGCCGGGATGACGCGGCCGTTCCCGCGCATCCATTATAAGGATGCCGCGAAGTTCCTGCTGGAGAAGGGCATGGACTTCGAGGTGGGCGGCGACTTCGGGGCCCCCGACGAGACCGCCCTCACCGAGGCGCAGACCACGCCGATCTTCGTCCATCATTTCCCGACCGCGATCAAGGCGTTCTACATGGAGCCGGACGCGGCCGAGCCGGAGTACTGCCTGTCGGTGGACATGCTGGCGCCCGAGGGGTACGGCGAGGTGATCGGTGGCGGGCAGCGCACCCCGGACCTCGACCTGCTGGAACGCCGCATCCAGGAGCACAACCTGCCGCGCGCGGCCTTCGAGTGGTATCTCGACCTGCGCAAGTACGGCACCGTGCCGCACTCTGGTTTCGGGATGGGCGTCGAACGCGCGGTGTCGTACCTGTGCGGCCTCTCGCACCTGCGCGAGGCAATCCCATTCCCGCGCACGATCAACCGGCTCAATCCGTAGTCGCGCGGCCACCGGAAGTTCGGTTGCCCTTTCCGCCACGCGCGTGTAAACTCCTTCCTTTCCGGCCGGACAGGAGTTGCCCCACATGTCGAATGGCGCTCTGCAATGACGATATCGAGTCGTTCGCCGTATGCGCTGGCCTCGCTCGTGCTGCTTGTAGCCGAGGCGTGTCTCGCGTTCCTGCTGGCTGAACCTGCGGCGGGGCAGACCCCGATTGGCATCTATGGCGATGTGCAGGGCAATACCTGCAGTCTCGCCGACCCATCGCCCGGATTCATCAACGCGTACATCGTGGTTCATCCCGGATTGACCGGTGTGAGCGGCGTGCAGTTTGCGGCTCCGAAGCCAGCGTGCTTCAGCGCCACCTATCTGGGCGACGCGACGGTTGCGGGGACGCTGGTGAGTGGCTCGTCGCAGACTGGCGTTTCGGTGGCGCTGACGCAGTGCTCCACCAGCCCGGTCCACATCCTGACCATTCAGTATTACGGGTTCGGCACCACAGCGGCATGTTGTGCATACCCGGTGACCGGCCCGGTCGAGGTGCTGGACTGCAGTTACGCTCCCACGCCAGCCGTGGGTGTGGTGAGCACCATCAATCCCGACGCATCCTGCGCGTGCAGCGGCAACAGCCCGCCCTGGCCACCAGATTCGCCGCAACCGGTGGATGGCGAGCCGGCGGCCGCGGTGACGCCGGCGCTGGCCTGGAGCGCGACCGATTTTGACGGCAACATCTCGCAGTTCGATCTCTATCTCGGAAGCACTCCCAGCCCCCCGCTGCTCGTGGCGGGGTTGACCCAGCCGGAGTACACCGCCGGCCCGCTGCTTCCTTTTACGCAGCACTTCTGGCGCGTGGTCGCGCGCGACACGCACGGCCTGGAATCTTCTTCGCCGGTGTGGACGTTCACCACGCGTGCTGTGAATACACCCCCGGCGGTTCCGGGGTGGCCCGCGCCCGCGGACGGATCCGTCGACCAGCCGGTCGGAGATCTCGTGGTGTGGCGCTGCTCGGATATCGACGGCGACACGCTGCGCTACGACGTGTATTTCGGCACGTCGTCACCGCCACCGCTGGTCGTTGACAACGACCCGACGGAAGGCTACTTCCCGGGCACGCTCGCGTTCAGCACCACGTACTACTGGCGCGTGGTCGCCCGCGATACGCACGGCGCCGAGGTCTCGGGACCGGAGTGGTCGTTCGTGACGCGGCCAGCCAATTTCCCACCCACCGTGCCCGCGGGTGCGTCGCCATGGAATGGCGCCACCAATCAACCCCGGGTGATAACGCTGAAGTGGTCGTCCGCGGATGCCGATGGGCACGCCATCACCTACGACGTCTACTTCGGTGACAGTGCGCCGCCGCCACAGGTCGCGGCCGACTGGCCCACGAGGGGCTATCCAGTCGATACGCTCCAGTTCGACGAGCAGTACTACTGGAAGGTGGTGGCGCGTGACGAACTGGGTGCCGAGACACCCGGACCGGAGTGGACATTCACGGTCAAGGCGAACTCGCCGCCGCAGACGCCTGCCACGCCCACGCCGGCGAACAACAGCAGCAACCGTCCCATCAACCAGCAACTGGCGTGGCTCTGTTCCGATGAAGACGGCCATGCGATTGTCTATGACATCTATTTCGGCGCGGTATCGCCGCCGCCGCTGGTGGCGCCGGACGTGGCGGCCAGGGCCTGGCTCCCGGGGACGCTGGAGCACTTGACGGCCTACTACTGGAAGGTGGTCGCGCGCGACGAACTGGGCGCGGAGAGCGAGGGACCGGTCTGGAGGTTCACGACCGCGCCGGTGAGCCAGCCGCCCGGCGCACCGTCGCTCCCGAATCCAGCCAACAATTCCACCGGGCGTCCGCTCGTGCAGTTGCTGGGCTGGCAATGTGTCGACCCGGATGGCGACCCCGTGAAGTACGATGTCTACTTCGGCGCGGCTTCGCCGCCGGCGCTGCTCGCGACCAACGTGGCGACGAAGTCACTTCTGCCCGACACGTTGCTCTACGCGACGAAGTACTACTGGCGGATTCTCGCGCGGGACGTATGGGGTGTGGAACAGACGGGGCCGGAGTGGAATTTCACCACGCGGCCGGAGAACTACCCGCCCACCACGCCGTCGCAGCCGTACCCGTCAAACGGCGCCGTCGACGTCAGTGTGCTCGCCGGGCTGAGCTGGCACTCCTCGGACGGCGATGGCGACGCGCTCAGCTACGACGTGTTCTTTGGGGACGTCCAGCCGCCGCCGCAGGCGGCGGCCGGTCGGACCATCGACTGGTATCAACCGGATACGCTGCAGACCGGCACCCGCTACTACTGGCGAATCCTGGCCCGCGACTCGAAGGGCGCGGAGACCAGCGGGCCCGAGTGGAACTTCACCACGCGGCCCAATCAACCACCCACCACACCGGCCGCGCCGTTCCCGCACGACGGCGCGCTCGCGCCGCTCAGTCCCACCCTGGCCTGGGTGTCGAGCGATCCGGAAGGAAAGCCGGTTTCGTTCGATGTCTACTTTGGTGCCGAATTCCCGTTACCGCTCGCGGCGAGCGGACTCACCGCTCCCGTCTATCTGCCCGGCGCCCTGGACGCGACAACCGTGTACCGCTGGTTCGTGCTGGCGCACGACGGGGAGACGTTCGCGGTGGGTCCGATCTGGAGCTTTACCGCCAGTCTGTCCGGGGACGCCAACCAGGATGGTGTGGTGTCGCTGGCGGATGCCGCGTGCGCGTTGCGGGCGTTCGTGCAGCAGGACTGTGCGCCGGTCGGAATGGGTTTTACCGACGTTGATTGCAGTGGAGAGACCACCCCGGGTGACGCGCTGTGCATCCACCGCAATGTCGAAGACGGCTCCTGCTCGTTCTGCGCGGTGACGAGTTCACCCGCCCGCCGCGAAGGCGCCGCGCCTGTGGTTGCAACCGCCGGCGTATGGCAGGTGGAGGATACGCTCACCATCAGCCTCAAGTTCGACGGCATCCCGCAGCTGCACGCATGCGGTTTTAGCGTGGCCTTCTCCGCGGGCGCCCGGCTTCTGGACGTGGTGGCGGGTAGCGGGGCGCCCGGCTACACCGACTTTGCGAGCAGCGGTTTCAGCAGCTTCGGGCTGGCCGGAGGCTACTCACTGGATGGCATTTCCGCCGGTTCCGAGCTTGCACGAATGCACTTTCTCCTCGCACCCGGCACGCAGGTGATCTACGTGGACGGCTTTGCCGATGATCTTTCTGGCGCGGCACGCCTCACTATTGTATGGGAGGGGTTGCCCTCGCGCGTGCCGGATGTACCCGGTGAACTTGCCCTCGGTCAGAACCATCCCAACCCGTTCAACCCGGCCACCACCATTCCATACCGCCTCCCAGGTGGTTCGGCGCGGGTCCGGCTCATCATCTTCGACCTGGCTGGAAAGGTGGTGCGAACGTTGGTGGATGCAACGCAGGCGGGCGGTCCGCACGAGGCGGTCTGGGACGGCAGCGACGGCCGCGGTGAGCCGGTGTCGAGCGGCATCTACTTCTGCGTGCTGGACGCGGACGGTCAGCGCAGCACAAGGAAGATGGTGCTGCTGAAGTAGACAGCGCGCGCACGCGCGGCTACAATCCACCCATGCCTGTCACCGTCTGAATCCGTAGTCGCGCGTCATCCTGCAGCAGGCACTCGCATCCAATGGCAACCGTCGACCTCACCAAGCTGCTCGCGAAGGAGTGGCCGTATTCGACCGCCGACCCGGCGGCACTCGCGGAAATCGGTGCGCGCGTCGCGCGCGTGGGGAAGCGGCGCGAGTTGATTCACTACTCCAGGCTCACGAGTGGGCTCGAACTGCGCATCCCGTCCGTGGGCGGGGGCGTGCCGTTTGAACTCGGGGTCCCAGATTGGACGGATCTCGACCGCAACATTCTCGGTGACCTGCTCGGGCGGTTGTCGCTGGACAGCTATCAGCGCGGATCGTTCATCGCGAGTGCGCTCGTGACCGCCAAGGGGACGCAGGAGCCCGGCCAGGGGTTCTGGAACTTCGTCGCCGAGATGGGCGCGTTCTCGTCCACCAGTCCCACCCGCCGTCTCATGTTCTGGACCGAACAGGTCCGCATCGCGCACGACTGGTACGCCACCAACGCGTGGTGATCCTGCGCTGATTCGGCAAGAATACCGTTGGTCGTCCGCGGCCGCGACAGGTATACTCCGCACGAAGCCGCCGACCAGGGAGTTTCTTGCCATGAGAATCTTCGGATGGCTTTCTCGAAGCGAGCTGCGCGCGTCCGTGCGCGGCATGCTTCTGTTGGCGGGCGGCGCGCTCGCCCTCCTGCTTCCTCAATCCACTGACG
>DASUGO010000081.1:0-5331 GCA_036273975.1 Candidatus Krumholzibacteriia bacterium
GTCATAGACCACCACGCTCACCGGGCTCCGGCCTCCCGCGCCTTCACCCGCCACCCAGTATTCGATCTTCGTCACCGGGTTGAACGGGTTGGGGAAGTTCTGCCCCAGCTTCGCGCGCGTCACCGGAATCACCACCGGCATCGTCTCGCTCACCACACCACCCTCGCCCTCCAGACGGTACACATAGCTCGCGCCCATCTCGACGCGCCGGTCGGTCAGCCGCACCAGCCCGTCCAGATCCAGCGCGACCCCGCGCGCCACCGCCTCGTAGCGGCCCGCTGTCCCGCCCGTCACCTCGGCGCGGCTCACCGTGAACAATCCCCCCGCCTGCGGCGGAACCGCCCACACCAGGTCCACGCCGGTGCCCCGCGCGATGTACGAGAACGTCGCGCCGCCCACCGGGGTCGCGACCAGGTATCCGAAATGACCGTTGTTGTGGGTGTTGGCGTGGAAGCGCGGCCACGGCGCCCGCGTGGAGTCCAAGGCACCCATGAAGTCCCACACGTAGAGGTTCTTGTCCCAGCCGGCGGCCACCAGATCGATGTCGCCGTCCAGGTCGACATCGGCGAGCTGCGGAACGCCGCGCATCGCGTCGTCGGTCTTCAGCGGGAAGCCGTCCAGCGGCACGCCGTTGCGGTCCCAACCCCAGATGAACTTCTCCTCGCTGCCCAGCATGACATCCAGGAGTCCGTCGCCATCGATGTCGGCCACGATCGGCGACGATTCCGTGTAGGTGGTCGCCGAGTAGGTCACCGGGAAGCCGGCACGATCCGCACCGGTGTAGGTGATTGCGTAGAGCTTGCCGTTGAACGTCGGGACGAACGTCTCCAGCTTCCCGTCGTTGTCGACATCGGCCAGCGCCGGCGACGGCGCGAAGAAGTTGTTGGTCGCGACGAAACGGGTCCACAGATTGGTGCCGTCGGGGTGGATCGCACGGATGGTTCCGTTCCTTACGAACACGACAATCTCCTGTGTGCCGTTTCCGTCCACGTCACCCACCGCGGGACTGCCGGAAATGTCGTCGGTAAGCACCACCGGGAAGCCCGTCACTTCGCTCAGGTCGTGGTTGAATGCGTGCAGCTCGTTGCCCTGGGTGCCGACGATGATCTCATCCCTGCCGTCGTTGTCGATGTCGGCGAGGGCGGGCGTCGAGTACTGGAACGTGCACCCCGTCAGACGCTTGAATACTCCCTGCGTAACCGGATTGGCGTCCCCGTCGATGAACTCGCTGCCACCGTTGTGCCAGGCGTAGAGCACGCCGGCCTCGTCGATCGCCACGACCTCCAGCACCCCGTCGCCATCGAGGTCTCCCACCGCGGCCCCGGCGCGGATGAAGTTCTCGACGCTGCGCGGCCAGCCGCTCAGCGGAGCCCCGGTGTGGCGGAACACGAAGACCTGCTTGGTATCCCGCGACGGGGCCACGATCTCCAGCCCGGGACTGGTATCCAGCCGCGCGAGCGCCACGTGCCCCACGTAGCTCTGGCCCTGCGTGCTCAGGACGCCCCATGTCGCGGGACTCCCGTCGCCGTCGATGACCTCGTCGCCACTGGCGTGCCACGCGTAGACGTACTTGTCACCCACGACGATCTCGGGGATGCCGTCGCCATCGAGGTCTCCCACCGCGGGCGACGACGCCGTTTCGAGCTCCATCGTGACCGGCCAGCCGCTGGCCTGCGCCGGGTTGGTACTGCCGGAGTACACCGAGCTGAGCGCGCTCTCGTTGCCGGACGAGTCGATACAACTCGCCTTGTAGTAGTACTTGGTCGTCGGCGCGAGTCCGAGGTCGACAAACAGCGTGTGGGGCACCGGGTCGACGTTGCTCAGCGTGAACGGGCCACCCGAGTTCAACGACCGGTAGAGGTTGTAGCGGGACACATCCGTGCTCGCGCTCGCGGTCCAGGTCACCTGCAGGCGGTCGGGTCCGAGCCCGGGGTCGATCACCAGCGCCGTCGGAGGCACCGGCGCGCGCAGTTCGACGGTATCCGCGTACACCCGCCCGTACAGGTCGGTAAGCTGGATGCGCAGGCGGTGCGCGACGGCCACCGACGGTTCCACCAGCACCAGCCCGGCAGTGTTCTCCGCCGACGCCAGCGGCGCGATGCCGCCGTAGGTGTCGGCCCCGGAGATGACGGTGAAGCCGGCGTCGATATCCGCAACACTCATCGAACCGCCGGGGTAGGCACCGCTTCCAAAGTTCTTCACCTTGTAATACAGTTTGAACTGTTCGCCCGCATCCACGACACCGTTGCCGTTGCCGGTGACCGTGTCGTCCACGCGCAGTTTCACCAGCGAGAGCTTTGCGCGGTGGGACTCCTTCTTGAAGGTGTCCCGCCAGGTTTCGGTCCCGTTATTCAAGATGACGAGGATAAAACTCACCGGGTGACCGTCGTTCAGCCCGCTGCCAAACGTAACGCGCACACCGCCGGTTGCCGTCAGCGTCTGGCCGCTGTTGATCACGCCGGCGCTCGCGGTGCTGTCGACAATGGTGACACCGAAGTCACCACTGCGCAGCTTCACCGTCACGTTGCCGGAAGCCGCCGTGCCGGTGTTCTTGAGGCCCAGGGCCAGGTCGACGGTCTCGCCGCTCTCGATGATGCCGTTACCGTTGCCACTGGTGCCGCTGAGGCTGTCGTCGTCGACCGTCATCCCGTCCAGCGCCACGTATGCGCCCGTGCCGCCCACCGTGACGGTACCGTCATAGCGCTTGTGGTTGCGCCCGGTCACGACCACCTTGATCGACCCGGCGCTCTCCGCGCGGAAGGAGAACGTAACCTGTCCGCTCCCGTTGGTGTTCCCCGCCTCGTAGTCGTCGCCATCCTTGGACAGACACACGAACGCGGAATCGACCGGATTACCGCCATCCAGCACCGTCACCGTGATCAGGTTGGTCCCCTTGTTGACGCTGGCCGGGTGGCTCACCGCCAGCGTCGAGACCGATTTGGTCCACAACGGCATCTCCGGGTCGCCGAGGAGCGTGTAGACGAAATGCGTCCAGCGGTCCACGCCGTCGCTGGCCTCCGCGAACGACGTGCGGGGCTCGCGCGAGCGCGCGAACGCCTCGCCGAGATGGACGACATCCTGCAACAAGATCAGGTTGTAGTAGCCCCCCACGTACGTGGTGGCGGTGGTCGGGAACGCACTCTCGTTGGAACCGACGACGGACACCGCACCACCGTTGGGATTGCGCAGCAGATGCTCGCCGAGGCACTCATACGTGTAGGCGCACGCCGTGCAGTTGAGCAGGTTGAAGTTCGCAAGCCGCGTCGCGTTGGTGAGGGCGTCGGCGTCCGCGTTCTGGATGCTCGCGTCGCCGACCGACATGTTGAACCGGAACCCGTGACCGACATGCACGACGTGGTCGTAACCCGCGTTCAGCGAATCGATGACCGTGAGCCGCGTCTCGGGCAACGACCCCGGAAACAGGCTGCTGGTCTCGTACATGCGCGTGATCGACAGCGACGGATCGGTCATGTAGGACGCCCGCATGAACTCGGCCAGATCCGCGCCGTTGAGCGAGACGGGATCCCCGGGGTGATAGTTGGACGGAAACAGCACTTCCCCCAGCAGCAGGATCTTGTTGCCGTAGGACGGCTGCGACGGCTTTTCGTATTCCTTCACCTTGTTGATCATCGCCGCAGCTTCGGCGCTGTTCTGCGCGGGGAGACGCCCGGTGTACACCTCCGCCATCAGGTCGGCGTCGTCCTGTCCATACTCACCAAAGACCGCGTCGTGATCGGCGTTCCAGTCGCCATCCAGACAGCCGTAATACATGTCCACCGGCAGCATGCGGCCACCGTCATAGAAGGCCGAGTAGGCCATGCGGACCGGGACTTCCTCGGTGTCGCCCCCGAGCAGCACGTAGCGAATTCCCCACTTCGTGTACGCGGCGATTACAAAATTCCGGATCGTCTCCGCCTCGTCCGAGCCATTCAAATAATTGGCCGCGATCCACTCGGTGGTGCGCACCACGGTCGGAACACCTTTTTCGGTCTTCCAGTCGGCCAGCGTCTGGAACGTCGCCGCCATCGCGTCGTTGGTGATGATCACATAATCGACGGCGCTTCCCTCGAGCGACGGGAAGATGGACGGCTGGAAACCGCCGGCCGGCTCCGGGACGATCGTGCCCGCCTGCGGGTAGGCGGCAATGGCGTCCGGATTCACGACCAGCGAACTCAACTGCGCACGCGTCCCGGCGTCCATGCCCGCGCGCAGGCGCTCTCTCCGGACCGGCACCACCCCGGCCGCACGCGTGTGGACGACCACCGCGACGTCATCGGCGGCGTACAGGCCGCCGTCGCGGGTCTCGAACGGATACACGGCGATGCTCGCGATTGCGTATCCGTGCAGCCAGCTGGTTCCGAGGTAGCGCGCGCGTTCCGCACCGTCGGCCGGAGCGATCGCCGCCGCGGGCGCGGCCGCGTTGCCGTCGGTGGTCAGAGCCGGACCGGCGACGAGCGGAGAAATGTCCGCACGCAGCAGTCGCGACTCACCGGGAGTCACATCCATGGATGCAAACGTCTCGCCGGGCGGAAGCAGCACCTGCACGACGCGCAGCGGGAGCTGCTCGCGGCCGGCGTCGCTGCTGACACTCCACGCGGGGTCGGCGACGGTCACGCGGTCGCCAGCCGGCGACGATACGACTGCGACGGGTGGTACGGGGATGCGGAAGGCCACATCGGACGCGAAGGCCGGGGCAGCAGAAGCGAAGAGAATGCCCAGCGCTAGTGAAACGCGGTCGAGTCGGCGCGAAATCATCAATGCTACCCTCCGTGAACGGGTACGACCGCCCGCCGTCGTAACGGCGATCACTCGACCCTGGTGCCGGCCAGACCACCATCGCCTCGGAAAGCCCGACAGGGCGCCGGTCGACGCGGCCCGATCAAAAAAACAAGAAAAACGAGAGAGAAAAAACCGGTCGTTGGTAGCAGATCGCGTTTCGCTTGCGCTCCCGCGGTTGGTGTGGCCCTGATTCAGATGAGGACATGAGTATAGCCGAGGTGACCACGTTCGTCAAGGCCAGAGCCGCTCGCCGGCGCCGCCCCCTACTTGAGAAGCACCATCCGGCGGGTCTCCGAGAAACGGGTCGACGTCATGCGGTAGAAGTAGACACCCGAGCTCACCGGGGAACCCTGGTCGTTGCGGCCGTCCCACTCCGCAATGTACCGCCCCCCGGGACGAACCCCGTTCACAAGCGTCCGCACGCGCGCGCCGCGCACGTCATAGACCACCACGCTCACCGGGCTCCGGCCTCCCGCGCCTTCACCCGCCACCCAGTATTCGATCTTCGTCACCGGGTTGAACGGGTTGGGGAAGTTCTGCCCCAGCTTCGCG
>DASUGO010000082.1:0-61669 GCA_036273975.1 Candidatus Krumholzibacteriia bacterium
CGGTGCGTGCACCGAGTAGAACGGGTTGCCGATCCAGAAACCCGGGTGGTTGACCGACGCCTCGTTCAGGCTGATCCGGTACGTACCCCACTTGCCGTCTTCGCCACAGGCATGGTTCCAGCCCAGACCACGGGTATCCGTGAGGCTGCTGCCATCCCAGGTACCCATCTCGGCGTTCACCTGGTTGCCGAACGACGTCAACGTGCTGTACCAGCGGTTGACAGCCGAATCATCACTGATGTAGTCGCCAACGTTCGCCAGCG
Organism: Candidatus Krumholzibacteriia bacterium; assembly: GCA_036273975.1. Taxonomy (GTDB): domain Bacteria; phylum Krumholzibacteriota; class Krumholzibacteriia; order WVZY01; family JAKEHA01; genus JAKEHA01. The sequence continues at coordinate 264 of DASUGO010000082.1, forward strand.
ACCGCACGCGGGCCGTCGTCGCAAAAGACGCCGACGCACCGAGTGAGAGAACCAGGAACGAAGCAAGCGCAATCCTGCTCCAGTTCTTCAACATTTTGACCTCCTCTGGTGGGAATGGCTTTTTTGAGAACACCCGCCGGCCTCTGCCGGCGCCTCCCATTCCCGTTCTTACAAAAACCCTGCTTCATCAAAGCCCTGACGGGTGCTCCGTTGGGGCGGTGCGCCTCTCGGCGCGTCGATCAAAACCCGAGTCCATCACCTCCTTGTCGAAGGTCACGTTCCCTGGGAACCGGATGTCCGGAACCCCGAGTCCTTAATCGCGCGGCTAACGGCCCACGCCCCTGGCGGATCTTCTCAGCACCCGCCTGTCGGGCGGAAGCTCCCGGGAAAACACCCCCACGGGGAGTGCTTCCAGCTTTGACCGCGAACGTTAAGTACCGCCTCGGAAACGTGTCAACTTTTTTTTGAGGGTCCTTGGGAAGGGATTCACATAGACGTGGCGGCCACCCGGCGTCCAGAGCTCACGCTGATGACAGCGGGTCCCGGCTCGACCGCCAGATACGAGCGAGGTCGGGGGCGAACAGCGGATGGGCTGGATCTAATGAATTAACAATGACTTGCCCATATGCGTGCACGATGCGCCGGTCCGGAATCACCATGGCCACATGGGTCACCCGTTGGGCCTCGGCCGCGAAGAAAACCAGATCCCCAGGGTTCAATTCCCCGAGCCCCTGCCCGGTCTTGTCCTGGCCGAAAAGGGCCTGCTGGTCGGAATCGCGCGGCAGCAGGAGTCCGTTCAGACGGAAAATGCGCTGGATCAGCCCGGAGCAGTCGAACCCCCTGGGAGTGTTCCCACCCCACAGATAGGGTATTCCGAGGAATCGCAACCCCGTCGCCACGAGCCGGTCGCGGCGGACCGGACGGCCCGGCGAGGGCCGCTTCTCGATCTGACCACTGCGGATGAACCCGCGCTTGCCGTCCGCCAGCCGGACCTCCCACCACCCACGCCGGCCCGCGGGATCGCCCGCCAGGAGGCTGCCGACGACCAGATCGGTCACCGGAAGTGCGCGCGGCTCGGGCGCCGAGAGCACTGCGGCGTGGTTTGTGCCGACGCGCCACCTGGCCACCTGCAGAAACGCATCGTGGCGATCCGGCGTGGTAGCAGCCGCGTGCCAGCTGCGGATCCAGCCGAGATAGCCGTCGTCCAGACGAACGAGAAACCAGTCGCCATCCGCCTTGAGCGGCACCAGGACGTCGCCATAAATGGACTGGGTGACCAGCTCCGACGCATGGGCTGGCTGCCGGCGAATATCGGCAACGCTGCTGATCGTGACCAGCAGCGGGACGGTCCCGGGCGACGGCAGCAGGGTTGTGCGCAGCCCCGGCACGCGCTCCCCGGACGTCGACAGGCGATCGAGCACGGCGTCGCGCACGCCGGCGTCGCTGCACTCGAATTCAATGGTTGATCCGTCGGGCGGCAACACCGCGGCGCGCGCGTAGACCGTCCGGTGATCGAGGCCCCGGCCGGTGAGGACCGCGGCGATGGCGTCGTTCAGGCGTTGCAGCAAGTTTTTCCTCTAGCGTCGCGGGCGGCCGAGCCGCGGGTCGTACATGTCCCGCAGCGCGTCGCCCAAAAGGTTGAATCCAAGCACGGTCGCGGTGATCACCAGCCCGGGCGCCAGCGACAGCCACGGGGCCACCCGGAGATAATCCAGCCCGCTGCTGATCATCGAGCCCCAGCTGGGCTGGGGCGGCTGGGCGCCGAGTCCCAGGAAGCTCATCGACGATTCGGCCATGATCGAGGCGCCAAGCCCCATCGAGAATATGACCAGGACCGGGGTCACGACGTTCGGCAGCAGGTGCCGGGCGATGATGGCCGCGTGCGTCGCACCCAGCGACCGGATCGCCGTCACGAATTCGCGCTCCTTCAGCGAAAGTACCTGCGCGCGCACAAGCCGTGCCACCCCGGCCCACCCGATGATCCCGAGCGAAACGAACAGCGCGGTCCTGCTGGGCCCGACCGCCGCCATGACCGCAATCAGTAACAACAGCCCGGGATACGCCAGCGTGACGTCCGCCAGGCGCATCACCGCCTGGTCGGTCTTGCCGCCAAAGTAGCCCGCGATCAGCCCCAGGAACGTGCCGATGAACAACGCCAGGAGGCGCGACACCACGCCAACCTGCAACGAAAAGCGGGCCCCGTACAGCACACGGCACAGCACGTCGCGCCCGAACGCGTCGGTGCCGAACGGGTGCGACGGGCCTGGTGGAAGGAGGGCATCGTCCATCGAGATCTGGGTGGGGTGGTAGGGCGTGATCCATGGCGCGAAAATGCCGCCCATGACCACCACCAGTACGAGCACCACGCCGACGATGCCGGCGCGGTGCGCCTGCAGGCGCCGGATGAAGTCCAGCGCCGCGGGAACGGCCAGCGGCCGCGACGGTACACGGGCTGACGCCGCCGGGGCACTCATGACGACCTCCCCAGTTTCACGCGCGGGTCGACCCGCGCGTACAGCAGATCGACGGCAAGGTTGACGAGCATGAACAGGATCGCCATGAACAGCACCGCGCCCTGGATCGCCGGCAGGTCACGCTTGAGGATGGCGTCGAGCGTGAAGCGGCCGAGGCCCGGCCAGGCGAAGATCGACTCGGTGAGCACCGCGCCGCTCAGATAGCTGCCGAAGTCGACCCCAACCACGGTGATGATCGGCAACAGCGCGTTGCGCAACGCATGACGGACAAGGATGCGAGGCTCCCCCGCGCCCTTCGCGCGCGCCACCTTGACGTAGGTCTCGTTGATCTCGTCGAGCACGCTGGAACGTGTGATGCGCGCCACATAGGCGGTGGACGCGGCGGCCAGCGTGACGGCCGGCAACAACAGGTAGGCGATACGGCCGCCCCCGTAGCCGGACGCCGGAAGCACGCCGAGGCGCATCGAAAAGGCGTAGATGAGCAGTACCCCCAGCCAAAACACCGGCATCGACACACCGACCACCGACCCGCCCACGAGCAGGTAGTCGAACGGCGACCCGCGTTTCCACGCGGCCAGGACGCCGATCGTCACACCCGCCAGCACCGCGATCGCCATCGCGGCCAGCGCGAGCCGCAGCGTCTGCGGAAACCGTTCGCGGATCGAGTCCCAGACGGGCTTACCGGTCACGTAGGAACGCCCGAGGTCGAGCCGCGCCAGATCGCGCAGGTAGTCCGCGTAGCGCTCGTAGAGCGGCGCGTCCAGCCGCATCTCGGTGCGCAGCCGCGCGATGGTTTCCGCGTCGTAGCGCTCCCCCACCATGCTCAACACCGGGTCGCCGGGCAGCACGTGCAGGAGCAGGAATGTGATCGTCGCCACACCCAGCATGAGGGGAATGAAGAGCAGCAGTCGCCGGACCGTGTACGCGAGCATGCGGGCAGCATATGCCACGCCGCGCGCGATCAGCAACCGCGGATGGCAGGGTCAGGGCTGTTTGACGACGGAACTGAAGTCGTTGCCGAGGTAGATCGCGGGCAGCCGGTATCCGCGGATACGCTCCGACGCGATGTGGAGCGTGGTCGGGAAGTAGAGGTAGACCCACGGGAAGTGGGAGTAGATCAGGCTGTCGGCCTCCGCGTACGCATGCGCGCGTTCGTCCGCGTCCGGGATGCGGCTCGCGGCCTCGATGCGGCGATCGACCTCGGGGTCGGAGAAAAATGCCCGATTGCCGCCGCCGCCCTGGTTGCTGGAGTGGAAGAGCGGAAACAGAAAGTTTTCCGCATCCGGATAGTCGCCAAACCAGTCGAGCAGAAATGCATCCACCTTGCCCGCACTGACCGCCTGCTTGAACGCGGACCACTCGCGCCGGACGAGGGTCGCGTGCACGCCGGCCTCTTCCCAGTAGCCCTGGATCGCCTCGGCAATCCGGTTGCCCTCGGTGCTCTCACGCTGCCAGATCTCGATCGACAACCCGTCGGGGTAGCCGGCCTCCGCCAGCAGCCGGCGCGCCTCGTCCCGGTCGTAGCCGGCACCCGGGCGTTCGCGGTAGCCGGCGAGTCCGGGCGGAATCGACCCGTGGGCCGCAATCGCGTCCCCGCCTGCCAGCACGCGGATGATCTGGTCGACGTTGACGGCGAGATTCAGCGCGCGCCGTACGCGCGCGTCGGTGAAGCGCTGATTGTTGAGTCCCACGTAGAACACACGCAATTCCGGCCGCCGCATTACGCGCGACGCGGTGCGCGGATCGTCGCGAAACCGGCCGACTTCGGCGTCGGGAATCTCGAGCACATCGATCGATCCGGATTCGAATTCCGCGACGCGGGTGAAGGCCTCGGGGATGATGCGGTAGCTCACCCCGTCGATACCGCGCGCGCGGCGCGCGTGGTACGGGTTCGGCACCAGCGAGATGCGGTCGCCGCGAGCCCACTCCGATATCACCCACGGTCCCGCACCGGCCGGGAGATCGTTGGCGTCGAGCGGCGCGCGCGTGTCGACGATGCGCGCGGCGGGAAGTCCCAGCATCGAAAGAAAGGGAGCAAACGGCTCATCGAGTTCGATCACGAGCGTCGAGTCATCGGGTGCGGACAGGCCGGCCACCCCGCTGGCGTCGCCGGCGGCGAATGCGGCACTGCCGCGGATCCGCTCGAGCACCCACGCGCGCGGCGAACCGGTAGCGGGCGCGAGCACGCGTTCGAAGCTTGCAATCACGTCGGAGGCTGCCACCGGCCGGCCATTGGAGAAGCGCGCGCGGCGGTCGATGTGGAACACGTAGCGGCGGCCGTCTTCGAGCGTCCAGTCGCGGGCAACCCCGGGAGCCAGCGACCCGTCGGACGCAAAGCCAACCAGGCCATCGTAGGCGAGCGCGCAGATCTCGCCCTCGGCAACGTCGACCACGAACGCGGGGTCGAGCCGGTTGGGAGCGGTTTCCAGCGCGAGTTCCAGCGTCGACGATGTCCCCGGTTCGCGCGCGCATCCGGCCAGCGCAAGCGCAATCAGGCCGCCCGCGATAGCGCGGCGCGCCAGGATCACAGGTCGCCCTCGACCATCTTGTAGTCGCCGACGCCGAACATGTCATAGAAGACGAACGAGCGGCCGGCGGTGTAGTAACGCCAGATCTCGTACTCGCCCTGCGAACGCTGATCCATCGCGGTATCGATCTGTTCGGGCGGGCCGTAGCGGATATAGACCCGTCCGCGGTCGGACCGCCAGCCGGGACCGAATTGCGAAAACTCCCGCGTGACGTACTGCAACCGCGCGAGATACTGCGTCAGCGCCTCGTTCTCGTCGGTCGATGGGTCCGGGTCGCGCGCGGCCCAGAAGTTGGCCCACGCAACGGCGCGTTCCGATTCCGCCGCCTGCCGCAGCGGCTTCAGTTCTTCATTGCTCGCAATCAATCCCAGGATCTCCAGGGTGTCTTCAAAATTGGCGCCGAGCATGGTGCGCGTCACGTCCACACGAACACTCACCGCAGCGGTCGCGTCGCGGTCGGGGTCGTGCATCTGCGCGCGCAGGTTTACCTGGTAGAGACCGGGCGCCCAGTCGTCGACGTTGAATGCCAGCACGTACTCGTCATCGGTGCCGCTCAGCAGCACCTGGCGCTTGCCGTAGAGAATCTGCTCGTCGCCACCGTCCTTGACCTCAAAGAAGATATCGCACGGCTCGGGCTGCGCGAGTTCGCTGTCGACGAAGATCGAGAAGCGCACCGCCGGCTGCCGGTCGAGCCCGGCGATCGCGGCGTCCACCGGCAGCGCCGGGCTGTCACGCAGCACACCCGCCTGCGACCAGAGGCGAAACCCGGCCTTGTACGTCGGGGGAACCGAGAGCACGACCGGCGTGCCGAATCCCATCCCCGACGCGAGAAAGTCGGGGACGCGCAACGAGACCGAACGGTGCATGGCGATCTGGGTGTCGTTGATCGTCATGGTCGCGTCGATCACGTAATCGCCCGGAGGCAGCTTGAACTCCCGCCACGTACGCGACTTCTGATCGCGCCGCCGCGTTTCTTCGTAGGTCTTCACCGTGGCCAGCCCGTGCAGAACATACGTCATCGGACGGGGCGCGTCCTTGTGATCCTCACGGATCGAAACAAACACCTGATAGCGCGTGTCGTAGTAGCCTTCCTTCTTGAAGAACACGAGGCTGCGGAAGGGCACCTCGGCCGTAACACGCGTGGTGGCCGTGCGCGACGAATCAAGGTAGGCGTTGGCAAACAGGCCAAACCCCTGCGCGCGCGCCGGAGCGCCGTGCAGCATGGCCGCGCCCGCGAGGACCAGGGCCGCCAGGGAGGGTGCTGAAAGCGTGTAACGGTTCATGGATCTGCATCCGTGGGGCGGATGCGTTGAAGTTAGGCTACGCCGGGAATACCGGCAAGGAAGAACCTATTCGTAGCGGAGCGCGTTCACCGGGTCCATGTCCCCCGCCCGGCGCGCCGGATAGAGACCGAACCCGATGCCCACCACGATCGAGAACACCAGCGCGACCACCGTCCAGCCGGGTGAGAACATGAACGGGAAATGGATCAGGTGCGCCACCAGCCAGGCGAGTCCCGTCCCGACCACCACGCCGGCGAACCCGCCGATCCCGGTCAACGTCCCCGCCTCCACCAGGAACTGGAACATGATGTCTCCACGTCCCGCGCCAATTGCCCGGCGCACGCCAATCTCACGCGTACGCTCCGTCACCGAGATGAGCATGATGTTCATCACGCCAATACCACCCACCAGGAGGCCGATGGAGGCGATGATCGTCAGCACGATGCCGATGGGAACCGTCACCTTCTTGATGAGGTCGACGAATGACTCGCTGGTCTGCACATCGAAGTTGTTTTCGTCCCCGGGGCGCAAACCGCGCCGAACGCGCAGCGCGCGCGTCACCTCGTCCACCGCCACCGGCAGCGGAACGCCGTCGCGCACCGTGGCACCTATGGTCAGCCAGTCCCCTTCGCGCTGGAGATCCTTGCCGTAGGTGGTGTGCGGAACCGTCACGAAGTTGTCGGACCACGACCCGAAGATATGTTTGCGTGACTGCATCGTTCCCACCACCTTGTACTTCTCGCCATTGATCAGCACAAACTTTCCAATCGGATCCGTTTCCTTGAACAAATCCGCGGCCGGCCCCGAACCCAGCACGACAACGCGCTCCTTGTACCGAACCTCGGGCTCGACGAAGAAGCGGCCGCGGTCGATGGCCAGTGAGAAGATGTCGGGCAGCGACTCCGCCGCGCCGAGGATCGTCGTCGGCGGGGTTTTCTCCGCGCCGTAGCGGACCACGTAGTTCCCCTGCGATTCCGCAAAAAAGCTCACGCGTTCCACCGCGGGGCACAACGGGAGCAACGCGTCGGCATCCTCGCGCGTCAAATCCGGGCGGCGCGACATGCGCTGGGCGTCTTCGCCGCCCACCAGCACGTCGAACTTCTGCGCGTAGATGTAGGGCCGGTTGGCCGACGCCATGTCGCGGTAGATCTTGCTCGTGAGTCCGTTCAGCACCGTCACCATCATCAGCACCGTCGCGATACCGATGGTGACGCCCAGAATCAGCAGTCCGGAGCGGAGCCGGTGCGTCCGAACGACATCCAGTGCCTGCGCGAGGTTTTCGCGCCACAGCGAGTTTCGGGAACGCTGCTTCTCCATCGATCACTCCGCGCGCAGCGCGTCCACCGGATCGAGCCGCGCCGCCTTGACGGCCGGATAGGTTCCAAAGGCAAGTCCCAGCAGCACCGTACCCACCAGCGCCAGCACCACGATGGCGGCATTCACCACGTAGGGCAGCACCGACAACGCGGACACCGAGGCCGCGATCAGGAAACCGAGCAGCATGCCGATCACCCCACCAATCACCGACAACGTGGCCGACTCCACCAGAAACTGCCACACGATCGCGGTTCGATTGGCTCCCACGGCCTTGCGAATCCCGATTTCCCGCGTGCGCTCGGCCACGGACACGACCATCGTGTTCATCAACACGATTCCCCCCACCAGCATCGAGATCCCCACCAGCGCGACCAGGGCCAGCATGACGCCGCGGCTGATGTTCTTCCACAACTCGATCAGCTGCGCACTGGTTCGCACCGTGAAATCGTTTTCGTCGCGCGGGTGAAGGTTGTGCCGGATGCGCATCGCCACGGTGGCCTCTTCGATAGCGTCGTCCATGCTGCGGATGTCGCGCGCCGCGACCAGAATGTCGAGGGACTGCCCGGGCCCGAACAGTTTGCGGTAGGCGCCCACCGGGATGATCGCGTAGCGGTCACGGCTCTCGCCGAGCACCGAGCCGCGCCGTGCGCCAACACCGATCACACGAAAGTGACGGCTGCCGATACGGATGGTCTGGCCGAGCGCGTCACGGGGCGCAAGCAGGTTCTCGTACACGTCCCAGCCGATGACCGCCACCTGCGAATTCTCGCGGTCCTCGAGTTCGGTGAAGTGGCGCCCGGACGCCAGCGGAATGGACTCGATGAACGGGTAGACGCCGTCGCGGCCCTCCACGCGCATGTCGACCGACTTGCCCTGCGCCGCGATGACCGTCTGTGTCGACACCACCGCGCTCACCCGGTCCGAGAGCTCGAGTGTCTCCCGCAGCGCCGCGACGTCGTCGCGCGTGAGCGGTGGATTGGAGATCAGTTTGTCGATGAAATCTTCGAAGTCCGTAATCGCGTCAAAAAAATTGACGCGTTCGATGCGGAACCGGTTGCTCCCTTCGGAGGCAACCTCCTGGCGCATGTACTGGTCGATGCCGCCGAGCAGCGAAACCACGGCGATCACGGACATGATGCCGACGATGTTGCCCAGCAGGGTCAGCATCGTGCGCAGCTTGTTCCCCCGGAGGGCGCCATACGCAATCCGGACCGCTTCGAACGCAACGCGCAGCGACGCCCGCATCCGAAATCACCTCCGCGCGCGTTCTTTCTTGATCTTCACGCGTGCGCCGTCGGCCAGGTCGCCGATGGTCTTGAAGGGACCCGAAACGACCTTTTCGCCCTCCCCGAGCCCGTGGTCGACCACGAAGTGGCTCTGGCCGGCGATGCCCACCTTGACCTCGCGGAAATGCGCGACGCCGTTCTCGACCACCAGCACACCTTCGATGTCGCGCTTCTTCTCCGGCTCTCCGGCGCCGGAACTGTCGGGTGGCGTTTCGGGCTTGCTCCCACGCTTGCCGCGGGTGCGCTCGCGCTCGAGGCGCTGCTCGTCGCGTACGGTCAGGCACTGGATCGGGATCGCGAGCGCGTCGTCGACGTGCGCAACGGTAATGTCCACCGACGCCGACAGCCCGGGCCGGACATCGGGGATGGAGTCGTGGATCGCGACGACCACCTTGAAGTCCACCGACTCCTGCCCCAGACCCACCTGGGCACGAATCGCACTGTTGCCGACCTCGGTCACCACGCCGCGGTAGGTGGTGTCCGGGTGCGCATCCAGCCGCACCACCGCCTCCTGCCCGATCCGCACCAGCACCACCTCGGTCTCGTCGACGCGTACCTCCGCCTCGATCTCCGACAGGTCCGCGATCGTCAACAACACGGTTCCGGGGTTGTTGATGGTGCCCATGATCGCGCTCTCCCCCGCCTCGACATTGAGCGCGGTAATCACGCCGGACATCTCGGCCGTGATGTGCACGTTCTTCAACTCGTGCTCGGCTTTCTTCAGACTGGCCTCGCTCTGCGCCAGCGACTCCTCCACGTTGCGCGCCCGCGCACGCGCGACGTCCAGGCCCGCGGTCGCCGTCTTGAACTCACCGTCGGACATGAAGCCCTGTTCATGCAGCTGACGCGCGCGTTCGAAGTCGTCCTCGGCCTTCACCAGAGATGCCTTCTCCATGTCGACCGCGGCCCGCGCACCGCGCACCGCGGCCCGCAGCTGCTCCACCGCGGATTCGTACGGCTCGGCGTCGATCTCGAGCAGAAAATCGCCCTTTTGCACGCGGTCGCCCTCCTTGACCGCGAGCCGGGTCACCTTGCCGATCGCGGACGCACTCACGTTCACGCGCTTGCGGGGCTGGATCTCACCCGAGGCGGTGATGATCCTGGAGATGTCGCGGCGCGCGACCTCCGCCACCTGCACCTCGACGCTGGCGCGGCGCGAGCGCAGGTTGACCCCCGCCAGCACCGCCAGCACCACGGCACCGCCCACCGCAATCAGCAGCTTTCGGCGGCCGCTCATGAATTCCCCCGCGCGCCCGCGCGCGCGCGATCGGTCTCCACGCGGCCATCGCGCAGACGGATCTCGCGGAGGGAGTGGGCTGCTATGGAGTCGTCGTGCGTCACGACGATAAGCGTGTGCCCATTGGCGTGCAGCGTCTCGAAAATCTTCATGATTTCCTCCCCCGATTTCGTATCCAGATTTCCGGTGGGCTCGTCGGCCAGAATGATCGACGGCCGGTTCACCAGCGCGCGCGCGATGGCCACCCGCTGGCGCTGGCCGCCCGAAAGTTCGTTGGGGCGGTGGCCGGCGCGGTCCTCGAGGCCCACCATGCGCAGGGACTCCCAGACCCGTTCGCGGCGGTCCGCGGCGGGGAGTCCGGCGTAGATCAGCGGCAACTCGACGTTCTGAAGCGCGGTGGCGCGCGGCAACAGGTTGAAAGTTTGAAAGACGAACCCGATCTCGCGATTGCGGATGAACGCGAGGTCGTCGTCATCCAGCTGCGTGACGTCCTCACCGTTGAGGACATACGTCCCCGACGTAGGGGTGTCGAGGCAGCCGATGATGTTCATGAAGGTGGTCTTGCCGGAACCGGACGGCCCCATAAGCGCAACGTATTCGTTGCGCGCGAGGTCCAGATCGACGTTGTCGAGAGCGTTGACCACATGGCTGCCCATCTGGTATTGCCGCGTGATGCCACGCATGTGGATCAGCATGCCGACAGCATAACACGGACGGGCGACACGCTGCAAAGCGCGCCGCCCGCCGGCAAATACTCTGCGGGGAGTCTAATTGGTGGTCGTGATCTGGCGGCCGGTCGCACGCTGCAGGTCGGCCCGATTGATCAGGTAGTCCACGCGCGCATCGATGAGCGACGCCTGCGCCTGCGTCAGTGACGCGCTGGCCTCGATGGTTTCAAGTATCGTACCGGCTCCGACGCGATAGCGCTCCTGCGCGAGGCGGTTGTTTTCCTCGGCGGCCGCCACGGTCTCCTCGGCGAGGTCGAGACGCTCGCGCGCCTGGTCGAGGTTCAGCATGATCTGCTTCACGTCCAGAACAGCGTCGATCTTGGCCTGCTGCAGGTTGTATTCCGCGATGCGGTACTCGGCCTTGGCCTGCTGGATGGCGGCGCGGCTCTGGAACCGATCGAAAATATTCCAGCCAAAGAACACGCCCACCGACCACACGTAGTCGCGCTTGAAGACGGCACCGTCGGTCGGAAACGCACGATCGTTCCAGCTGTAGCTGAAGGACGCATCGAGGGTCGGATAGCGGCCCTTCTTGGCCACCGACACCCCCGCGCTCGCCGCCTCGATCTGCTGCCGCCCCGCCAGCAGGTCGGAACGGTTCTGGAACATGTGGTCGATCTCGGTCGTCGCGTCGTAAGTGCCGGGGGTGAACTCGATGGACTTGTCCACCTCGATGGGCTGCTCCTGCGGGATATTGAGCCGCGACTTGAGGCGTGCGGCCGCGATTGCCTCCGCGTTCTTCACGTTCAGCAAATTGAGCTGGCTGTTGGCCTTGTCGACGCGTGCCTGCAGGAAATCGGCCTTGGTGCGCGAACCGATCTTGTAGAACGCCTCCACCTGCTCGAGGTTGCGGGTCTTGGCCTCGAGGTCCGCCTCCTGCACTTCGAGCAGGCGGCGTTGACGCACGAGATCATAGTACTCCCGGATCACGATGGCCCGAATGACGTCGCGGGTGTATTCGAGGTTGTGAGCGGCCGCATCGGCGTTGCGCTTGGACTGCGAAAGACCGTTCAGGTTGGCGCCCCAGTCAAACAGCCGCATCTGGCTCTGCAGGCCGAACGTGTACGCCTCGTAGTCGAAGCCGGAGGGCTGCACCGGGCGCCCCTGGGCGTCGACGAATACGCCGGTCGACGGACCGGCGAAGCTGTGTCCCGCCCACGCACTCATCGACAGGTTGGGCATGAACTCCGCGTAGCTCCGGACGACTCCACTCCGGGCCGTCTGCAGTTGCTCGGTCGAAATGCCCACGTTGGTCGACGTCTTGAGTGCGAGGTCGATGGAGCGCTCGAGGTCGTATACCTCGGCGCGCGCGCTCGTCGCCAGCGCGCATACGATCAGTGTCAGGGCAGCCATCGCCCGGCGAACGTTCATCTGGTCACCTTCCGGTCTGGCATGGAAAGACATAGACAATACGATATCCCGCCCGTCGCAGCGAGTATGGGGGGTACTACGAACGGCGGGCTCGAATGTTCCGGCATTATACCCGGATCCGGGCCCGGCGGGGAGAGAAAGCCTGAACGGATCCACGCCCGGGCAGACAATTGAAAATGAGCGGCTTACGCTCCAGGCCGAATGCAAAACACCCGCGGCCGCCGGCGGCCACGGGTGCTCTCCAAAATATCGCCGTATGGCTAGCGCAGCTTGAACTGGAACGGAATCATGACGTGCGCCTTGACCGGCACCGTCCGCTGCTTGGCCGGGCGGAATTTGCACTTGAGCGCCGCCTGCACCGCCGCGGCGTCCATCGCGGGTGTCACATCGGACTGAAGCACGGTCGCGTCGAGCACCTTGCCCTCTTCCGACACCAGCACGCGCACCGCCACGGTGCCCTCAATCCCGGCCTCGCGCGCCAGCGGCGGGTACTCAGGCGAGGAGTACTCGATAAGTGCCGGGGGTTCGTCGAACGCGAGGAACACCTCGGCGCCACCGCCGCCGGACGGCGGGGGCGGAGGCGGCATGTCCTCGAAGTTCTCGAACGTCGTTTCCGCGATTTCCTGGTCCGCCTCGGAGTCATCCTCTGCCGCCTGCACCGCAACGGGCGGTGGCGGGACATCCGGGGGCGGCGGCGGCAGCTCGATCTGGTCCGGAATCTCGACCACTTCGAACTGCTCTTCCTTCAATTTGTACGGGGTGATCGTGAACGCAGGTGTAAACACGAACGCGGTGAAGTGAAACACGACGGCCACCACCAGCGACCATCGAACGTACTTGCCGTATTTCGCCTTGAACTCGGCATTGGCGGTCTCGTGCAGCAGGCGCGTCCGCTGGATTTCGACAGGCTTCTTGCTCATAACTCCCGCCGTCTCCGGACGTTCGCGTTCTTCTTGTCGCTCGTGAACGACACACGAATCGCGTTGGCGTCCTTCAATTCTTCCATGACGTCGGACACCGACCGGTACGGGGCGCGGTCATCGGCGTTGAACGCCACGATCAGATCCGGCCGCTCTTGCAGCATGAGCTTCATGATGTCCTCGATCTGGGTCACCTTCACGATCTTGTCGTTGATCGAAATGGTGCCGGCCTGATCGATCCAGACGTGCATGATCTTCTCACGCTGCTGCCGCTGGGCGGTCTCGACGCGCGGCAGCGTCACTTCCAGGCCATCCTCCATCTTGAAGATGGTGGTGGCCATGAAGAAGATCAAGAGCAGAAAGGCAATGTCCGCCATCGAGGCGGTGGGCACGCTGTTTCTGACGCCCTGTTTCTTCTTGAAAGTACCGAGTTTCATGGCTTTACGTCACCCGCCCATGGTCTTCAGCGAGATGCGCCGGCAGTTGGCCAGTTTGATCTCGTCGAGCAGATCGACCATGAGGCCGTATTCCGCGTCCGGGTGCGTTACGATGACAACGATGAGCTTGTCGTTCTCGGACAGCCGCCGCTCCACCAGCGGACGGACTCCCGCCAGCCCGATGTTGTCACCCTCGACCACCACCGATCCGTCGGCGTAGGCCTTGATCTCCAGAATGTTCTTCTGTTTGACCTTCGCCACCTCGGAAGAACGCGCCGGCAAAACGAGGGGAATTCCCTCTTCGAGCGCGAAGATGGTGGTGACGATGAAGAAGACGAGAAGCAGAAACGCAATGTCGGACATCGAGGCGGCCTGGAATTCGCCCGCCTTGAATGCGTTCTTGCTCTTGATGCGCTTCATCACGTGGCATCAACCCCGATCCCGGTCCGAGAACGGACCTAGGCACGGACCTCGCGGCTCTTGTGTTCCATGTCGAGCAGTTCGTCGACAACCTCGGCGCTGGCCTCTTCCATCTCGATGACGAAACGGTCGATGCGCGTCACAAAGTAACTGTAGAACAGTGTGATCGGTACCGCGATAACCAGACCGGCCGCCGTCGTGATGAGGGCTTCTTCAATACCCTTCGCGACGAGCTTCGCGCTGACCTGCTCCGCGGCGGCGATGGCCGCGAAGGCCGAAATCATACCCGAAACCGTTCCCAGGAACCCGAGCAGCGGCGCGACGTTGGACAACGTCGCGAGCGCGGTGAGCCCACGTTCGAGGAACGACATTTCGATGGCGCCCGACGTGGCGATGGCCTTCTCCACCGCTTCGGGTCCACGGTGGATGCGCAGCAGGCCGGAGTGGAGCACGGCGGCGATAGGTCCGCGCGTTCGCTGACATACCGCGAGCGCGGCCTCCGAGCCTTCGTCGCGGAGCGCCTTGACGACGTCCATCATGAGCTTCTTGGTATTGGTGTGCGCGCGCGACAGCGTCCACAGACGCTCGAAGATGAGCACAAGACCAATGATCGAGCAGATCAGGAGCGGGTGCATGAACACCCCGCCCTTGATGTACAGCTGGCCGAGGCCGCTGTTCTTGATCCGATTCTGGATCTTTGCCTGTTCCTTACGAATCATTTCCGCAATCGCGGTCGCCACTTCGACAGAGTCGTTGGGCGCGGTCAGGAACGAATCGGGATCGATCGGCGCCGCCATGGAACTCATGTCGACGTTCTTCGGCATGTCGACCGGTTCGTCGCTCACCGCCGCATCGCCGGTTTGACCGGCCGCGTCGGAGACCGCCGTGTCATCCTGGGGCGCGGCGCCGGAGACACCGACAAACGCACCCGTAATGACAATGGCAACAAGAATAGACACAAAGAAGATGGAGACTTTATTACCTAGCTCGCGCATCGCCAGAAACTCCTTCTTGCCGTGAAAATGTCGGGGTGGGGGATTCGATGGAGCGGCTCGAAAACACCAGAAACACGTGCCGTCACCCGATGCGAATTACGGCGACTATAGCCGCCGCCCTCCCCGGTGTCAACCCGCCTTTTGCGCCTCCCGGAGGAAGCATCGGCGGAGCTACTTCGTTGAAATTGACGAACTTCTCTCCAGCCGGTAGAGCCCGTGCCCATCGCGGTCGACGAACAGGAAGCGCATACCGATATCGATCTCGTTGATCCGGTCCCGGTCCAGAATCGGGGCGCCTCCGGCGTGGTAGATCCACAGTTCGTAAGGCACGCCGGTATTGTCCTCGGGGCGATAGCGCGCGGTCGACTTTCCGTCCTCCGCGAAGGTATTCCGGGTCTTGGGGGTCTTGTAGATCTTCGAGTTGCTGCTGCTCAGGTTGAGCGGGTGGTACGGGTTGTCCACCACGGCCTCCGCCTCGGCGAGCGTGTCGTAGTTGAGCGGAATCACGTCCTCGACCGTCTCGTCGGGCGCACCATAGCGCACGTAGATGCCACCGCGATCGGTGAAGATCGCCGGGCCGGATTCGCGGTAGTGGGCCTCCACGAAGGCAAGCCGTTCGAGGAACACATCATAGGCCTCGTTGGTCCCGGTGCTCGGATCGGGGTCAAAGGACTTCCACAACCGATCGAGTTCCTGCTCCTGCTCTCCGGGCGACAGGGCGGTAAATTTCTTGTAGTCCACGTCTCCGAGCAGGAAGCGGGCCTCGGCGAGATACTCCCGGCGCGGCACTTCCCACGTGCGGATGTCCCACGCCACCGTGAAGTCCCCGGCCCGCACGCGCGTCAGCGTGGTGCCGTCGAGGCCAAACGACAGGTAGAGTTCGTAGCTCCCGGCCACGAGTTGCGTCAAGTCCTCGCGGATCACCACCGGATACGCCCGCGCCTGGCCGGCCGAAACCACCGGGTTGGACAACTTGAGTTCGCTGGTGTGCAGCGACTCGCCCGCCGGGGTGACGATTTCCGAGAGGAACTCGAACGACGGCGCGGTCGCCATCGATTCGGGAAGGTACAACTCGGTGTAGACGGTGAGCGTATCGCGGTAGAGCCCGTACATCCGCGACGGATTGGGCCGGTACTTGCGCACGCCGTGCTCCCGGGGGTCGATGTCCCACACGAACATTGCGTCGCTGAACGACGGTTCGTCCAACGGCATTTCGGGGAGGTTGAGATGTGCCCGCCGCACGACAGCACTCTTGTTTTCGTCGCGCATCATTCCGACGACCGAGATCTTCGGCGCCTGCAGGTCCTCGATGCCGAAGGACAGCCAGTAGCCGCCCGGCGCAAGCTGGAACTGCTTGATGATCGTCTGGTAGGCAACCGGGCTGTCCACCCGCGCCTGGTCGGTTTCGGTAAAGGTCATCGTCTCGCCCTGCTTGACGAGTTCCTTGCCGGCGTCATCGGTAATCAGGATGGAAAGCCGAACTTTGCCGACCCAGTGCCCATGATCCCCGGTGAATTTGAGCGCGGAATTCTGAATGCGTACCGACACCTCGGTGAAGTCCTTGCCGTCCTGTCCGCGGAATGATGCCGAGTCGAGGTGGAATTCGAAATCACCCCGGCCCACCTGGACCGCCCCGGCGGACAACGCCGGAATCGACGCACCCAGGAGGGTCGCCAAGACA
This sequence comes from Candidatus Krumholzibacteriia bacterium, assembly GCA_036273975.1. GTDB lineage: Bacteria > Krumholzibacteriota > Krumholzibacteriia > WVZY01 > JAKEHA01 > JAKEHA01. The sequence goes on from DASUGO010000082.1 coordinate 16,941, forward strand.
AGACAGGCGCCACGAAGGGCGCCTGTCGTTGTGGATTTCCGCGCAAACTTCATCACTTAGTACGTGAAGCCAAGGCTGATCCGGTGCACGTCCCCCAGGTAACCCAGATCCGTCCATCCGTAGTCGAACGTGAGGTCGGACGTCTGGCTCGTGTCGATGCGCAGGCCCATTCCGGCTGCCAGCCCTTCGCTGTCGGCGCCAAAGTTGTAACCGCTGCGCAGGAAGAAGAACTGGTTGAATCCATACTCCGCGCCGAGGTTGATGGTCTCCTTGTTATCCGACGGATGCGCGAACTCGAACACACCCTGGAGACTGTTCACACCCTGCGAGTACGGCGTCGCGGCCATCGACACCTTGAACTGCGTCGGCATCTTCGACGACCGGTCGTCGTAGTTCACCTCAGCGCCCAGGCTCTGAATCATCATACCGAGCCGCATCCCCCACAGACCGATGCGGTAGATGAGACCGAAATCGAACGCGAACGTGTTGACACTCTTCTCGGCGAGGCCCGAATGCACATAATGGACCGTCGCACCGGACGAGAACTTGTCCGTGAAGAACTTTCCGTAGGAAAGGCCAAAGGACATGTCGCCCGCGTCGAAGGTCTGCCCCGTTCCATCGGGCAGATAGATGGTGCGCACCACCTGCGGGTCCATTGTCAACGCCCGTGCGCTGACACCCCACGTGCCGGGCACGAAGGGCAGCGTAAACGCACCCGCCGCGTAGTTGAGGGCGATATCCGCCGGCCACCACGTGTAGGAGAGCGAGACATCGGTGCGGGTCAGGTCAACGAGTCCCGCCGGGTTCCAGTACGTCGCGCTTGCGTCATTGGCGATGGCCGTGAAGGCCCCGCCCATACCCGTCGCGCGGGCCGACACGCCGATTTTCAGAAACGGCAGCGCGTACGTGCCCACCTTGGCGAAGGGATCGGTCGCAAACGATTGTACCGGGATCAGCACTGCCACAATCGCCGCAGCGATACCCTGTGTGATCCGTGATCTCACGTTCAACCTCCTGAAAGATACCGGCGTGTTTTTCATTAGAACTCGAATCCGAGACCCAGGCGCCACAGACGGTGGGTCTCCCAGATGGTCGGATCGTAAACAGGATTGAATTCGTCCAGACCGTCGTCGTTAATGTCCTGGAGGTATGCACCGCCATACTGCCCGGTTTCGGTCAGGTAGGAACCCCCGTCCATACCCGCCGCTTCCATGTTCGGGAAGGCGCCCGGTGAGGTGCCGCCCGGCAGCAGAACGTCTTCATCAAGAAGATTGCGTCCTTCGAAGAACAGTGTCAACTCTCTGCCATAGACGTTGAACAGTTTTCGTCCCTGCAGGCTGAGCTTGTGCGTCGGTTCGAGACGCAACGAGTTCTCCAGCGTGGGATCCGCGAGTCGCGCGAATCGATCCACCGGCGTCCACGGCAGGCCGGATCCGTACGAGTAAATGGCGGTCACACCCCACTTGTTGCGGTCCTGGAGACGCAACGTCACGTTGAACGTGTGCCGCTGATCCCAGTCGAGGGGATATTCCTCGGTGGGAAGGTGCGTGAGGCCCTGTGCCGACCGTCCGAAGTCCGAGTCGCTGGCCACGCCGTCGGCGAAGGAGTATGTGTAGTACACCTCGAAGCCAAGACGCCGCGTCAGGCGCTTCTCAAGCGAAATTTCCAGACCGCGCGAACTCGCGTAAGTGCGGTTGATGAAGCGGAAGGCCTGGATGCCGGTCGAGTCGTCCGTCACCTGCGTCGACGAAATCAGTCCGTAGATGTCCTTGTTGAACACCACGAAGTTACCCGCGATGTCGTCGGTGAACTGGTGCGAAATACCCGCCTGGTACGACACCGTCAACTCCGGCTGCAGGTTCGGGTTGCCGAGCGTTCCCAGCGAACCCACCGGATCCTGCGTGTGGAACAGGTAGGTACGGCTCGGCCACTGCGTGAACCGGCCGTAGTGGAAGAAGAACTTGTCGCGGTCGGTGATCGGAAAGGCCACACCGAGCCGCGGCGACAGGTTCCACTTGAAGGTCTCCACATTCGGGTCGATCTCGGCGTTCGAAATGAGAATCTCGTCGTTGTTGCCGACGAAGAACCACTCATAGCGCAACCCCGCGTTGACGACCATCCCTTCGTACTCCCACTTGTCCTGCGCGTAGGCCGCGCCTTCCGAGTTGTAGTTCTCGTAGATGTTCACGTTGAGGCCCTGCTGCGTGATCCCCGTGGTCGGGTTGGTACGCTGCTGGGCCGGGAACACGCGCTCGTCGTCGTTCAGATCGTTGTAGATCAGCTGCAGTCCGCCCTTGAGACGGTGACCCTTGAACTGCTCCGAGGTGATGTCGCCCCGGAACAGGTACTGCAACGAACGCTGGTCGGTGTAGAACGGGTAGTCGTACGCCGTCACGAAGTACGGGTACGTGTCGTCGGTGTACCACACCGGAACCGTGATCCCGGAATTGACGACACTGCCATCCGGCAGCGTAACCGGAAGCCCCGACGTCGAGAATTCGGCCGGGTCCTTCTGGTCGCCATTGGCATCGAGCACCGAGCTCTTGCTGTTGAGATCCAGACGACTGAACTTCAGCGAGTACAGCAACTTGCTGGTGATGTTGTGGCTGAAGCCGACTTTGAGCTGGAGGTTCTCGGACCGGGTCTCCGGCGTACCGCCGGCCGAGTTGAATGGCACGTACGACGAGTCCGCGCCGTTGGCATCCGACAGGTATGGCTTGAAATCACTGAACTGCCGCTGAAAACCTTCGAACAACGCCCACGGCTTATAATTGAGGACCGTCCCGTCGGTGGCCTTGATCGCCTCGTCCCACACCACCGAAACCACCTGGGTGCCAACCCGCAGATCCGCCGCCCGGAAATTCGTGTACGTGACCACCTGCAGTGTTCCGTCGTCCTGCCGCACCAGGTCCTGCACGATCACCGGACGGATGTTCAGCTGGCGTTCACGCGTGACGGCATCCTTGATCTCTGCCCACGGACCGTTGTCGATGGTGTAGATGCGGCTGAACTCGAAGACCTCGGGCTTTCCCGGTTCCGGGGCGATCGCGTACGCGAGCCCCTGGAAACGCCAGATCTTGCCGACGTAACCCGAGATGTTCCAGTTGTTGTAGTAGGCGTCGGACCGCGACGTCGAATAGATGGCCTCGCCGTCCACCTTCATGCGCGCCATCTTGTAGGTGAGCTTGCCCTGCACGTTGTACGCGGAGGACTGCCGCTGGCGGAACTTCAACCAGTCGGTGATCTTGTGTTCCGGACGCGCTTCGATGGTCGTGTTCTCGGTGTCGCTCCAGGTGGCTTCGCCCGAGAGGTAGTAGCGGAGATTCTTCGACCAGGTCGGACCGCCGAATCCGAGGCTCATGCGGTCGAAGTTGGTGTAGGTCTTGTCGGAACGGCCGAAGTCATCGGTGAAGTAGCGGAACTCACCGCCGAACGCCGCGCCGCCTTCCTTGGTGGCAATATTGATGACGGCGGACTGGGCGTCGCCGTACTCGGCATCCATACCACCCGAAACGATTTCCGAACCCGACGTTCCGAGCATACCGACGTCCACGGAACCGCCGCCGAGCGGATCGGAAACCGGAACGCCGTCGATCTGGACCTGCACCTCGTTGCTGCGGCCGCCCCGAACGTGCATGTCGTCACCGGTCTTTACGATACCGGCCTTGAGCCCCACCGCCTCGAGGACGTCGTCCACGGGCATGGTCTGCAGCTGCTGCTCGTCCACCGACGCCGTCACCTTGGATTCGGTGACTTCAACCATCGGTTTCTCGCCGCGGACTTCGATCACCTGTGTCTGGGCGACGATGGTCTGCTCCATCGCGAAGGTGATGGATTCTGCTGCCCCGGCGTTGATAACAATGCCGGTCTTCTCGTTGTTCTTGTAACCCATCATCATGGCCCGGATCGAATACGTCCCGGCCGGGACCCCGACGATCGTGAACTTACCGTCCGACAAGCTCATGGCACCGAGCGTCGTACCCACCAGAATCACGTTGGCATACGCGAGCGGCTTACCTTCTTTGTCGGTGATTTTCCCCGTCACAGTACCGGTCTGCGCGGCGGCATTGGAATGAACCAGACCCAGGAGCGCGAAGACTGTCGCTGCGATGATGGCGCCCCGGCTGCCACGTGGGAACATTCGCGAACCCCTTTCGATCACAAACACGCGGACCGGTACCGATCCGGTGTTAAATCCGGCGTTAATCTGTAAAGTGGTGGGGACTTTAGACGCAGCAACGGCCTTTCCATCGCAACGTCTCGAACAGGTGGGGTGACTCTAGCACAGCGATCCGCCGCAATGCTAGCAGTATCACTGACTTCGCACTCAATATAGTCGCGATGCCGCGAAGTTGTCAATGACACATCCTCGGCCCGGCAAGAATCCGGCCATGCCGCCCTAAGACTTTGTCATGGTTGCAGATAAAATTGCCCCGCGTGACGGGGCGCAATCCGCAGGAAACTTGGGGGAGGGTGCTCCAGCAGTGGATGCAGAATCAGTATGTCCACGAAGCGCCGGAACGTCAAGGCGGCGCGGCCGGCCCCGGCTATTTCTCGTACAGCCAACAGGCCGTCTTGTGCCCCGGCTCGATCTCCCGAAACGGCGGTGACTCCTCCCGGCACACGCTCATCGCGTGCGGGCAGCGGGTATGGAACGCGCATCCACGCGGGGTTGCCGCCGGGCTGGGAATGTCGCCCGGGAGGATGATGCGATTGCGGCGTACGCCCGGCTCCAGGCTGGGCACCGCGCTGAGAAGCGCCTGCGTATAGGGGTGCTTCGGCTCCCGGTAGAGCCGCGAGGCCGGGGCCAGTTCGGCGATCCGTCCCAGGTACATGACCGCGACGCGGTCGCTGATGTACTCGACGACGCCCAGATCATGGGCGATGAACAGGTAGGTCAGGTCGAGCGCGTCCTGCAGGTCCTTCAACAGGTTGATGATCTGGGCCTGGATGGAGACGTCGAGCGCGCTGACGGGCTCGTCCGCGATCACGAGATCGGGGTTCACGGCGAGAGCGCGCGCGATGCCGATGCGCTGGCGCTGGCCGCCGGAGAATTCATGCGGGTACCGGCTCATGTGCTCGGCTGGAATGCCGACGCGGTCGAGCAGCTCCGAGACCCGCTCGCGCACCGCGTCACCGCTGGCCAGCTTGTGGATCTTGATCGCTTCGGCAATCATGCTGCCCACGGTGAGCCGCGGGTTCAGCGATCCGTACGGATCCTGAAAGACGATCTGCATCCGCTTGCGCAGTTTGCGCATGTCGGTCGCCCCGAGTTCGAGCACGTTGGCCCCGTCGAATACCACCTCGCCGGAGGTCACCTCGGTCAACCGCAGGATGGCACGGGCCAGCGTGGTCTTGCCGCAGCCGCTCTCCCCCACCAGTCCCAGGGTCTCACCGCGATAGACGTCGAACGACACCCCGTCGACGGCCTTCACCTGGCCCACCACGCGCGACAGGACGCCGCGCCGGATCGGGAAGTACTTGCAGAGGTCGCGTACCTGGAGCAGGACGTCACCCCGCCGGGGACGCGCTGGGTTTTCGACCATCGTTTCGACCTGGGAATCAGCCACCGTTGACATCCTTCCAGCAGCGGATCCAGTGTCCACCCGTCACTTCGCGCAGTTCGATTTCCTCGTTGTCGCAGCGGTACTCGGCGTATTTGCAGCGATCGGAGAACCGGCACCCGCGCGGAAAATCCAGCGGGTCGGGAACCATGCCGGGGATCACCTTCAACCGCTCACCCTTGGTGGCGAAGCGGGGTATCGATTCGCGCAGGCCCAGCGTGTACGGATGGCGCGCATCGTGAAACAGGTCCTTCACGCTGGCGATCTCCATGACCTTCCCCGCGTACATCACCACCACCCGCCGGCACGTCTCTGCGATGACTCCGAGGTCGTGGGTTATCATCAAAACCGCCATGCCCAGTTCCTCCTGGAGAGACTGCAGGAGTTCCAGTATCTGGGCCTGGATGGTGACGTCGAGTGCGGTGGTGGGTTCGTCGGCCACCAGCAGGCTCGGGTTGCAGGAGAGGGCCATCGCAATCATCACGCGCTGCCGCATGCCGCCCGACAGCTGGTGCGGATACGCGCGCGCGATGCGCTGCGGATCCGGGATCTTCACGAGGGAAAGCATCTCGAGGGTACGCTCGGCAGCCTCGCGCTTGCCAACTTTCTGATGGAGCAGAACCGCCTCCTCCACCTGATACCCGCAGGTAAAAACGGGATTGAGGCTGGTCATCGGCTCCTGAAAGACCATCGAAATCTCGTTGCCGCGTATTCGCTGCATGTCCTTTTCCGAGAGCTTGAGCAGATCGCGGCCCTTGAACAGGATCTGACCCTCGTCGATCCGTCCCGGCGGCGTCTGCACCAGCCGCATCAACGCCAGCGCGGTCACGGTCTTGCCGCAGCCGCTCTCGCCGACCAGCCCCAGCGTCTCGCCCGGACGCAACGAGAAGCTCACGCGGTCAACCGCGCGCGCGCGGCCATCGGGCGTGTCGAAGCTGATCGAAAGATCGCGGACGTCGAGCAGCGTGTCGACACCCGTGGTTTCGGTGTGGGCGGCATCCATCTTCATGGGATCGTAAGTGGTAACCATCGGGATCGGCAAATCCTTCCTGCCGGTGAAAGAACTGCAAGAAAGGAGCCAACCGCTCCGACCGCAACCAGACGGCCGGCGGGCCACGGCCGCTGGTGGGAAATTCTTACCGCTTCGAGGGTATCCGTGCGTCCAGGGCGTCCCGGATGCCGTCGCCGATCACGTTGAGGGAGATGACCGCCAGCGTGATTGCCAGCGCGGGAAACGCGCTCACCCACCACGCGGTCGCCAGCGCGTCGCGCCCTTCGAATACGATCGAACCCCAACTCGGCGTGGGCGGCTGAACGCCGAGGCCAAGAAACGACAGCGACGACTCCATCAGGATCACGGTGCCCGCGCCGAGCGTCGCCGCGACCACCACGTGACCCATCACATTGGGCAGGATGTGGTGGATGACGATGCGCGCGCGGCCCACGCCGGCCGCCACCGCGGCCTCGACAAATTCGCGGCCGCGCATACGCCGCACTTCCGCACGCACGATGCGCGCAACCCCCATCCAACTGGTGGCGGCGATGATCGTCGCCAGTACCACCGGCCCCGGCGGAAGGAATGCAACGGCGGCAAGCAACAGCAGGAGGCGCGGGAACGACAACATCCCATCGACGACGCGCATCAGCATGTCATCCACCCGGCGTGGCGCGGAACCCGCGACCCCTCCGACCACCACGCCAAGGAGCGCGGCCAGGACCACCGACAGCCCGCAAACACCGAACGACGCCCGCCCGCCATAGACGACCCGCGCCCACACGTCCCGGCCGAAGCGATCGGTGCCCATCGGATGGACGAGGTCGGGACGCGCGTAGCGCGTGAGCGACGGCGACGTCAGTTCCGTCGGCCCCACACCGACCAAAAGCGGCGCCATGACCGCCATCCACACCATCGCGATCAACACCGCCAGCGCGCCGACGGCGAAGGGGTTGGCATCGAAGCGCACCCGCCACGACGCCGCCTTGCGCTGCCCGCCAGCACCCGCAACCACGGCGGCAATCAGCAGCAGCACGAGTCCGGCGGTCAGGGTGCGTTCCAGCGCGGAGAGTTCGCGCCACACGTCCCAGCGAATCACGAGCAGCAACACCGAGGCGCACAGCGCCACGATGCCCATCACCGACACCCGCGACACGGACCGGCCCAACAGCGCCCGCTTTCCCCCGCCACCCGACGCGGTGCGTTTCACTCGCGCCCCGTTTCGGGATGCCCTGCGCGCGGATCGGCCCACGCGCTGCCCACATCCGCCAGCAGGTTTCCGGCAATCACGAACAGCGCCCCCAGCATGTTCACCGCGAGAACCACCGGATAGTCGCGCGCGTAGATCGAGGCCACCATCAGCGAGCCCATGCCCGGCCATGCAAACACGGTCTCGACGATCACCGCGCCCCCGATCAGGAACGGCGCGCTCAGCCCGGTCACCGTGATCAGCGTGCCGAGCGAACTGCGAAACGCATGGCGCCACACGACCGTCCCCTCGGGCAGTCCCTTCGCGCGCGCGGTGCGCACGAAGTCCTCGCCAAGCGCATCGATGAGGCTGCCGCGCGCGTAACGCGCAAAACCAGCGGCGCTCGCGACGCCCAGCACCAGCACCGGCATCAGGAGGTGGCGCGCACGATCCGCGAGCATCGCGACCCCGCCGGCGTCGAGCCCGGGCGTCGCGATGCCCGACGTCGGCAGCCAGTGCCGGTCGATCGCCAGCCAGGTCATCAGCAGATAGGCCAGATAGAAGGGCGGGATCGCGTACAGGGCCACCGTCAAGAACGACAGAAACCGGTCCGCGCGCGCGTGCCGGCGGCGGGCCGCGGCTGCACCCGCCCAGATGCCGAGCGACATCTGGACCCCCAGTGCCAGCAGCGTGAGTAGAATTGTACGCGGAACCGCGTCCGCGAGCATGTCCCGGACCGGGCGGTTCTGCGCGAGGCTCGTTCCAAAATCACCGCGGATCACCCCCCCGACCCAGCGGGCGTACTGGACCGGCAGACGTTCGTCGAGACCGAGGGAGCGGCGCACGCGCTCGATATCCGCGGGGTCGACACCGGCGCCGACAAAGCGCACCAGTGGATCGCCCGGCGCGAGATGCAGAATCGCGAAGGAAATCGTCAGCGTAATCGCGACGAGGATGATGGCGTGGAGTGTGCGGCGAGCGAGATACTGGATCATATCAGCGTTCGACCGGGCGACCGGTCGCGGGGAAATCCCGCGGCCCGCGCTACGCGTCCATCGGGACGGTCACGACGGGATTGCGGTTCGCCGTCGTCTCGTCCACGCGGCGCACCGGCGTGCGCGTCGGCGCGGACGTGAGCACTTCCGGCGACGCGACGGCTTCGCGCGCGATCTCGAGCAGCGTATCCGCGAAACGGTCCAGCGTCTCCTTGCTCTCGGTCTCGGTGGGCTCCACCATGAGCGCCTCCGGAACCGTCAGCGGAAAATAGACCGTCGGCGCGTAGAAGCCGAAATCCAGCAGGCGCTTGGCGACATCGAGTGTCCTGACGCCATGCTTCTTCAGCGGCTCGCCGGTGGCGACGAACTCGTGCATGCAGCGCTCGCCGTACGGAATCGGATACGCGGCCGCGATCCGCTTCGCGAGATAGTTGGCGTTGAGGATCGCGGTGGAACTGGCGCGGCGGATTCCGTCCGCGCCCAACCGCGTGATGTACGTGTACGCGCGCAGGTAGATGCCGAAATTGCCGAAGAAGGAATGCAGTGCGCCGATGGTGTGCGGGCGGTTGTAGTCGAGATGGAACTCGCCGTCGCGCTGCACCACGCGGGGTGTGGGCAGGAACGGCTCCAGGTGGGACTTGACCGCCACCGGCCCGGACCCGGGTCCGCCGCCACCGTGCGGTGTCGAAAAGGTCTTGTGGAGGTTGTAGTGCATCATGTCGAAACCGAAATCGCCGGGACGGGCCTGCCCCATCAGCGCGTTCATGTTGGCGCCGTCCATGTAGCACAACCCGCCCTTCCTGTGCACGGCTTCGACAATCTCCGCGATGTGGGTCTCGAACAGACCCAGCGTGTTGGGTACGGTGAGCATCAGCACCGCGACGTCATCATCGAGCACGCTTTCGAGCACACCCATGTCGACGCGGCCATCCTTGCCGGAACGGAACGTGTGCGTCTCGAATCCCGTCACCGTTGCGGTGGCGGGGTTGGTGCCGTGCGCGGAGTCGGGCACGAGCACCTTGCGGCGCGCCTCGCCGCGGCTGGCGAAGTACGCGCGCGCCAGCAGAAGGCCGGTCATCTCGCCCTGCGCGCCGGCGGCCGGCTGCAGCGTTACCGCGTCCATTCCGGAAATCGCCGCGAGCTGCTGTTCCAGCGCGTGCATCACGCGCAGCGCTCCCTGCACGTCGGCGGCGGACTGCTCGGGGTGCAGACCGCCGAACCCCACCATCGACGCCACGTCCTCGTTGACCTTGGGGTTGTACTTCATCGTGCACGACCCCAGCGGAAACAGATCCTTGTCCACGTGGTGATTCAACGTCGACAACTCCACATAGTGCCGCATGACCTGCGGCTCACTGACCTCGGGAAGGCCGATGCGGCCCTCGCGCAGGTACTCGGCCGGGATGTCACGCGGCGGGGCCGACGGCTGCGATGCAATGTGGTAACCATGCCGGCCGGGACGGCTGCGGCCGTAGATCGTGCCCGAAAAATCGTGGCTCATGTTCAACCCACCTTCACCATTGCGGCGCGCTTCAGCACCGCGCAGAATTTCTCGAAGTCATCGTCCTGGTGCTTCTCGGTGACGGCCACCAGCAGCAGATTGCGCCCCTCCGCGCCGAAGTAGCGTGACAGCGGGACGCCGGCGAGAATTCCCTCCGCGCGCGCCGCGGTCACCACGGCGTCCGCGTCGGTCGGACAGGCCACGACGAACTCCCGGAAGTACGGCGCACGGTAACGCAGCGAATACCCCTCGCAGGCGGAGATCGCGTCGGCCAGCTTGCGGGCCCGCTCGTGGCAGACGCGGCCGAGCTCGGTGAAGCCGTGCTCGCCCAGCAGGCTCAGGTAGACCGTGGCGCGCGTCGCCAGCAGCCCCTGGTTCGTGCAGATATTGGAGGTCGCCTTCTCGCGGCGAATGTGCTGCTCGCGCGTCTGCAGGGTGAGCACGAACGCGGGCCGGCCTTCGATGTCATGCGTGGCGCTGACGATGCGCCCCGGCATCTGCCGGATGAACTCAGTGCGGCACGCCATGAATCCCACCAGCGGACCGCCAAAACTCACGTCGTTTCCGAGCGGCTGGCATTCGCCGACCGCGATGTCCGCGCCCCATTCGCCGGGTGGCTTCAACAGCGAAAGCGAAACCGGATCCACGCTTGCCACCAGCAACGCGCCCGCGGCGTGAACGTCCTTCTCGAATTCCCACGGGCGTTCCAGTGCGCCAAAGTAGTTTGGTGTCTGCACGACGACCGCCGCGACCTTGTCGTCGAGCATCCCGCGCAGGGCGGTGAGGTCGACGTCACCCGCATCCGATGCCGGGACGGGACGAATCTCAATCTTCTGCCCGGTAACGTATGACTCCAGCACGCGCCGGTAACGAGGGTTGAGTGCGTGCGGCACCAGCACGATCTCGCGCCGCGTGATCTTGGCCGCCATCAGGCACGCCTCCGCCAGCGCGGATGCGCCGTCGTACATCGACGCGTTGGCGATCGGCAGGCGGGTCAGGCGCGCGACGTGGGTCTGGAACTCAAAGATGACCTGCAGTGTGCCCTGGCTCGCCTCGGGCTGGTAGGGCGTATATGCGGTGGCGAACTCCGGACGGCTCGCGATGTTCTTGACCACCGACGGAACGGTGTGGTCGTAGACGCCGCCCCCGAGGAAACTCACCAGCCGGGCGGCCGGGTTGTTGGTTTCGGACAATCCGAACAACTTGCGAAGCGTCTCGGGCTCGGTCTTGCCGCGCTCGATCGGGAGCAGCCCGCGCACGCGGTGCTTCTCGGGAATGACACTCACCAGCTCGTCCTCGGACGCGAGTCCGAGCGCATCGAGCATCGCCTTGCGATCGTCGTCAGTGTGGTACGTGTATGGCATCGCTACTTACCAATCATCTCCTGGTATGCCGCATGGTCCATCAGGGCATCGAATTCGGCGCGGTCGGACATCCTGACGCGCACAAACCAGCCGTCACCAAACGGATCCTTGTTCACGAGGTCCGGTCCCTGTTCGAGCGCACCGTTGATCGCCGTAACCGACCCCGAAACCGGGGCGAACAGGTCGGCCACGGTCTTGACCGCCTCGATGGTCCCCATCGACTGCGACGCGCTCACGCCGGCGCCCACCTTCGGCAGTTCGATGTAAACGATATCGCCGAGTTCACCGGACGCGAAATCGGTGACGCCGATGGTGACCTCGTCGCCGCCCTCGAGGCGGACCCACTCGTGTTCCCTGGTGAAGCGCATATTCTTGAAGTCCATTTCAGCTCCTGTGATGTGATGGGGTCGTTCGCGGCCTAGTCCCGGGCGCGACTCGGGTAGAACGGGATCGGCACCTTGCGCGCGGGCACCGCGCTGGTGCGCACCTGGATGGCGAGGTCGGCACCGAGGCTGTCCGCGTCCACGTAGGCGAGGCACAGGCTCTTCTTGAGCGTCGGGGACCACGTGCCACTGGTCACCTTGCCGACCACCTGGGTGCCGTTCATGACGGCGTACCCCTGACGCGCGATGTTGCGCCCCTCGAGTTCGAACCCGAGGAGCTTCCGGCGCGAACCGTGCTCCTTCTCCGCGGCCAGCGCCGCGCGGCCCGAGAAGTCATCCTTGCCCAGTTTGACGAGCCAGCCGAGCCCGGCTTCGAGCGGCGACGTCTCATCGTCGAGTTCGTGGCCGTAGAGACACATCGCGGCCTCGAAGCGCAACGTGTCGCGCGCGCCCAGCCCGGCGGGGGCGATGCCGAACGGCGCGCCCGCGGCCATCAGCTGGTCCCACAGTTCCCGCGCCCGCGCCGGCGGAACGAATATCTCGAACCCGCGCTCGCCGGTGTATCCGGTCCGCGACACGATGATACGTTCCCCGTCCAGGTCGAACGACCGCCAGCGATAGTATAAGACGGAATCGACCTCGCCGCGAATCGGCGCGAGCATCGGCGTCGCCTTGACGGTGTCGTGCGCCTTCGGACCCTGGACGGCGATCAGCGCCCAGCGATCGCTGGCGTCCTCGAGTTCCACCCGGCCACGCAGCAGCGACTGCATGTGCGCGTAGTCCTTCTCAATATTGGAGGCGTTCACGACCACCAGCGCGCGGTCGTCCCCCATTTTTGAAACCAGCAGATCGTCCACGACGGTGCCATCGTCCCGGCAGGTGACGGTATAGATCACGCCGTCGGGCGTAAGTCTGGAGCAGTCGTTGGTGATCACGCAGTCGAGATACGCCCACGTGTCCGGGCCCGACACGATGAACTCGCCCATGTGGCTCACGTCGAACAGGCCCACGCGCTCGCGCACCGCCGTGTGTTCTTCGATCAATCCGCGGTAGCTGACCGGCATCTCGTAGCCGGCGAATGGCACCATGCGCGCGCCGGCCGCGACATGGGCGTCGTAAAGGGGTGTCTTCTTGAGCGTGGGCATGCTTGATTCTCGTTTTGGATGCGGGGACCGCGCGGCCGGTCAGGCGGCGTGTCCATCCCGCGGGTTTGCCACTTCGTCTTCGCCGCCGGGGCCGGGTGCGGCGATCTCGCGCAGCATCGCGCCGGTGTGCGATTCCGCGCACTGCATGATGTCATACGGGGGGCCGGCTGCCACCACGTCGCCGCCCGCTTCCCCGCCCTCCGGGCCCAGGTCGACGATGTGGTCGGCGGCCAATATTACATCGGGGTTGTGTTCGATCACAATAACCGTGTTCCCCTTATCCACAAGCTTGTCGAGCACGTCGAGGAGCATCCTGACATCCTCATGGTGGAGTCCGGTGGTGGGCTCGTCGAGGATGTAGAGGGTCCGCCCGGTGCCGCGCTTGGCCAGCTCGGTGGCCAGCTTGACGCGCTGGGCCTCACCGCCGGACAGGGTCGTCGCCTGCTGGCCGAGTTTGATGTAGCCGAGCCCCACCGACGCCAGCGTCTCGCAGGTGCGGCGGATGGCCGGGAAGCTGGAGAATACCGTCGCCGCCTCCTCGACGCTGAGTTCCAGGACGTCCGCAATGCTGAGCCCTTTGTAGGTCACCTGCATCGTCTCGTGATTGTAGCGCCGCCCCTTGCACGTCTCGCAGGCCACGTAGACGTCGGGCAGGAAATGCATCTCGATCTTGATGACCCCGTCGCCCTCGCAGCGCTCGCAGCGGCCACCCGCCACGTTGAAGCTGAACCGGCCCACCTTGTAGCCGCGTGCGCGCGCCTCCGGCAGTTGCGAAAACAGGTCGCGGATGGGCGTGAACACGCCGGTGTACGTGGCCGGATTGGAGCGCGGCGTGCGCCCGATGGGTGACTGGTCGATGTCGATCACCTTGTCGACACGGTCGAGCCCGTCGATCCGGTCGTGCGCGCCGGGCAGCACGTTGCCGCCGTAGATTTCGCGGTGCGCGGCGCGGAACAGGATATCGTTGACGAGCGTGCTCTTCCCGGAGCCGCTCACCCCGGTTACCACCGTCAGAACGCCGAGCGGGAACGAAACGTCGATGCGCTTGAGGTTGTTCTCGCGCGCGCCGCGCACGACGATCTGCTCGCCAATCAAACTGCGTCGTGTCGCGCGCGCGATCTCCGGCGGCTGCATGCGCAGATAGCGCCCGGTGGCGCTGTCTTGCACGCGCATGACTTCTTCCGGAGTCCCCTCCGCGACCACTTCGCCACCGTGCACACCGGCACCGGGGCCGAGATCGATCACGTAGTCGGCGGCCATGATGGTGTCGCGGTCGTGTTCGATGACGATCACCGAGTTGCCGATGTCGCGCAGGTTCTTGAGCGTCTGGATCAGCCGTGCGTTGTCGCGGTGGTGCAGCCCGATGGAGGGCTCGTCGAGGATATACAGCACACCCATCAGCTTCGACCCGATCTGCGTGGCAAGACGCAGGCGCTGGGCTTCGCCGCCGGCCAGCGTGGCCGAGCCACGATCCAGCGACAGGTAGCCGAGCCCGACATCCACCAGGAACCGCATGCGCGAAACGATTTCGTGCAGCACCGGCGCCGCGATCACCGCGGCATTTCCCTCCAGCGTGAAGGCGTTCACTTCGAACAGCGCCCGGGCGACGCTCCAGCGGCACACGTCCGCGATACTGTGACCCGACACGCGGACCGCCAGCGCCTCGGGCCGCAGGCGCGCGCCGTTGCAGGCCGCGCACGGCTCGATGGTCATGAACGTCTCGACCCACTTGCGAACCGCGTCCGATGACGTGCTCTTGTAACGCCGCCGCAGCCACGGGATCAGCCCCTCGTAGTTGCTGCGGTATTCGCCCTTCACGCGGGCGAAGTCCATCTTGACGGAGATCTCGTCGTCGATGCCGAACAGGATCGCCTTCTGCGCCTTCTTTGAGAGACGCCCCCACGGCGTGTGCAGATCGAAACCCACGTGCTCACCGAGCGCCTCGAGCTGCGAGCGGCCCCAGTCGCCCTTGAGCTTGCCCATCGGCGCGAGTGCGCCGCGGTCGATGGTCAGATCGTCGTCCGGCACGACCAGCGCCTCGTTGAAGTCCATGCGCGAACCCAGTCCGGCGCATTCCTCGCACGCGCCGTACGGCGAGTTGAATGAAAACAGACGCGGCGACAGTTCGCCGAAGCTCGTACCGCACCCCGGGCACGCGAACTGCAGCGAAAACACGTGCTCCTCGCTGCCAGCGATCACGGTGATGTTGCCGTCGGATAGCTTCGCCGCGGTTTCCAGCGAATCGGCGATGCGGCGCGCGTTCTTCGCGTCGACCACCAGCCGGTCCACCACGGCCTCGATGGTGTGCTTCTGCTGGCGATTGAGTTTGGGCGGTGTGTCCGCGTCGACGATCTTGCCGTCGACACGCGCGCGCAGGAATCCCTGCGCCTCGATGGTCTCGAAGACCTTGCGGTGCTCGCCCTTGCGGCCGCTGACAAGCGGCGCGAGGATCGCGACGCGGGTGTTGGGCGGGAACGACAGAATGCGGTCCTGGATCTGCTGGACGGTCTGCTGTTCGATGCTGCGGCCACATTTGGGACAGTGCGGAGTCCCGGCACGCGCAAACAAGAGCCGCAGGTAGTCGTATATCTCGGTCATCGTTCCAACGGTGGAACGCGGGTTGCGGCCGGTGGTCTTCTGCTCGATGGAGATGGCCGGCGACAGGCCTTCGACGCGGTCGACGTCCGGCTTCTCCATCTGCCCGAGG
The DNA here is from genome assembly GCA_036273975.1 of Candidatus Krumholzibacteriia bacterium. Taxonomy (GTDB): domain Bacteria; phylum Krumholzibacteriota; class Krumholzibacteriia; order WVZY01; family JAKEHA01; genus JAKEHA01. The sequence continues at coordinate 32,783 of DASUGO010000082.1, forward strand.
AACTGCCGCGCATACGCCGAGAGGCTCTCGACGTAGCGCCGGTGCCCCTCGGCATAGATGGTGTCGAACGCGAGCGAGGATTTCCCCGAACCGCTCAACCCCGTCACCACGACCAGCCGGTTGCGGGGGATCGTGACGCTGATGTTCTTGAGGTTGTGTTCCCGGGCGCCCCGGACGACGAGATTTCGTTGCTTCATGGGTGTGTGGATGGAAAAAGTGAAGTTAACAAAAAGGCGCCGGGGTGGCAACCGTGGGAACTATAACCAGAGCGGCGCGCACCCCGCCGGGGTACGCGCCGCGTATCGTGCCCGCTGCCGGGACTCTCTAGCGGTAGATCGCCTTGACCCTCCCCCACGTCACCTGCTCGGTCGGGGTGACGTCGGCCATCGTCTGTGCAACAGTCGCCACGAAGTCCCCGCTCTTGGAGCCCGTGCCATTTCCGGCCACTCCCGCGGCAAAGAAGCCCACCGGGCCCACGCTCGGGTCCGGCGCGGTCCACTGCACCTGCCATTCCTCCGGTGTCGCCGCACCGGTGCGACCGGTGGTCGACTCGAGGTACGACCGCGTCGACATCGAACCGGTACCATTGATGACCTGGGTTCCCTGCCCGGCGACCGGCGTAAACGTGCCGGCACCGTTGCCGTCAACCATACTGAGGGCGGTCAGTTCGAATGCCCACACCCGGCCGGAGTTGGCGTTGGTCGAGGACGATGAGATGCGAACGGTAAAGGTGTAGGTGTCGCCGGCCACGTAGAAGTTGGGGGCATTGATCAGCTCGAGCGTTGCCCCGCTGTTGACAGTGGCGCCGGAATGACAGCCCTGGCAGGTCGACTCGGACGACTTGCTTGCGATCGCCGGGGCCCCGGTTCTGCTCGCCGGTGCTCCACCACTGCTCGCGATCGCAAGGCCGGCGGCGGCCAGAGGGAGAACGACGAAGCCCAGACGAACCACATTGCGGACGTGCATAAAGGTGCCTCCTCGAAGAAGTAGTCCCGGTTGCGGCCAGCGGACGTACTCCGCACGGGGCGGCTGGTTCGAGAGCACCCCGCGTTGTCCCCCACTGCGGCGTATAGAGGTTGCAGCGCGATGGACGATTCGTGTGAATGATACCCCCGGTTGCATACTTCGGACCATTGTGTCTTTTGTTAAGTCTGGGGTCGTCTCGCGCCGCACCCGGAAATCTCGCGGAGCGACGCCGAGCAGGCAGTCCGCCCTGCGACGGCAGCCCGGCCAGGAGGGCCGGCGGAAAATGCACGCTCCGGGGCGATAACGCGCTGCATTCTGGGTCGCACCCCGGCGACGAGACGGCCTTGCCAGTTCGTGTAATTCATATTACATTCTATCCCATGCCTCACCACCCACCCCAGGCTCCCCCACCCAGCGAACGCACCGAACAACGGCGGCGGGCGATTCTGGATGCAGCCTCGGCCCTCTTTCTCGAGAAGGGCTACGCGGCGACGACGCTCGCGGACGTGGTCGCACGATCCGGCGGTTCGCTGGCCACCGTCTATTCCCTGTTCGGCAGCAAGCGCGGACTGTTTGAAGTGATCCTGCGCGAACACGCCAACCCGATCATCGAGTCGATCACGCTCGCGGACGGTTCGACCGACCCGGAATCGCGGTTGCTTGCAATCGGCCGGCGCTACCTGCAACAGATTCTCGACCCGAGGTACGTTGCCTGGTGGCGCGCGATGTGCGCCGAGGCCCCGCACATTCCGGAACTCCGCGACATTCTCCTTTCCAAAGAAGGCGGCCCCGTCATGCAGTCTTTGACCGCGTACCTGAAAGCGCAGTCGAAAACCGGCGCGCTCGACATCGCCGACACCGAACGCGCGGCCGGACAGTTCTTCGAACTGGTGCGCGGCCGCCTGTACCGTCGGGCGCTGGTGGGCGATACCGGCAGGCCGCGGCCGGCCGAGATAGACGAACAGGTACGCTCGGCGGTCCACGTGTTTCTCCACGGTTACGCCGGGCATCCCGGTCGTGCACGCCAGCGACGTTCCCCCAGGAGGCTTTCGTGAATCGATCTTCTTGTGCGCTCGCCGTCTTCGCGGTCGCCGCGCTCGCAATCGCCTGCAGTCACAAGGACAATTCCGGTCAGGGCGGGTTCGGCACGCCCCGGGTCACCGTGATGACGGTCACGACGCAGGCGGTGGAACTCCCCTTCGACGCCCCGGCACGGCTGCAGGGATCGCGGCAGGTGGAGGTACGCGCGCGGGTGCGCGGCATTCTGGAGGAGTGGCTCTACGAGGAGGGCCAGCCGGTCCGCGAGGGACAGCCGATGTTCCGCATCGATCCCGCGCCGTACGCCGCCGCCGTCGACCAGGCACGCGGCGCGGTTGGCGAGGCCGAAGCGACGGCCACCCGCACCGAGCGCGACGTCAAACGGCTGGCCCCGCTGGTGCCGACCAATGCCGTCAGCCAGCGCGAGTACGACGACGCGGTTTCCGCGCGCGACCTGGCGAGCGCTGCGCTCGACCGAGCCCGCGCCAATCTCCGCTCGGCGGAACTCGAACTCAATTATACGCGCGTCGCCGCCCCGGTGTCGGGAATCTCGGGACGCGCACTGCAGTCGCAGGGCGCACTCGTCGACCCCAACGGCAACTCGCTGTTGACCACGATCGCGCGCATCGATCCCATATGGGCGCTGTTCACCCTGCCGGCTCCCGATCTGGCCCGTCTGCAACGCGAACTGGCGCGCGCCGGCAGGCGGATTTCGGACCTCGACGCGGAGTTGGTGCTCGCGGACGGCAGCAGCTTCCCACGGCATGGCAGGATCAACTTTGCCGGTTCGACCGTCGACCCCACCACGGGATCGGTTGAACTGCGCGCCGAGATCGAGAACCCCGATGGCATCCTGCTGCCCGGGCAGTTCGTGCGCATCCTGCTGCACGGTGCGGAACGCAGCGACGCGATTCTCATCCCGCAGAAGGCCGTGCTGCAGGGCCCGCAGGGGCGATTCGTCTACGTCGTCGCGGCAGACAGCACGGCGACCGTGCGCCCGCTCGAGCTCGGCAACTGGGTCGGCGACCAGTGGCTCGTCGATTCGGGTCTCGCGGCCGGCGAGCACGTGATCGTCGACGGAATCGTGAAGGTGCGGCCGGGCGGCAAGGTCGACCCATCGGAGGGCGCGACCGCCGCGGCCGACTCGGGGCGGGCTCAGTGACCGTCTCCCACCTGTTCATCCGGCGGCCCGTCCTCGCGACGGTCGTATCGCTGCTGATCCTGCTCGCGGGTATCGCCGCGATCCTGAATCTGCCCATTGCGCAGTACCCGGATATCGCCCCACCCCAGATCCAGGTGAGCGCCGTCTACCCCGGCGCAAGTGCCGAGACGCTGCAGCTGACCGTCGCCGCGCCCATCGAAGAGCAGATCAACGGCGTGGAGGGTATGCTCTACCTGCAGTCGATCTCGTCGTCCAACGGTACCGCCACCATCACGGTGACGTTTGCCACCGGCACCGACGTGGCCGACGCGCAGACCAACGTCGCCAACCGCGTGCGCCTGGCCGAGCCGCGCCTGCCGGAAGAAGTCCGGCGCAACGGCATTACCGTTCAGAAACGCTCGACGAACTTCCTCGAGATCATTTCGATGACATCTCCGGACGGGCGTTACGGACCGCTGTTCGTTTCCAATTACACGACCCTCAACGTGCTCGAGGATCTGAAACGCGTCCCGGGCGTCGGCGACGCGGTCGTATTCGGGGCGGCCGACTATTCGATGCGCATCTGGCTGGAGCCATATCGCCTCGCGCAGTACAAGGTCACCCCGGCCGACGTCGCGAACGCGATCCGCGAGCAGAACTCCCAGTTTGCGGTTGGCCGCGTCGGGCAGGACCCCACCGGCCCGGCCCAGCAACTGACCTTCACCGTTGTCGGCCCCGACCGGTTCACCGAACCGGAGCAGTTCGAGAAGATCGTCATCCGCTCCAACAGCGACGGCAGCCGGGTGCTGCTGTCCGACGTGGCGCGGGTGGAACTCGCCGCGCGCGACTACGACCGGCTCTCGTTCATGAACGGCGAACCCGGCGTCAACATCGGGGTGTTCCTGCAGCCTGGCGCCAACGCGCTCGCCACCGCGACCGCGGTCAAACGCACCATGCAGGACGTGTCGCGGCGCTTCCCGGCCGGGATTGCCTACGGCATCCCGCTCGACACCACCCGCTTCGTGGAGGTCTCGATCCACGAAGTCGTCATGACGCTGCTCGAGGCGATGACGCTGGTGTTCCTGGTGGTGTGGCTGTTCCTCGGCTCGTTCCGCGCCACGCTGATCCCGCTGGCCGCCGTCCCCGTGTCGCTGGTGGGCGCCTTTGCGGGCATGTACGCATTTGGATTCAGCATCAATACGCTGACGTTGTTCGGACTCGTGCTCGCCATCGGCATCGTCGTGGACGACGCCATCGTCGTGCTCGAGAATATCGAGCGTATCCAGCGCACCTACAAGGTATCGCCGCGCGAAGCGGCGTTCCGGGCGATGACCGAAGTGACCGGGCCGGTGATCGCGATCGTGCTGGTGCTGGTAGCGGTCTTCCTGCCGGTGGCATTCTTCGGCGGCCTCGCGGGCGAACTCTACCGCCAGTTCGCGCTCACGATCGCGGTGTCGGTAACCATTTCCGGCGTCGTCGCGCTGACCCTCGCACCCGCGCTCAGCGCGCTGGTCCTTAAGAACAGCCACGTGGAGCCGCATGGCCTGCTGGGAAAGTTCGACGCGCTGTTCACCCGCATCACCGGCCGCTTCGGACGTCAGGTCGACTACTTCCTGCGGCACCGCGTGCTCGCCGGCGGGCTGTTCATCCTGATGCTCCTCGCCACCTTTGGCCTCTTGAAGATCGTCCCCGGCGGGCTGGTTCCCGACGAGGACCAGGGCTACTTCCTCGGCGCGGCGCTCCTCCCCGACGGCGCGACGTTGTCACGCACGCGTGCGGTCACCAAAGACGTGGAGAAGCTGCTGCACGAAGATCCGGCGGTGGAGACGGTGGTGACGATCGTCGGACTCGACTTCGTTGGTGGCGGCAGCAAACCCAACGCGGCAACGTTTTTCGTAATTCTGAAACACTGGGATGAACGCAAGGCCAGCCTGAAACAGGTACTCGGCTCGTTCATGGCGCGCGCGTCGGCAATCCCGGAAGCGATCGTGTTCGGGTTCAGCCCGCCGGCGATCCAGGGACTCGGGTCGACCGGCGGCTTCGAGTTCTACATCCAGAACCGCGGCGAAGGCGGGGTCGCGCGCCTCGCGCAGACGACCAGCGAATTCATCGACAAGGCCAACCAGATCCCCGAGGTGCTGGGCGTGCGCACGCTGTTCCGCCCGTCGGTGCCGCAACTCGAGGTGCAGGTCGACCGCGAGCAGGCCAAAGCCGCGGGGGTCGACGTCGACGACGTGTTCGCCACGCTCCAGAGCATGTTCGGCACGCTCTACGTCAACGACTTCACGCGCAGCGGCCGTTCGTTCCGCGTGCAGTTGCAGGCCGACCAGCAGTTCCGCTCGAAGCCGAGCGACCTCGGCGGCATCTACGCGCGCGCGGCCAACGGCGACATGGTGCCACTCGAGTCGCTCGTCTCGGTGAAGGCCGTTACCGGCCCGGACGTAATCGAGCGCTTCAACGGTTTCCCCGCGGTCAAACTGCTCGGTACCGCCGCGCCGGGCCGGAGTTCGGGCGAAGCGATTGCCGCGATGGAGCGCCTGGCCAACGCGCAGCTGCCCATCGACTTCGGCTACGGCTGGAGCGGTTCCGCCTATCAGGAGAAGAGCACCGGCGGTTCCTCCGCGCTGGTGTTCCTGTTCTCGATTGTCGTCGTGTTTCTGATTCTCGCGGGTCAGTACGAGAGCTGGAAACTCCCGATAGCGGTGTTGTTCACGGTGCCGATCGCGGTGCTCGGCGCCCTCACGGCGATCTGGCTGCGCGGAATCTCGAACGACGTCTATTTCCAGATCGGACTCATCACGCTGATCGGGCTGGCATCGAAGAACGCCATTCTGATGGTCGAGTTTGCGTCGCAGCGGCAGGCGGCCGGGCTGTCCCCCGAGGAAGCCGCCGGCGAAGCGGCGCGGCTGCGGTTCCGTCCCATCGTGATGACGTCGCTCGCTTTCGTGCTCGGCGTGTTCCCGCTGGTGGTCTCCACGGGCGCCGGCGCGGCCAGCCGCCACTCGATCGGCACCGGTGTCTGGGGCGGCATGCTCGCCGCGACGTTCATCGCCGTGTTCTTCATTCCGGTGTTCTACGTCGTCATTGCCAGACTCGGCCGCAAGTCACGTCAACCCGTTGAACAGACGGAGAACCCGTCATGAACCTGCGCCTCATCGTCGTCCCGCTGCTGCTGTTGACCGCCACCGGCTGCTCGCTGGCGCCGTCGTCCGACCCGCCCGCGATCGACGTTCCGGGCGCGTGGCGCGCACCCGCCGACACCACTGTCGTCGCGCCCGCCGACACGATCGCCGATGCGTGGTGGACCGCCTTTGGCGATACCACGCTCGACGCGCTCGTCGCCGAGGCGCTGGACGCGAACCGCGACCTGATGATCGCGGTGGCGCGCGTCGACCAGGCGCGCGCGCTGGCCCGAATCGCCGGCGCCGAACGCCTGCCCCAGATCGACGCGCGCGGCGCGTACTCGAAGACCCGGCAGTCACAGTCCACCGGCGTCATCCCGCTCACGGCCGACCCGGTCAGCGAGCGCTTCGAAGCCAGCGCAATCGGCGCGTTCGAACTGGACCTGTTCGGGCGGGTTCGTAACGAGACCGCGGCCGCGCACCAGGACCTGATGGCAGCCTCGTATACCAGTGACGCCATCCGCCTCGCGGTGATCTCGGACGTGGCCGCAACCTACTTCGACCTCGCGGCGCTGGACCGCCAGGCGGAGGTGACACGCGCCACCGTGGATTCGCGGCGCGAGACGTACCAGTTGATCGAGGAGCGCTTCAGCGGCGGCCTGGTCTCGCAGCTCGACCTGCAACGCGCGCGCGCGGAACGCGCCGCCGCCGAAGCCGCGTTGCCGGAGATCGAGCGTCTGCGGCGCGCCACCGAAAACCGGCTTGCGATTCTACTCGGCCGCATGCCGGGCCCCATCGCGCGCGGCCGGAGCCTCGAAGAACTTGCCGCCCCGGCGGTGCCAGCGGAGTTGCCGTCGTCGCTGTTGTGGCGCCGTCCCGATGTGGCCGCCGCGGAGGCGCAGCTCGCCGCGTCGTCGGCGCGCATCGGCGCCGCGCGCGCGAACCTCTTTCCGTCCATCAACCTCACCGGCACGTACGGGAGCGCGAGTTCGGACCTGTCCGATCTCTTCACCGGCCCGGCGCTGATCTGGAATTTCGGGGCGGGGCTCCTGCAGCCCATCTTCCACGGCGGGCGCAATCGCGCGCTGGTGGCGGCGGCGCAGGCGCGGCAGCGCGAGGCGGTCGCGGTCTATCTCCAGACCGCCCAGGGCGCGTTCCAGGATGTCGAGGATGCGTTGTTCGCCGTGTCCGCGTACCACGAGCGCCGTCTGGCGCTGCAGGACCAATCGGAAGCGCTGACCAACGCGCGAGCGCTGGCTGGAGACCGCTACCGCGAGGGCGAGTCCAGCTTTCTCGACGTGCTCGACGTCGAACGATCGCGGCTCGCGGCGGAGTTGCAGTACGCCGGCGCGCGGCGGGATGAACTCAAGTCGGCCGTCGAACTCTACCGCGCGCTCGGCGGCGGCTTCCACCGCCAGTAGCCGGGCCCGGACCGGCTTCGCGACGGCGTGTGCCGCGAATCCGTGGCTACTGAATCCCCTTCGGACCCAGCAGATTCGTATCGGTCATGACGAGCCGTTCGTCTCCGACCAGCGTCCCGATGGGCTGCCCCGACTCATCGGTGGCAACGGTTTCGATGTGCAGGATGTATCCGATGAAGCCCAGTTCCCCATACCACTCGATGGCGCGATCGCGCGGCCCCATGAACTCGTTGCGCAGCTGAATCTGCCACGCCGACACGAGTCCGAAACTCACGTACAGTCGCACGCGCCGCTCGACGCGGGCGGTGAAGAGCGGCTCGTCGAGCACGTTCCACTCCTGTCCGGGATGCAACGGGTAGACGAGCTGCGTGGTCTCGTTCTCGTCCGCCCCGGAATTGCCGGGCACGGCGGCCACGCCGCCCGTCATCGCCCGCCGGAGTGTCTCGCGACGCGCAACCAACTCGTCCCACGCAACACGGTACGCACCGCGCTGTGCCGGCGGAACCGAGGCCGCCACGCCCACCCACGCCGGGTCGATATCACGACTCCCGGCCACTGGAGCATCGATGGGCGGCGCCACTTCCCCGTTATATTGGAACAACCCGGTGTGTGTCTGCCGGAACAGAAGCGATTGCATGGTCTGTCCGTACTCGTGCTCGTCGATTGCGACCTCGATCACCGTGTAGTTGCGTCCGTCGTAAGTTTCGCTTCCAACCACGGTCCTGACTTCGTCGCGCAGGATGTACTGGGATTCGGTATCGGACCCGTAAGGAGTGATCCTGACGGCCAGACTGCCGTGGTAGTCCCACTGGTTTCCGACCTGCAGCGGCACGAGGCCCTGGCCGCTCGCGCCCAATCCCGGCGCGGCGGCACCGCCGCGCGCGGATGCATTTGCCTCCGGGGACGCGGCCAGCGGGTCGGGCGCGTCCTGTCCGGTACACCCGGACAGCGCGAGGCCCACTGTTAACGCGAGCATCAGGACATTGAATCTGTGCGGAGATAGCAAGCAAGTACGCATGTCAATCACCCGTGGAAGTTTGGGTGCACTGCATCGTGATCCGCGGCCGGGTTTGATTATACCCCCGTAAGGAAATGATTGCCAGTCAAGCCGGACCGGTGACCGCACCGATCCGGCCATACCTCAGGTTACAACAAATGCCGCGCCGCGGGGACCTCGTTCGCCGCCAACCCATGCGGACGGCCCGACCCGGCCGCTACTTGCGCGCGTGTGCAGCCGTCTTGCGGGTCGAAAACTTGAACGGCAGGTACAGCGGGCACCATCCCACCAGGCTCGTGGCCAGAAAGATGATGGCCAGACTGCCGAGGATCACGCCAAAGATTCCCGCTATGATCCCCTTGAAAAACAAAACGCCGATCACAACGGCGATCAGCGTTCGGATGATTCGATCGGCGGCACCCATGTTCTTCTTCATCATGCACCCTCCGCGGCCATGCGACCCGCACGGTCCCGCGCACCGGTGGACGATGAGGCCGATGCCGGCGCGGGCACCGCGCTTCCGCTATGCTACCATCGGTGGACCCGTTTGAAAAGTGTCGCAACCGGCTAATTGATGCGCCTTTCCCGGCCCCTCCACTCGGCGTCGCGCAGCTGAAACTTCTGGATCTTGCCCGTGGACGTTCGTGGAAGGGGACCAAACTTCACGGCTCTGGGCACCTTGAAGTGCGCCAGGTGTGCGCGGCAATGCGCAACAATCTCTTCCGCGCTGGCCGCAACCCCCGGTCGCAGTTCGATGAACGCCTTTGGCACCTCCCCCCACCGGTCGTCCGGAATTGCGACCACCGCGCACTCCAGAACGGCCGGATGGCTGGCGACAGCGTGTTCGACTTCGATGGTCGAGATATTCTCTCCGCCCGAGATGATGATGTCCTTCTTGCGGTCGCGCAGTTCCACCGATCCGTCCGCGTGCCAGACGGCGATGTCGCCGGTGTGAAACCAGCCGCCCTCGAACGCGCGCGTGTTCCCCTCAGGGTCGCGGTAGTAGCCACTCGTCACCACATTCCCCCGCATCACCACCTCGCCCAGCGCGTAGCCATCGCGCGGGACATCGCGCATGCCGTCGTCAACCACCCGCATCTCGCCCGCGCATACGTTGGGAAATCCCTGGCGCGCGATGACGCGTGCCTGCTCGTCAAAAGGACGCTGCGCAATATCCAGCGCGGGCACGTTGATGGCAAAGGGGCCGTAGGTCTCCGTCAGTCCGTAGGTATGATCCAGTTCGAATCCCAGTTCGTGCAGGCGCGCGATCAGTGTCGGCGACGGCGGGGCGCCACCGGTGACCGCGCGCACCGGTCTCTCCAGGGCGTGCGCCTCGGGCGCGTTGGCGAGCATGAGCAATACGGTGGGTGCCGCGCAGAAGTGCGTGACATCCTCGTCGAACAGCCGCCACAGCAACGCGGCATCGACGCGCGGGAAACAGATGCTGCGGGCGCCAACCGCTGCCAGTGCCCACGGGAACGTCCAGCCGTTGCAGTGGTACATCGGGAGCGTCCACGCATAGACGCTGTCGCGCGACATGCGGTGTTCGAGCGCCACCGCCAGCGCATCCAGATACGCGCCGCGATGGCTGTACACGACGCCCTTCGGCTGCCCGGTGGTCCCGGACGAATAGTTGATGGAGATGGGATCGGACTCGTCCGTGATCCAGGATTCGAGTTGGACGTCGTCGCCGCGCACGATCAACGCGTCCAGCTCCAAACCCGTGGTAATCCGGCGGACCGCAGCGGGCACCGCGGCGACGCCCCCCGCAAGCTCGGGCGCGACGAACAGCGCGCGTGCGCCCGAGTGATCGACCACATGGGCAACTTCATCCGCCGACCAGCGCGCGTTGACGGCCACCAGCACGCCGCCGGCCATCGGCACGGCGAAATGCGCGAGCAGCAATGCTTCCGAGTTGGGCGCGAGGAACGCCACACGGTCGCCGGGCGCGAGCCCGTCGGCGCGCAACGCGGACGCAAAACGTCGCGCGCGCGCGCGAAACTCCGCCCATGTCCAGCGCGAGTCACCGTCGACGACGGCCACTCTCCCGGCAAACACGGTGCCGGCGCGCTCGAGAAAGGACACCGGGGTCAGTTCATCGCGGGATATCAGGGCTTGACCTGGTCCTGCTTTACGAAGCGGAGGTACGGCTTCACCGTTTTCCACCCGGCCGGATACTTCTTCCTCGCATCATCGTCGGAAACCGACGGCAGGATGATCAGGTCTTCGCCGTGCTTCCAGTTGGCGGGCGTCGCAACCGCGTAGCCGGCGGTGAGCTGCATGGAATCAATCACGCGCAGCACCTCGTCGAAATTACGGCCGGTGCTCATCGGGTAGGTAAGCATCAGCTTGACCTTCTTGTCGGGCCCGATCACGAAGACGGTGCGCACGGTCTGGTTGTCGGCGGCCTTGCGGTCGCACGCGTCGCCATCGGCGTTGGGGTGCAGCATTCCGAACAACTTGGCCACGGTGAGTTTCGGGTCGCCGATCATCGGATAAGACACCGACGCACCGGTCACCTCCTGGATGTCCGTCTTCCAGCGGTTGTGATCCTCGACCGAGTCGACCGAAATACCGAGGATCTTGACGCCGCGCCTGTCGAACTCCGGCTTGATCTTCGCCATGTATCCCAGTTCCGTGGTGCACACCGGCGTGAAATCCTTGGGGTGCGAAAAAAGCACGCACCAGGAATTGCCCAGCCACTCGTGAAAGCTGATCTTCCCGTCGGTGGTTTCGGCGCTGAAGTCCGGGGCGGTGTCGCCAATTTGAAGTGCCATTGTGAGTCCTCCGACCTGTCTGTGATGGATGGAGCGGCCGGGAGTCGGCCCCCGCGTACGCAATAATGATGGTCCGGCGAGCCGCGGTCAAGGGCCTCGGACCCTCCGCCTCTCCGACCTACAACGACGCCACCGCCTGCTTGCGCTTCAGCTGCAGGATACGGACGTCGGGATCGACGACAATCTTGTCCGGGTCGAAGTCGCAACGAATCGTAACGTCCTTTGACTCACCACTTCCAATGGTGACCGTGGAACGCGCATCGCGATAGTCCTCGCGCTGCGTGTAGGCGCCGCGCGTATCACCGTCGGACGGCTTCTGCCAGCGCTCGCCCTTCGTCACGGCGACCTCGACCGGCATGAGGCCGGTGCCGATATTCTCCAGCGTCAGTGTGACCGCAAAGCCATCGCCGTCCGCCTGTTTCTTTGCGCCACGCACGACGTACTGCGGGACCACCTTGTCCTCGAACCACTGCTTTGTGAATGCGTCGTAGGCGTCCGGGTCCTCCGCGTACGGCCGCATCGCCGCCACGAAGTCCTGCAGGGCCGGGTGGTCGCGGCTCGCGCTCCAGGTCCGGAAGAAGTTCCGGTAGCCTTCGAGCGCACGCTCGTGGCCGATGTAGTCGTAGACCATCCAGAACACCCAGCCGCCCCGGTCATAAATGACGGTGGTGTCCGAGCGGCGCTTGCCATCCACGTCGTACATGGGGCGCTCGTCGTTGGGGCGGCGGCGGTTGTTGTAGCGGTCTTCGATCCCCTTCGCAAATTCCATGCGGCCGCGCGGCCCCTTCATCTGCTCGAAGAGCAGCAGCGTGGAAAAGTGCGCGGTACCCTCGCTCAGGAAATCCCCGTTGGGTCCGTTGGCCGGGGTGAGGATGTTGCCCCACCACTGGTGCGCGGTTTCATGCGCCGTCACCAGGAACGTCGCGTCGGTCTTGGCGTCATTCTTGGTCAGGAACCCGATGTTCTCGCTGAACGTGATGTCGGTTCCGAAGCCCTGTGCGTAACCGGCCAGCCCCGGGAACTCGGAGAGCTTGAGTTCCTGCCACGGATAGGGCAGAAACCACTCCGAGTACCACTGGCGAGCGGCGTCGAGCGTGGAGACCATCTCGTCGACGTTGTACGGATGCTTCTCATTGTAGTAGACGACGGTGCCGCGCTGACCGCGTTTCTCCTCCCAGCGGCCGCAGACGATGTTGAGGATCTTCGCGGGATGGTCGGTCTCCCACACCTGCGTGCGCCAGCCGTCGCTGACGGTGTTGCTCGTGCAAACGCCCACCGAATTGAGCGTGTACTCCTGCGGGCCGGTCACGGAGATGCGCGCGGGAAACCACGCCGTGGCGCCGTAGCCGCCGCGCGTCACACCCTTCCAGTAGTCGCGCGGGTAGCGGCGTGGTTCGGTATGGTTGTCCTTGGTCTCTCCCACCTGTTCCTGGAAACCCAGCACGGGCGCGAAGCTGGGCTCGAACCCGGTCAGCACCACACCGGACGGGAGGATGAACTCGCTGGTGTTACCGCCGTTCTTCGTCACGCCACCCGGGAACCGGCCTTCGAACGACCAGCCGATGACCACGCTGTCACCCTGCGCCAGCGGGTGCGATGGGGTGAACACCATGAGGTAGCGACTGTCTTCGGGCGTGTAGTCCGCGCCATCCAGGGTCCATTTGACGTTCTTCCAGAAGAGTCCAATGGTGAGCGGGATCCTGGTCATTGCGGAATCCAGCGGATTCACCAGTGTGAAGGTTCCGCTGCTGGCGATCCAGTGCCTCGACGGATCCACCTTGACGTCGATATTCGCGCGCGCGATGTCCGGCACTGGCGCATCGAACCAGGTCTTCAGGTTCTTGGCCCAGTACTCCTTGCCCGCCTTCTTCGCGACACCCCCCTCGAGTCCGCTGTGGACCATGAACACCAGCAGCGCGCAGGCCGTCAACGGAACGGCGGCAAACGGGAACAGACGCACTGTGGAGCGCGCGAGGCGGGCGGGCGCAAGGCGGTGCATGGTACGCACCGCGTCGCTGCCACGCCGCCCGAAGAGCCGGACCGCCACCACGGTGAACAGCACCGCGAACCCGAGCACCATGACCCGGTTCAGCAACAGCGCCTTGCGGTCGGTCTCGAAAAATCCGAGATCGCTCCAGCGAATGGCGTCCCACAGCGGCCAGTTGCCGGCCCAGCTCATGCCGCCGGTCATTGCCTTGTAGCCGCTGAATGCCAGCAGTCCAAAGGACAGCGCGTACGCGGCGTAGCGGTTGCCACTCACCGCGTACATCGCGGTCACGAACGCGGTCCAGGCCAGAAACGTCGGGATCAACAGCAGGCCCCAGATCAGCACATACGGCGCCAACGAGAAGGGCACGGTGTGCTGCACGAGCAACGCAATCACGCACGCGATGAGCGCGGCCAGCAGGACCGCCAGTGCGATCACACCGTTGGCCGCCGCCTTGCCGGTAAGGAAGGCCGCGGTCCGCAACGGCGAGGCGTAGAGAATCGGCGCGAACCCGGTCGCCTTCTCGCGCTCGAGCGACTCGACGGTGTAGAACATCAAGAGGAAGCACACAAACGTGACCAGCTGATTGGCGGCCCCCGCGGCGGTAGAGCCGGGCGTGAGCAGCACCGGCGTATCAAACGCTCCCACCGCCACCAGCGCATTACCGAGACACTGAATCAGAATCAGCGGAACGAAGATGTACAGGCCCGCCTGCCGCATCAGTTCGTGCAACTCGGCGCGCGCAACGTCACGCACACTCGCGAGGAATGACGGGACGCCGGTGGTCATGCCGAGCGTGCGCAACGCGCTGTACTCCTGAGCGGCCGCGGGAACCGCGACCGCGGCCGCGGCGCGGCGCCGGCGCCAGAACCCGGGTTTGGCCGCGACCGCGCCCCGCATCGACTGCGCGACCGACCGGCGCGTCATGACGACGCCCACCAGGCCCATCCCAACCAGCCACAGGCGGTTCAGCCAGAACAACCCGACGTAGGGAACGCGCGCGTGGTTGTAGAATTCCACGCCACGATCGACCTTGAGGTAGGTCTCGTTGAGCCACCGATACCCGGTGGGCTCGATGACCTGCAGGATCTGATTCACACGCCAACTGAGCCACGACGGTGACCACGTCCACAGGAAGAACCCGCTGACCATCAGCATGGCCACCGGCAGCACGAACACCAGCACGGAACTGCGCGAGCGTTCGCCCACCCACATCGAAATGCCCGCAAAGAAGACGATGAATGGGATTCCCATGCTCAGCACGGGCATGAAGTAGTTGTAGAAGGAGAACGGCCCGCGCATATCGTTGGCATTCGCGTTCGGGACCGCGTGGTTGAAGAATGCGTCCGCGCTGGCCTGCCAGCACAGCAGCACGGCAAAGCTCCCCACGACCGCGAAGAAGCGGCCCCACACGTACTCGTCGGGCGTCATCGGCGTCGAGTGCAAGAGCACGTCGACCCGCGTCTCGCGGTCGCGCAGGAGCGACAGCCCTGCCGCCGCGGCCACGAAGAACGCGTAGTACAGCAGCACGAGGAACGTCGTGGTCTGCGTCTGCGCGAACTCCGACGTGATGAACGCCTTGGTGCCCCCCACCGAACTGTCGCCCGAGGAGATCTGCATCTTGCCGCTCGACAACCCGAACGCGGTCAGGAGCAGCATTAGTGTCAGCGCGATGAACAGCGGACGGCGGAAGGAGTGCCAGAACTCGACGCTGAATGACGCCGACAGCCGCGCGATGCTCATCGCGCGCCACCCGCGGCCGGACCCGCGCCGACCGGCTCGTGGCCCGGCAGCGCGCCGAGGCGCATCAGCACGAGATAAGCGTCCTCCAGTGTCACCGCGACACGCGCGAAACCGGCGGGCGGATTGCCGGAGGGCTCATAGATGCGGGCGCGGTTGCGGCCCTCCATCAGGAGTGCCTGCGTGACCGTGCGTTCCTGGCGCAACCGCGGCAGGTCCGCGGGATCGACGGTTCCCTCGTAGATGTGCCCGCTGATGGCCTC
Source organism: Candidatus Krumholzibacteriia bacterium (assembly GCA_036273975.1). Classification (GTDB taxonomy): domain Bacteria; phylum Krumholzibacteriota; class Krumholzibacteriia; order WVZY01; family JAKEHA01; genus JAKEHA01. The sequence goes on from DASUGO010000082.1 coordinate 48,235, forward strand.
GCGCGCCTCGGTGGGTGTCGTCAGCGCGAGCAGCCGGCCCTGCCGGATGACCGCGAAACGCGGACACAGCACCGCGACGTCCTCGACGATGTGCGTGGAGAGCAGCACGATGCGATCCGCGGCGAGTTCGCTGAGGAGATGGTAGAAACGAATGCGTTCTTCCGGGTCGAGTCCGGCGGTGGGTTCGTCCACGATGATCAGACGCGGACTGCCAGCGATGGCCTGCGCGATCCCGAGCCGCTGCCGCATGCCGCCGGAGTAGCCTTTCACCGCGCGCTTCGCGGCAAACGACAGATTCACGCGCTCGAGCAGTTCGGCCACCAGTTTCCTGCGCCCACCGGGTGCGTCGATTCCCTTCAGCGCCAGCAGGTGCGTGAGCATGGCCTCACCGGAGAGGTGCGGATAGAAACCGAACTCCTGCGGGAGGTAGCCGAGTCGCGGCCACAACGACTCCGGGTCCGCGAGGACATCGGCACCGTCCAGCGTCACCGTGCCGGACGTCGGCTCCAGCAGCCCGGCCAGTATCTTCATGAAGGTGGACTTTCCCGCCCCGTTGGGGCCGAGCAACCCGAACATGCCGGGCGCGACGTCGAGGTCGATGCCATTGAGTGCGGTGACCGGACCGGGATAGATCTTGGTGAGACCACGCGTGCACAGCACGGGGGACCTCCTCGGTGGGGGTGGATCAGGATTCGCCGGGACGGGTGCCGGCAGGAAACGGGATTATATACGGCGGAGATGGACCCGGGGTTGCTATTTGTGTGCGCAGAACGGGGCGGCCGGAAAAGGCCGCCCCGCCACGCTAAACCGAGGGCGCCACGTTGGCGAGGACTTCTTCTTCGAGCACGCGGTGGTGCGTCTTGGCCACAAGCATGTAGATGGCCGGCACCACGAACAGCGTAAACGCGGTACCGATGATCATGCCGGTCACCAGCATGATGCCGATGCTGTTGCGTGCTCCCGCGCCGGGACCGTTCGCGAACACCAGCGGCATGTGACCGACCACGGTGGCCGCGGTCGTCATCAGGATGGGACGCAGACGGGTGCCGGCGGCTTCGATCACGGCCGCCAGCTTGTCGCGTCCGGCGATCTGCAGCTGGTTCGCGAACTCGACGATCAGAATCCCGTTCTTGGCCACGAGCCCGACCAGCGTAATCAAACCCACCTGGCTGTAGATGTTGAGCGTCGTCAAACCCAGGAACGAGAACAGCAGCGATCCGGAAAGCGCGAGCGGCACCGATCCCATCAGAATCACGAACGGATCGCGGAAGCTCTCGAACTGCGCCGCCAGCACGAGGTAGATGAGAATGGTAGACAGCAGGAACACGCCGAGGAACTGGCTTCCTTCCTTGCGGAGCTGCCGCGACTCACCCGCGTAGTCGATGGAATACCCCTTGGGCAGACTCTTGTGCGCTTCGGCTTCCATGAACGCAAGCGCCTTGTCCAGCGACACCGGCGGCGGAATCACGCCCTGGATGCGGACCGCGTTCAGCTGCTGGAAACGCTTGAGTTCACGCGGTTGCGTGCTCGTGGCCAGCGTCGCAAACGTTGACAGGGGCACCAGCTTCCCCTCAGGTCCCGTGATGTAAATGTCCTTGAGCTGGTCCGGTGTCAGGCGCTCGGTGCGCTTGATCTGCGGGATGACCTTGTAGCTGCGCCCCTGGATGCTGAAGCGGTTGACGTAGTTGCCACTCAGCAGCGTGGACAGGTCGAGACCCGCCTGGCTCAGGTCGACGCCGGCCGAGCGCAGCTTGTCGCGGTTGAACACGACTTCGGTCTGCGGCTGGTCGAACTTGAGGTCGGAGTCGGCGTACATGAACAGCCCGCTCTGGAACGCCTTGCCGACGAACTCGTTGGCGAACTGCACCAGCTCCTCCGGCTCGGCGGTGGATGCAATCACGAAGTCCACCGGGAAACTGCCGCCACCCGGCAACGCCGGCGGCACCAGCGGAATCACGCGCAGGCCCGCGATCTGCCCGAGTTGCATAGACGCTTCCAGCTGCAGCTGCTCGGTTGACCGGGAGCGCTCGCTCCAGGGCACCGTCACCATGCCGCAGAAACCGCCGCTGGGGAAGGTAATCTGAAACGTGGCCTGCGTCTCCGGGAACGACTCGAACACCTTGTTGATCTCCGGCGTGTACAGCGTGGTCTGGTCCAGCGTCGCGTTGGCGGGCGATTGCACAATACCGAATACGATCGACTGGTCCTCGGTGGGCGCGAGTTCCTTGGACGAGAACATGTAGAACGGAACCATCAGGAGCGCGACGACCACCCAGATCATGAACACCGCCGGGCGGTACCTGAGCGTACCGGTCAAGCGGCGCACGTAGAATTCGCGGATGCGGTCGAACTGTCCGTTGACGAAGCCGGCGAACCCGCGATTGGTGTCGCCGGCGCGCAGCATCTTCGAGCCCATCATCGGCGACAGCGTCAGCGCCACCACGCCGGAAACAATCACCGCCCCGGCCAGCGCGAATGCGAATTCGCGGAACAGCGTGCCGGTGAGACCTCCCTGGATGGCGATCGGCGTGTACACCGCCGCCAGCGTGATGGTCATCGCGATGATCGGCCCCACCAGCTCGCGCGCGGCAAACAGCGCGGCACGGTACGGCGTCTCGCCCATGTGCAGGTGACGCTCGACGTTCTCCACCATCACGATCGCGTCGTCGACGACCAGCCCCACCGACAGAACGATGGCGAGCAGCGTCAACAGGTTGATGGTGAAGCCGAAGACGTTCATCAGGAACACGGCGCCGACCAGCGATACGGGGATCGCGACGACGGGAATGATCATCGAGCGAATCGAACCCAGGAACAGGAAGATCACGACGATCACGATCAGGAGCGTCTCGCTCAGCGTCTTCAGCACCTCGTGGATGGCGTCCTCGATGTACTCGGTGGAGTCGTACGGGACACCCACCTTCATACCGGCCGGCAACTGCGCCTGGATCTCGGGCAGTTCCTCGCGCACCTTCTTGATGACTTCCAGCGAGTTGGCGGTGGGAAGCACCCACACCCCGATAAAGGTGGCCGCGTCCCCGTTGAACCGCACCTCCTGCTGATAGTTCTCCGCGCCGAGGACCACGTCGGCGATCTCGCCCAGGCGCACAACGACGCCCTTGTCCTCCTTCACCACCAGCTGCTCGAATTCCTTCGCGGTCTTGAGGTCGGTGTTGGCGACCAGGTTGACCGACACCATTGAGCCCTTCGTGCTGCCAAGCGCCGACAGGTAGTTGTTGTTGGCGAGCGCGTTGCGCACGTCCGACGGAGAAATCCCGCGCGCCGCCATCTTGTCGGGCTTGAGCCAGACACGCATCGCGAACGTCCGGCTGCCGAGGATGTCGGCGCGCTGCACACCGCTGATCGCAGAGAGCCGGGGCTGGACGACACGCGTGAGATAATCGGTGATCTGGTTCTCGTCGAGGTCGACCGACGAAAACCCGATGTACATGGCCGCGAACTGGCTGTCCGCGGTCTCGAGTTCGATGATCGGTGCCTCGGACTCGGGGGGCAATTCGTTGCGCACCTGCGCGACCTTGGCCTGGATCTGGGTGAGCGCCGCGTTGGTGTCGTAGTTGAGCTTCAGGTGGACCGTGATGGTGCTCAGGCCCTGCGCACTCGACGACTCCATATAGTCGATGCCGTCCGCGCTGGCGATGACGCGTTCGAGCGGCGTGGTGATGAACCCGCGCACGAGGTCGGCGTTGGCACCGATGTAAACCGTCGTGATGTTGACGACGGCGATATCGCTGCGCGGGTACTGCCGGACGCTCAGCGAGCGGATCGACTGAACACCCGCGATCAGAATCACGAGGTTGAGCACGATTGCCAGCACGGGCCGGCGCACGAAGATGTCGGTAAACTTCATCAACTATCCTCGGGCTTCGGGTCCGTGCTGTTGGCGGGCTGGATCTCGTTGTTGACCATCACCGACGCGCCGGGGCGGAGCTTGAACACCCCCGAGGTCACGATCTCCTCCCCGGCCTTCACGCCGGACATGACCGCCACCTGGTCGCCGCGCCCGGGACCGAGCTTCACGAACTGCTGGCGCACGCCCTTGTAGGTCTTGCCGTCGGGGCCGGGCATGTCCTCGACGATGTACACCGAGTTGCCGTACGGGGCGTACGCGACGGCCGACGCCGGCAACGCAATCACAGTCGTCGCGGATCCCAGCTCGATTTCGACCGTGACGAACATGCCCGGGCGCAGTACGCCGTCGCGGTTCGGCAGCGTGGCCTGTACCTCGATATTGCGCGTCTGGTCGTCGATCACCGAGTTGATCGCGGTAATCTTTCCGCTCGCCGCGACGCCATCGACACCCTCGACCATCACATTGACCGCGGTGCCGGTGCGCAGCGATGCGACATCCTGCTGCGGCAGCGAGAAGTTGACGTAGATGGGGTCGATGGCCTGCAACGCCACCACCGGGTCGCCCCCCGACAGGTACTGGCCGACGTTGATCTGCCGGATTCCGAGCACGCCGGCGAACGGGGCACGCATGGTCTTGCGGCCGATGGTCGCGCGGTAGCCCTCGACGTTGGCCTCAGCGCTGCGCGCCTGGGCGTCGATCTGGTCCATGTCGGATTTGGAAATGGCCTCCTGCTTGAAGAGGCCGCGCGCGCGCTCCAGATTCAAATTGGCGAGGTCAAGCTGCGCTTCCGCGGCCTTCAACTGCGCCTGTTCCTGGCGGGTGTCCATACGGACCAGCAGGTCGCCCTTGTTGACGCGATGCCCCGACTCAAACGCGATCTCTTCGACCACGCCGGGCAGATCGGCGCTGATCATGACGCCATTGACCGCGACGGCGGTGCCGATGGCGTTCAAGGCTCCCGCCCACTGCGCCTCTCCGGCAACAACCGTGGTCACCGCCTCCGGTGGCGGAACGTACGAACTTCCCTGCGAGATGGCCGCGCTGATCTGGCGGTACTTGATGAACGCGATCGTACCGATGACCGCGATCAGAATACCGGCCACGATAATCATTCTCTTTGCCATGACGAATGGCTCCTCGCCGGAACTCCGGCAAAAAAGTCCTGCAAAAAATTTCGGGTGACGCTGCGGCCGCAAACGGTCCCGTCCGAGTCAGTGGAGACCCGGGCGATCAGCCAACCATATACGGGTCGGGGCAAAACGCGGCCCAGACAAGATAACCGACCTCGCATCCGATGGCAAATAAAGGATATGGGAATCCCGAATCGCGGCAGCCGGGGTCCGGCCCGCCCGGAAACCGGACCATCGGGCCGGTGGCTCCGTTATTCGGTGGTGTACTCCGGCGGTGCCATCGACTCCAGACACGCGGTGTCGAGCCCGGCCACCGATCCCGCCCGGAAGAACTCGTCGATCACCCTGTCGTAGCACTCCATGTTGGTCAACCCCTCCGGCGCGTGACCGAGGTAATCGACCACCAGGACCAGGCTGTTGGTCAGCCGGGCCGAAATTTCCTGCGCCCACGCGACCGGCGTCACGCCATCCATCGAACCGTTGATGAACAGGGTCGGGACGGTCGACGTCACCGGCGTGAAATCCGTCTCCGGCCGCGGCGCGAGGCCCCACGCCTCACAGGCGGCAATCTGCCGGTCCACCCGGTAGCGCCCCAGGAACGTCCGGGCGGTGGCGGCGTCGATTTCGTCCGGGGCGATGCGGCCGGTCCCCTCGGGACAGGTCACGCACAGATACATGCCCTCGGCAAACGGGCTGCTCCCCCCGACGAACGCAATATCGAGAAACGGCTGAAAGTTGCCCACGGCGGCCTGGTGGATCAGAAACGGCACCCGCCGCTGCATTGAGGTCGAGTAGAGCAGCTCCCGGAGCTTCTCGCAGAAGGGTCCCCGGTAAACCGGCACGGTGCGCGTGCCGGTGGAATCGGTGTACTGCGCCAGCACGGGGCCGTCGATGAGCGCGTCCAGCAGTTCGCCCCATTCACGGCGGAGCGACGGGAACGCGCGCCCGCAGTCGGGGTCGCCGTCACAGTCGTCGAGGACGCGCTGCAAAATTTCCTCCGCATTCCTCGCATGGTGGAGCGGAATTTTCTCGCCCAGAGGAACCGCACCCAGCATCACCGCCGCGTGCACGTTTTCGGGGTATTCGCGCATGTACGTCTGCACCACCAGCGTGCCGTACGAGATGCCCGACAGGTCGATCTGATCGTAGGCAAGCGCGTTGCGCACATCTTCCAGATCGCGCACGGCATCCAGTGTGGTGTAGTGCGCGAGGTCGGCGCCGCCGGCCAGCGCGTCCCGGCACCGCGCGACCGCCGCCACGTCGTAGATGTCGCCGAGCCCGCCGGGGGCCTCCAGCTCCGCACAGCGCAACGGGCCCGACTGCCCGGTTCCGCGCTGATCCACCAGCACGACGTCCCGCCGTTGCCGGTGGATCCGCAACGCAGTGGCGTACTCCGCCGCGCCCATCGTGGCCGCCATGCCGGGCCCGCCGGCGATGTCGAACAACGGCGGCGCGCCCTTGACGCGTTCGATCGCGGGCACGACCACGATGTGCAGCGCGATCTTGCGCCCGTCGGGGAGGTCGCGGTTCTCGGGAACCTCGAGGGTCGCGGTCAGGAACGTATCCTCGATCCCCTCAATGAAGAATGGCGTGATGGGGACCGTGGGCTTGCGCACAACGACGGCAACGCTGTCGGCGGCGCTGGAATCCGGCGTCGCGACGGGCTCCTGTGCGTGCGCGGGAACGGCTACGGCGGCCAGCAGGCCGATGCAAACCGTGCAAATGACCGGCGAAAATCGAAACGGCATGGCGTCCTCCTCGCGTGCATCGTATCATGGCGCGAGGAGGAACGGTACCACAAGCGGCTGCCCCGATCTGCATCGCGGCAGCCAGTCGCACCCCGATGAATACTCGTGTAAAAGACGGGCTCCGGACCGTGAGCGGATGGTTTTGCGCGCGCTGCGGATCGTACGCCCATATGGTTGCGTACGTCGGGCTGCTGGTGCCCTTCCTGTTTCTCGCGCTGACGAGGTATCTGGACGGATCGGCCGGCTTCAACCTGACCGGACTCTATGCGACCCTCGTGTTCCTGGGCTACTACCTGCTGATTCTATTGTTCGTGCTCACGGTGGTCTTCCTGCTGCTGGTGGCATGGCCACGAATCGCGCTGGCGGTGTGCGGGATGCTGGCCGGCGGCGCGTTGTTCTACCTCGTGATCGATTCGATCATCTACCGCGTCTACCGTTACCACATCGACGCGTTCTGGATCGACTACGCGTTCCAGTCGTTCAGCGGCATCGGCGTATCCGGCAGCATGCTCGGGCTGGGGCTCGCCATCCTGGGTGTTGTCGCCGCGCTGCAGGTGGGCCTGTTCAAGCTGGCCGGCCGCATTCGCGCCCGCGGCCGCCTCGCCGCCGTGGTGGCGGCGGTCGCGCTGGTTGCGTACGCCGCCAGCCAGAGCATGCACGTCCTGGCCTACGAACGCAATGACACCCGTTTCACGGACATGACGCTGCGCCTGCCGTTCTATTACCCCATTACGTCGCACCGCCACGCGCTCCGCTACGCAAACATGCTCCCCGGCATCGCGGAACGGCCCGGGGTGGACGACGACGCCTCGCGTCTCGCGCTCACGTACCCGCTGCACCCGGTGGATTGCGATTCGACGAGAGCCGCGCGCCGCCCCAACATCCTGCTGATTCTGCTGGAAAGCTGGCGCGGCGACACCATGACGGAGACCATCACGCCGCACATGTACGCACTCGCACGGCGGGGCTCGGTGTTCGAGGACCATTTCAGCTCCGGCAACTCGACGCCGAGCGGCGTCTTCTCGATCTTCTATGGCATCCACCCCACGTACTGGGCCGCGGTCAAGGCGAACAGCGCGTCGATCAACAACCCGGTGCTGATCGACGTGCTGCAGGCCAACGGGTACGAGTTCGGGATATTCGCCGACTCGCATTTCGACCGGCACAAGATCAAGGACGGCATGTTCCGCGGCATCACGGTTCACGAGGATTTCGAGGGCGCCAGCACCGACCAGAAGGACCGCGACCTGACCGAGAAGCTGTACCGGTTCGCGGCCGAATCGGACGCGGCGGGCCGTCCCTTCTTCGGGTTCGCGTTCTACAAATCGACCCACTTCAGCTATTTCTATCCCCGGGACTCGGCACGTTTCACGCCCGCGAGCAAACTCAACATCGCGCTGGCGCGCGGCAACAAGAATCCCGAGGCCTTCTTCAACGACTACAAGAACTCGGTCAGTTATGTCGACGAACTGGTGGGCGGGCTCATCGAGCGGCTCGACGCCGACGGCATCCTGGAGAATACGATCGTTGTAATCACGTCCGACCACGGCGAGGAATTCGACGACAACAAGGCCAACTACTGGGGGCATACCAGCAACTTCACCGGCTATCAGACGCACGTACCGCTGATCATCTATGTGCCGTGGAAGCAGCCGCAGGTGGTCACACAGACGACGGCGCACGTGGATATCCCCCCCACGCTGCTCCAGGAGGGGCTGGGCTGCACGCAGGACGTTGGCGACTACAGCAACGGCTACAACCTGTTTCATCTGCCCAACCGCAAACGCGCGGTGGTCATCAGCAGCTACATCAACCACGCCATCGTCACCAACGACGACGTGTATTCAATCTTCCCGATGTACATCCAGAAATACAAACTGTGGAACATCAACGCGAAGGCGGACGCGATGCCGCCCGACCTCGCCAGGGATGCCCTGGACGGGATGAACCGCTTCTTCCGGGGAAATCCCCCGTCATGAGCGCGGCGAACGCTATTTCAACATGACGAGTTTACGCGTCAGACGCTTGTTGGCAACGTCGAGCACGTAGAAGTACACGCCGCTGGACACCGGATTGCCGCGGTCGTCCTTCCCTTCCCACACCGCTTCCCGCGCGCCGCCGGTCTGGTCTTCGTTGACCAGCGTGCGCACCAGGCGCCCGGACACGTCGAGGATCAGCAGGCGCACGCGCACGGCGTCCGATCCGTTGGGGAGCGTGTACGGAATCGCCGTCACCGGGTTGAACGGATTGGGATGATTCTGCCCGAGCACGAGCGTCGAGGTAACCGTGGTGACCGTCTGGCTCAGCGACCGGTATTCGCTGCCGTCGTGGGTGCGAACCACCAGTTCGTAGCGGTAGGTCGTCGCCGGTTCGACCGTGTCGTCGAGATACGATCCCCGGTCGCCGATCACGGCGCCCGCGGCGATCGGCACCTGGAAGGTCTCGTCGCCCGTACGGCGCATCACCGTGTAGCGTTCCGCGGTCTCGTCGCCGCCAAGTTCCCACGAGAGCACGACGCCGCCGTCTCCGGGGCGCGCGTCGAAGCGCGAGATCAGAACCGGAACGAGTGGGCCACACTTGCAGTACAGTTGCTCGTTTACGGTAAGCCCGGCGCCCTCGCCAGCGGCTTCCAGGTAGTTGCAGTCCACGGTCAGAACGTTGCCCAACGACGGATCGGGCAACACCGGATACGGGCAGCAGTTCTGACTCGTGCCGAGGCCGGAGTACTGGATGGTCATCGCGAGCACCGGGCTGACGAAGCAACCGCCGAGGGCAATCGAGACCCCTGCCTGCGAGTTGCCGAGCTTGAGCATCCCTGGCGCCAACTCATCGCCCACGTACACACCGGTGAAACAGGCCGGTTTCGGCGCGGAGAACTGGATGCCGGTGATACCGCCGCCGTTGCCCGGCACGGCGAACACGTACACATTGATCGGACCCGGCGTCAGGTCGTTGAGGCCACACTGACTTGCGTTCAGGTCGGCCCAGAGTTCGACCCTGCCGGCAATCCCCACCACCTCGGGCACCGCTTCGAAATGCCACACGGGACCGCTGGTCTCAAGCGTTCCGTCGGACGCCACCACGCGCCAGTAATAGGTCACCCCGCTCTGCAATGGGCCCGCCTGATAGTGGGCCTCCGCCAGTCCCGCGGCGAGGAGCGGCGGCGGGTTGCTGTCGCCGAAGTAGAGCGTGTACGTCAACGGTTGCGCATCGGGATCGCTTCCGAACCAGGTCAGCAGGGGGCTCGTGGTACCGGTGCCATTGTCCGCCGGGAACGGATTGCCCGGCGCATCGGGCGGCGAGTTGTCGCGCGTGGTGAATGTCCACTCCGGGCCTGAGGTTTCCGCGCCGTGCGAATCGCGCGCAACGATACGCCAGTGATACTGCTGGCTCACCGCCAGCACGCCCGGATTGTAGGACTTGGCCGTTCCAGTTCCCACCAGCGACGGGGGTGATCCAATTCCGAAGTACACCCGGTAGGTCAGGTTATCGCCGTCCGGATCGGAACACGCCCACTGCAGCACGCTCACCGCCGGCACATCTGTCGCGTTGTTACCCGGGGCGGGTGAGTACGGGGTAACGGGTGGCTGATTGACGCCCGGCGACGTGCTGAACATCCACAGCGGACCCGGCGTCTCGGCGCCGTGCGAGTCCCGGACCACCACGCGCCAGTAGTAGACCACGGCGGGCAACAAGGGTGGAAGGTGATAGCTGTTGATCGTAAGTCCGGACACGATCAGCAGCAACGAATCCGCGTTCGTGCCCAGATAGACGTCGAAGTTCAACGGGTCTACATCTGGATCGATCGCCTGCCACGTCACCGTCAAGTCGGTCGAAATATTCGTCGCGAAATTCGCGGGAGACGGGTAGACCGGCGGATACGGTGGATAGTTCTCGGGGCGGGTCCGGAACGTCCACTCGGCGCCGGATGTCTCCAGCCCGTCCGGATCGCGCGCGACCACGCGCCAGTAGTACTGCTGTCCGTAGTCGAGCGGCGCGGGAGTGTAGGTGGTGGCCGGTGAATCCGCGACGACCAAGGGCGGCGGCGCCGACGTGCCAAAGTAGACGTCATACACGAGCGTATCGCCATCGATGTCGCTGCCACTCCACGCCGCGACAATGCTCACCGGTATGCCCACCGCGCCGTCGCCGGGGTACGCCAGCACCGGGGCATTGGGCGGATAGTTGTCGAAATGGGTCTGGAACGTCCACGTCGCGCCGGATGTTTCCAGCCCATCCGGGTCACGCGCGACCACGCGCCAGTGATAATCCTGGCCATAGGCGAGCGTCGGGGGCGCGTACAGCGCGGATGGTGAGTCCGAGACCACCAGCGGCGGTGTCGTTTCCGTGCCAAAGTAGACGTCATACACCAGCGTGTCGCCGTCGATATCGCCACAGACCCACGACGCGGAGAGGTTCACCGGAATATTCACCGCGCCGTTGAGCGGGTATTGCGCGGCCGGCACACCCGGCGGCGAGTTGGTGGGCCGGGTCGTGAATGTCCACTCCGGCCCCGAATGCTCGAGTCCGCCGGTGTCCCGCGCCACCACGCGCCAGTAGTGTAACTGGAGTTCGTCGAGTTGCCCGGGTGTGTAAGTTGGCTCGGTAACCGTCGCCACCAGCGGCGGGCCCGGCGACGTTCCCAGGTAGACGTCGTACTCGGCCAGGTTGTTGTCGACGTCGGTTGCCGTCCAGGCCAGCGACGTGAATACGCTGATGCCGGCGGCGCCCGACGGCGGCGCGGGCGCAAACGGCGCGTCGGGCGGGCTGTTGCCGGCGCAGGGACAGGTTGCATCCGCGTTGACGTTCGCGACGATCCCCACCGCCGGTTCTTCATTGTAGTAGCAATCGGCTGAGATGATGCCCGGCAGCGACGGATCCGCGACGACCGGATATTCGCAGCACAGGCCGGTCGTGCCGGTGCCGGAATACTGGATGGTGAGCGCGTGGACGGGCGCGGTGCGACAACCGAGCAGCGCAATCGAAATGCCGGTCTGCGAATTGCCGATGGTCAGCACGCCCGCCGGCGCGATGTCCGCGACGTACGTCGCATCGAAGCAGGCTGGCTTCGGCGCCGCGAACTGAACACCGGTCGACGCGTTCGTCCCCGGGCGCACGACGACATAGGCGTTGATCAGTCCCGGCGAGATGTCGGACAGCGTGCAGCCCACCCCGCCGGGATCGTTGTAGATGCCAATCGAGGTTTCGGTCTGGGCGGAGGCGGGTTGTGAGAACACGAGGAGGAAAACGGCGACGATGCCCGCGAACACCCCAGCCGTGGCGGGCGGGCGGCGCAAGGCTTGCCCCAATGACCGCGGCATAAAACCAACTCCCGGGGGCGGTATCGCGAACACAACGGACTACTTTAACAGCACGAGTTTACGCGTCAGACGCTTGTTGGCAACATCGAGCACGTAGAAGTACACACCACTGGACACCGGATTGCCGCGGTCGTCCTTCCCTTCCCACACCGCTTCCCGCGCGCCGCCGGTCTGGTCTTCGTTGACCAGCGTGCGCACCAGGCGCCCGGACACGTCCAGGATCATCAGCTTCACCCGCACCGCGTCCGAACCGTTGGGGAGCGTGTACGGAATCGCCGTGACCGGGTTGAACGGGTTGGGGTGGTTCTGCCCCAGCTCGAGCGTTGCGCGGTCCGTCGTGACCGTCTTGCTCGGCGAGCGATACTCGTCGCCGTCGCGCGTGCGCACCACCAGCTCGTAGTGGTATGTCGTCGCCGGCTCGACCGTGTCGTCGAGGAACGAACCGCGGTCGCCGCTCACCATACCCTCGGCGATCGGCGCCGGGAGGGTCTCGTCGCCGGTGCGGCGCATCACCGTGTAGCGCTCCGCGGTCTCGTCGCCGCCGAGCTCCCACGCCAGTTCGACGCCGCCGTTGCCCATGCGGGCGTCGAAGCGCGAGATCAGAACCGGAACCAGCGAACCGCACTGACAGTACGGCGTCTCATTGATCGTGACCGCGTTGCTGACGGCGTACGACTCCACGTAGGCGCAATCAACGGTCAGCACATCGGCCTGCGTTGGGTCCGACAACAACGGATAGTTGCAACACACCCCGGATGTCCCCAGGCCGAAATACTGGATCGTCAACGCGAGCGTCGGAGCGCCGAAACAACCCCCGAGTGCAATCGAAATCCCGTCCTGCGAGTTGCCGATCTTCAGGCCGCCGGGCGGCTCCACGTCGGTCAGGTAAATCGCGGTAAAACAGGCGGGTTTCGGCGCGGAGAACTGGAGACCGGTGATGCCATTGGCCCCTGGTACCGCGAACACGTACAGATTCAGAACGGTCGCATACTGGTCGGTCAGGCTGCACTGGGATGCGTTCACGTCGGCCCACATTTCGACGCGGGCGCCACCACTGCCGGTCGTCGCGGTCGCCCGGAAGTTCCACACCGGCCCGCTGGTTGCCAACTCGCCGTCCGAGGCCACGACGCGCCAGTAGTACACAACCGACTGCGTCAGTGTGCCCATCTGGTAGCTCGGCGCAGTCAGACCAGAGACCATTAACGGCGGCGGGTTGGTGTCGCCAAAGTAGAGGTCGTACGTCAACGTCTGCCCGTCGGGGTCGTACCCGAGCCACGACAACCGCGGCTGCAGCGGACCCTGTCCGTTGTTGAGCGGGACCGGATTGTAGGGCGCGTTGGGTGGCGAGTTGGCCCGCGTGGTGAA
>DASUGO010000083.1:0-6283 GCA_036273975.1 Candidatus Krumholzibacteriia bacterium
TCGACTGAAACCACGGCCACTCGGCGGCCAGACGGATCAGCGCGGGGAACAGGAAGATGATGGCGAAGAACAGGCCGCCCAGCACGGCGCGTTTGCTGAGGCGCCGGCCAGGATGAATCGATCGGGTTCGTGGGGTCATGGCCCCAACCTAACACAACCGGCCCGCGCTGTCAGCGTTCTGGAATGGTGGCGGCGGAAAAGCCCGTCAACATTTCCCTCGTGACACCGATTTCCATCGCCAAGGAAAGCGACTCGGTTACTGCATTCCGGCTGAAATCCTGTACGGAAAGAACACATCGGTGCAGGTGCTCGACCTCGGCCTGATCAACCACACCACGTCGGGCCTGTCCAAGGGATTGCAGTGGGGGTTCGTCAACATGGCGGAGGGAAGTTTCAAGGGCCTGCAGGCGGCCACCGTCAATTATAATCCGGGTGACTTCGAGGGTGTGCAGATTGGCTGGGTGAATCACACCGCCAGTGGCGACGGGCTGCAGCTCGGATTCGTGAATTACGCGAAGAAGATCCACGGCATCCAGATCGGCTTCGTGAACATCATTTCGCAGGACGGGTTCCTGCCGGTGTTCCCGATCGTCAACTGGTCATTCTGATTTTGCGTTCCGGACGTGGGTTCGCCTCGCGCGAACCCGCGTCCAATGGAACGATTCACGCGACTCAGGACAGGGACCGCGCCGGACCGCGGAAGAAATCCATGATCCCGCGCACCGCGCCAATCATCCCCAGCACCCAACCCAACGGATACGGCAGAATCAACAGTCCCCACCACAGCGATCGGCCGGTGTCGCCGCCAAAGCCGCCCGCGACACTGAGCCCCCAGAGCGCGCCCACACCGAGGACCACCAGAACGAAGGCCCGGTAGAGTTCGAGGCGGTGCCGGGTCTTGCCCAGAAACGCTCCCAGCGCGGCCAGCGCGACACCCGGCGCAACCAGCAGCGATCCTTCCAGCGGATCCAGCGCCCCGAGAATCATGATCACCAGACCGGCGAGAATAAAAATGCGAGCCCAACGGGCATGCGCGTTCATCGCAACCTCCTTACGGAGGGTACTCCCGCGCTCCGGTCCGGCCATGATGCGTTTGCATCATTTTTCGCGATGCCTTGCGCGCCGGCGCGCCCCGGGGGTAAGCTCCCCGTGGGAATCTGCTGTGCTCCGCGAACCAGGAGGATGTTCATGAGCGTCGCGCGCCGTGTCTCGTTGTGCGTTGCCCTGCTTGCCGTGGTCATCGGGGGTTGCTCGAAGACCAACCTGACCAACCTGTATCACGACCCGGAACACCCCAGCCAGCCGCTGGACAACCTGCTCGTTATCGCGGTCGAGCGCAACCCGGACCTGCGCCGCACGTGGGAACAGGCCATCGCGGCCGAGTTCCAGGCGCACGGCGTGCTCGCGACGCCATCCTACCAGCTGTTCCCAACGTCGCTGCCCGACAGCCAGCAGGCGCTGGTGGTCATACGGCGCGACGACATGAACGGCGCCGTCGTGTCGCACCGTCTGCTGCCAACGCAGACCGCGGACTTCGGGGGCGGTTACGACAAGAATACCGTGATGTCGAACCAGGACTACTGGCGCGGATGGTATCAGTCGTACTACCAGACCGTGACGCTGGGTGGAGCGCCACCGGAGAAAGAACAGAAGGGCCGCTATCAGCTGGATGTGTGGAGCCGGCGTGACGGGGGAAAGTTTGTGTGGATGGGTTCGACGGTCGAGATCGACCCCACGTCGGTGGACAAGCTGCGGGAAGAAGTCACCGGACAGCTGGTGCCGGAACTGTCGCGGCGCGGCGTCATTCCCAAGAACTAGGGCCAGCCGCACGCGTCCGCGCGGAGCGACGGAGCTACTCCGTCGATTCCGCGTCTTCGGACAGCCAGTTGATATAGCGCGTGATGCTCGCGAGCGTCGAGTCCGCCATCACCCCGCGGTACGCCGGCATCCGGATCACCTGACGGGTTGTGAAGTAGCGCGCCGCGCGATTCTCGGTGAGGCGCGGAATCGCGCCGTCGAGAATCCACGACCGCAGCTCGTCGTCGTTGCGCACCAGCTCGCGGAAATCACTCCCGCGCCACGGCGGGATGTAGCCTTTGAAACTGCGCGGATTGTGCGCGCCGATCAATCCCCCCGGTCCGTGACAGCCAAAGCAGCCGAGCGACCGCGCCGCGCGGTAGCCCTGGCGCGCGTCGTCGGGCATCTCGGTGTAGTCGGCCACCGCCTTGTAGTATGCAACCAGGTCCGCGAGCTGCGCATCGTCGATGACATCGCGGTACGCCGGCATGCGCAGGGGAATCTCCGCGGGCGCGGGTGGCTTCGGGCGCAGCGACACCTCTCCGGGTTTCGGGAACGCGTCGAGCGCACGCGCGCGTTCGTCTTCGCGACGCCGGCGATCCAGCGAGTCGCGCATCGCAAGCCGCCACGGCTTGCCATCCAGAATCCACTCCCGAATCTCGTCGTCGTTGCGCACGTACATCATCGCCGTACCCCCGTCCCAGGCCGGAACCTTGTCTTCGCGGCTGGCCGGGTTGGGAATACCGCCCGTCCCGCGCGGACCGTGGCAACCGTGGCAGCCGAGTTCTTCGGCCAGCCGGTAGCCGCGTATTTCGGGGGTGAGGTCGGGGGTGCGAACGTGACTCAAGAAACCCCACGCGGCGATACCGCCCAGTGCGAGGGCGGCGAGGGTGAGAGCGGAGAGGCGCGCACGGCCGGAGATGTTCACGCGGACATTATAGACGCGTCGTCCTCGTCCGTCATGAGAATCCGGCCGGCACGCGCCCCGCTTCCCCGATTACCCGCAGTTGGCGATCCAGCATACGATCTCGGTAAACACGCACGCGATCAGCGTGCCCAGGCAGGCCGCGAACGCGGGGTTGGCCAGGCCACCCACACGGGCCTTGAAGCTCACGCACATCGTCGCGAGCCAGCAGACGCGCTCCGTGGCGGTGACGTACCGTTGCGGTGCCACGCTCTCACCGGTGATCGCACCCGCAACCGCCGGGTCCGTGAGTACCGATATCAACAACTCGCCGTCGGGATTGCGGTGGAGCGTGTTGGTCATCGTGGGGGTGTAGAATGCGTCGAACCGCGCCAGCTTTTCACCGGTCTCGCGCAGTTCCGGCGTGGCCGCGTACGCGATGGTCCCCGCGCGGTAGCGCGCGACCGCCTTGTCGAGTTGCGCCACGTCGAGCGCCGGGTGGTCGAAGGCGAGCGTGTTCCCGTTGATCGCGTAGGTTTCGTACACGCGGCCACCGGCTTCGCGGACCGTGATCGTCATTTCGTCGGTCGGGGTCCGCTCGCGCAGCCACACCTCGCCGGTTCGCTCATCGCGCGCGATCGACAGCTCAAAGTAATCGGCCGCGTCGTCCGCGATGGCGGCGACGATTCCCGGCGACGGACCGTCGGGCAACGGCGCAAGGGTCAGGCGCCGTGTCTGGCCGTTGTGGACCACGTTTGCCTCGACGGTCCGCCGGGCCTCGTCGCGTTGTAGATCAAACAGCTGGTCGCCCGACTGGGTCACGACGTCGGGGACGTCGTTGGCATTGTTGCCGTGTTCCGTGCACGCGGGCAGCACGAGCGCGAGTGTCATGAAGCTCGCCACCGCAAGCACCTCGCGCCCATGCCGCGCCCGCATGGTTCTGACCGTTCGCATGTCCGCCACCTCCCGTCACACCCCGCACAACCACCCCGCGAATGCGCCGGATATGGCATGGATCGCGCCGTTTTGCCCGAAGCGGCTATCTGCGGGCGCTGCATTAAGATGCGGGGCAGCGCGGCCCGGACGCGTGCGCGCGCAAACCCGCCGCTCCGCCGCGCGCGGAGACGGAAACCGACGGGCGTGAACGGACTTGGATGGCGGAAGCGTCGGCTGGCCGATGTCGAGGAATCGACACGCGAGAGACGATGGCGGCTACTCGACGGGATCGGGTTCGCGCACGCCCGAAATCGCCCATGTGGTTACACACGGGGTCTGGCAGTCCCCTTCCACCCGCTGGTGATAGGTGATGGAGCCCGTGAACTCATCCTCGGACGAAAACGTCAGCGTCAGGCTGGTCCAGCGGTTGACCGTGCAGACGCGAACCGTGTACCCGGTGTGCTCCGACTCACCGTAACCGCTCGCGGTCTTCGGGTTCCACGTGCCGGACCATGTGTCTCCCATCGTGAACGTCTGGTCGTCGATCTGAAATGCATAGGTACCGTCGTAGACCGAATCGGAATCGCACGTGTCAAAGATGATGTGCGCCGCCACGTCGAAGACCCCGTCCACGACGGCGGGCGCCGGCGGTCCCGGAGGCGGGACAATCACATCGTCGCCACCCGACCCGCCACAACCGGCCAGCAATGCGGCCGCAAGCAGCAGGAAGCAAGTACGCCATGGATGGTTCATATTGGTCTTCATGTCGTTTCTCAGCTACGCGCGTCAGCGGCCCGCCGACGCCAGTGTGCGCTCCTGCCACACCCGGGTCGAATCCGCGTCGCCGCGCCGTTCGTAGCGCCGCGCGAGTATGGCCGCGGTCTGGCGCGCCAGCGGCCGATCGGCGCCCTGCGTCTCGGAGAGGATCGACCACGCCGTCTCGAGTTCGGCAATTCCGTCGCGCTCGTCACCGGCAGCGATAAGCGCCTCGCCGAGCCAGCGCCGCAAGTCACCCACGCGCCACGATCGTTCACCAGCCCCCGCGGTGAACACATCGATCGCACCGCGGATCAGCTGCTCCGCCTCGCGGGCGCGCCCGGTGTGCATGAGCGGAATCCCGAGCCGTGCACGCGCGATGGCCGTGCGCTGGTGGCCCGGACCGAACACCGAGTCCGCCATCGCGACCGCCGCGCGCAGCAATGTCTCCGCGCCGGCGTCATCGCCATTGAGCGCGCGCGCGTAACCCAGGTTGGACAGCGCCACCATCACCTCCGCGCTCGGCTCCCCGTAGTGCTTGCGCCGCAACGCCAGCGATTCATCGTGGAATGGAATCGCCTCGGCGTACTTGCCCTCGTCCACGAGGATCGTGGCCAGGTTGTTGAGCGTGTACACCAGATCCTTGTGATCGTTGCCCAGCAGTTCGCGATCGAGCGCCAGCGCCTGTCGCATGAGCGTGTCGGCGCGCGCGTAGTCGCCCATGTCGGCGTAGGTGTTGGCGAGGTTCTGCAGCGCGCTGCCATACTCCGGGTCATGCCGGCCCAGCGTGCGCTCACGAATGGCCAGGAATTCCTGCGCGCACGCGAGCGAGCCCGCGAGATCACCCATCTGCCACCTGACGTTGCCCAGCCGGCCGACCGTCTGTGCCACCAAATCGTTGTCGTTCCCCAGTTCGCGGCGCCGGAGCGCCAGCGCTTCCTCAAAGAATGGAAGCGCGCGCTGGTATTCGCCGATGGCCTGGTAGCTCTCGCCGATGGCGTGGCGCACGGCGGCCGACACGAGGGGATCGTCCTCGAACGGCTCATCGCGCTCGATGCGCACCGCGGTCTCGTCCAGCACGTCGCGCACGGTGACGACACGGCCCTTCGACTTCTCCGGGCGCACCTGCGCGAGCATGTCGGTGATGAACTCGCTGGTCATGGTGGCGCGCTTCGCTTCCAGCTCGGCGTACGTTTGCGCGCGCCGTGCGCGCACCATTCCAACCGTCGCGAGTGTGGTGCCGGCCAGCAACGCCACCGTCACCGCGATGGCCGCGGACACCCCCACGCGGTGGCGCTGGATGAAGCGCGCCGCACGGTAGCGTTTTCCGGGCGGAGCCGCGTCCACCGGCTCGTGCCGGCGGAAACGCACCAGATCTTCGGCCAGCGCGCTGGCCGACTGGTACCGGCGCGCCGGATCCTTCTCGATGGCGCGCATCACGATCCAGTCGAGGTCGCCGCGCAGGTGTTTGCGCAGTGCGCGCTCGTCGGTGGAACGCGCGCCGGCAATCGCGGTGCGTGCACCCGACGATGTGACGCGCCGGCTGGGCGTGGGCGGGTCGGTATCCAGCAGGATGCGCCGCGCCTCCAGCGGTCCGGCTTCGCGCAACGAGGCCGAATCAAACGGCAGCGACCCCGCGAGCAGTTCGTAGAGGATGATGCCCAGCGAGTATACGTCGCTGCGCGTGTCCACCGGTACGCTGCCCGCGACGGCCTGCTCGGGGCTCATGTACTCGAGTGTCCCGATCAGCATGCCGTGCGCGGTGTGCATGGTCTCGCCGCCGGATGCATCTTCAGCCACCTTGGCGATGCCGAAGTCGATGATACGCGGCGCGGGGCGGCCGTCGACGTCGGCCACGAGAATGTTGGATGGTTTGAGATCGCGGTGGAT
>DASUGO010000084.1:0-42275 GCA_036273975.1 Candidatus Krumholzibacteriia bacterium
ACGCTGGAAAAGTCGCTCTTCGAACGCGTCAAGCAGGCCGCCGAAAAGGCGGGTTATTCGTCCGTCGACGAATTCGTCGCCCATCTGCTGGAGCGCGAGATCCAGAAGGGCGAGGACGGCGGTTCATCCGAGGCCGACGTGAAGAAGCAGCTCGAGGGACTCGGGTACATCTCCTGACGGGACCATGCACCTCGTCTCGCGCATACTCACGCTGCTCTTCGACGGGCTGCTGCTTCCATTCGGCTCGCACCGTCTGGTTGCACTGCTGGTGCTGTCCGTCGTGAGCGGCGCCGCGTTTGCAATTCTGTTCAAGGCGACGTCGAATCAGGACGGGATCCGCCGCGCGCGCGATGTGTTCAAGGCGCGCGTTCTCGAGATGCGTATCTACCCCGATGATATTGTTCAGATCACCAGAGCGCTGCTCGGTGCGCTCGCATCCCAGGGGACCTACCTGCGTGTCGCGCTCAAGCCGATTCTCATTGTGCTGGTGGTGGCGCTGCCGGTCTTCATCCAGATCGAGGCTCGTTTCGCGCACGCGCCGCTGCGCGCGGGTGATCGCACGCTCGTCACCGCCACGCTCAAGGAAGGGCTGGATCCTGTGAAGGTGCCGTCAGCACTGACCGCCTCCACCTCGATCGACGCGGAGCCGGAATCGGTCCGCATCCCGGCCACGCGCGAGGTGGTGTGGCGGGCGGGCATACTGGACGCGGGCACCGGCAATGTCACCGTCACCGTCTACGACCGGCCCTACACGATTCCCGTCGCGCTCGAGCGGAATACCTCGGTCATCGGAACACGCCGCGCCGCGCACGGATTCGCGGACGCCCTCCTGCACCCCGGGCTTCCGGTGATCCCCGCCGATTCCCCGATCGCCCACCTGCGCATCGCCTATCCCGAGGCGACCTACCGGCTCGCGGGAACGACGATGAACTGGCTCGTGGTGTTTCTGATCGGGTCGTTCGTGGGGGCACTGCTACCCGCATGGATCCTGCGGATACAACTGTAGGCATAGTGGTGCCGGAGGCCGGACTCGAACCGGCACGGGGCTTTCGCCCCAGCGGATTTTAAGTCCGCTGCGACTACCAGATTCCGCCACTCCGGCGTTGCGGGCGGTAGTCAACTTCTAGCCGAAAACCTCGGCAACTTCCACCTAGTTCTGCGGAACGGTCTTCGCACCGGGGTCGCTCGTCTCGACCGGCGGCAAACCCGTGACTTCGGGGCGCGATCGAACCGCGACGATCCCCGTGTTCATTCGGGTCGATTGCCATTCCTCGAGAACCCCGTTGCGGAACGCCAGCTGGTACTGAACGCTGTTGCCCGACGATTCGTCCGTATCCACGTAGAGCCAGTCCTCGCCGCTTTCGCCCTGACGGACCCGCTTCTCCGGGTATCCCCAGGACGCGAGCACGCCAAAGCGGTCCATCCCCTTGACGATCTCGCCGCGGTAGATGTTCTCGCGATAAGGACTGACGGGATTTTCAGACAGGTACTGCGAGCGCAACTCGCTCAGATACGCAGGACCGGGGTCCTGCGAGAGCTGCATGGTCGTGGCACAACCGGTCAGCAGGAAGACTGCAGAAACCGACAGGAGCCAAAGTGGGGCCCGGCGCATGACGGCCTCCTTCCCGCGAGGAAGGACCGGCGACGGAGCGAGTCCGCCGCCGGCGAACCTCGCAAATGTTCAATAACCAGTATCCTCCCACTTTGCATGGCTGTCAACGGGCGGAAATGGAATCTTTCGCGGCGTCTACCGATAGAGGGCCTTAAGTTGCCCCCAGGTAACGGCTTGGACTCGAACGGTCCCGCACGCCGGAGGCAGCGCGCCGATCAGGCCGCAGTCCCCGCCGTCCGGATGCGACCCGGGGGCGCAGGGCGAGGACCCCGCGATGGTGTAGTTCAGCGAGGCCGGGAGTCCGCAGAAGAGCGGGTCGGCTGACAGGTTGCCGCCGGCGTCAATCGCGCCCACCGGGAGTGCGTTCGACGGGTTGCCGAACACATCCGAACAGGCGAGCGTCAGCACACTGCCGTTCAGCGACGTAAACGCGGGACCGCCGGTGCAACGCGCCACGATACAGCGTGACATTGCAACCGGCTGGGTGGCGTTCAGATGCAACGCACTCGCGTCGGGCGCGGTATTGTCGGCGATCGTGCACGACGTGATCGAGCTGGGCCACACGTCGCGCGCGCCGATGGCGCCGCCCTGCACGCCCGCTTCATTGAGCGCGATCAGACAGTTCTCGAGGTGGAAGCCGTTGTGGATGGCGTGAATGGCACCACCCGCGTTCGACGCGGTGTTGTGGTGGAACACACAGTTGCGAATGGTCGGCGACTGCGAACTGTTTACCAGGTATATGGCGCCACCCGTGATCGCCTGGTTGTTATAGAACTGGCAGTCGATGATCTGCATCGCGCTGACACCGCCGCACCACAATGCGCCCCCGTAGTTCGCGATGTTGTCGCGAAAGATGCAGTTGCGAATGGTATCGAAGGAGAGGTGGGTGGCGATGCCGGCGCCGGTGAACTCCCCGAACGGGGGCGCCATGCCGCGGCGGATCGTGAATCCCTCCACCGTGATGTAGTTCCACCCGGCAATAAAGAAAATCCGCCCCTGGTACTCGCCGTCCAGAAACGTCGCCTGTGGCCCCGCCTCGCTGCGCAGCACAAAGCCGTTCTGGCCGCGCTGAATGTGGATCATCCCGTACTCCGAACCCGTGCCCTGCCCGCTCCACCCGTAGGTGCCGGGTGCGACCAGGACGGTGTCTCCCACCGCCGCGCTGTCGACGCCGGCCTGAATGGTCGGGGCGTCACCGCTGTGGTCGGGCCGGATGTGCCAGGTGCGGGCCTCGGCGCGCACGGAAAGAGTCAGCAGCAGGAGAAACGCGATCAGGGCGCGTTGCATGTTGCCATCCTTGGAATAAGGACGTGGGGTGGTAAGCGGACGATAATGCCGGGCGAAACCCCGCGCAACGGAGAAATTGGCAGCGTGCCTCAGGGTGTGTATACTCGCGCGCCATGTTGCATACAATTGTACTGCTTGCCACCCTCGTAACCGCGGCCCCCGGCTCCCGGGACATGACCACGGAGTTCGAACGGTCCGGCGGTCTCCGGACACCGGACTATGCGGGCACCGTCGACTACTGCCGGCGCCTCGCCGCGTCGTCACGGCGCGTACACTTCTCCACGTTCGGGACCAGCGGAGAAGGCCGCGCGCTTCCGCTGCTCGTGGTCGACGCGAACGGATACACCGACCCCGAACGGATCCACCGCGCCGGCAAAGCCGTCGTGCTGATCCAGGCCGGTATTCACTCGGGAGAAATCGACGGCAAGGACGCGGGCTTGATGCTGATCCGCGACATCACGGCTCAGGACAGCCTGACGTCCCTGCTCGACCACGTCAGCATCGTGTTCATTCCGATCTTGAATGTCGACGGGCACGAGCGATCCAGCCCGTACAACCGCGTCAACCAGAATGGGCCCGAGAGCATGGGGTGGCGGACCAATGCCTCCAACCTGAACCTCAACCGGGACTATCTCAAGGCGGACACACCCGAAATACGCGCGTGGCTGGCCCTGTACAATCGCTGGCAGCCGGATCTCTTCATCGATTGTCACGTGACCGACGGCGCCGACTACCAGTACGTGCTCACCTACGTGATCGAGCGCTGGCAGAACGCCGACCCCGCCGTGGCGAGGTGGTCGGCTGAACGCTTTCAGGCGCCGCTCGAGCGCCGCATGCGCGCCGCCGGACTCCCCCTCGCGCCCTACTGTGACTTCCGCGTCTGGCACGACCCGCGCAGCGGGCTGCAGAGTTTTGCGTCCACGCCGCGTTTCTCCACCGGTTACGTCGCGCTGCGTAACCGCCCCGCCATGCTCATTGAAGCGCACATGCTCAAGGACTACGCGACGCGGGTACGCGCCACGTATCGCATGCTCACCGAAACGCTGCGGATCGTGAACCGGGAGGCCGACACCCTGCGGGCAATCGTCGCGGAGGCCGATGAGCGCGTGCGCCAGCCGGCGTTCCGTGCGGATCCATTGCCGATGACATGGACCACATCGTTTACCGAGAGCACGATGGTCGACTTTCTGGGCTTCGACTACACCATCGACAGGAGCGACCTGACCGGTGGTGACTGGCCTCGCTTCAGCGATCGCCCGGTAACGCTCCAGGTTCCGTACTTTGGCGCGCAGCGGACCACCGCCAGCGCCCGATTGCCCGAGGCCTACATCATCGCGCCGCAGTGGACGGAGGCAATCGCGCGGGTGGAGGCGCACGGCCTCGCCTGCTTCCGGCTGCGTGAGTCCACCCGTCTCACCATCTCCACCGTCCGCTTTGACAATGTGGCGTGGTCGGCTGCCCCGTTTGAAGGACGCCATCAGCTCACCTATGACTGGAACGAAATCGAGGAGACACGCGAGTTCCCCGCCGGCAGCGTGGTGGTTGACCTGGCGCAACCCGGTGTGCGCGTGGCCGCGCAGTTGTTTGAACCCGCGGGCACGGACGCGCTGGTGCGCTGGGGGTTCTTTGACGCGTGCTTCGAACAGAAGGAATACGTTGAGTCGTACGTGATCGAGCAGATCGCGCGCGACATGCTCGCGGCCGACCCCGCGCTTGCGGATGAATTCGCCGCCGCGCGCAAGGATCCCGCGTTCGCCGCGAGCCCGGCGCGCATCCGCGACTGGTTCTACCAGCGCACGCCGTACGTCGACCAGCGGATCAGAATCTACCCCATCGCGCGCATTCGCGATCGCGCGACCGTCGAGCAACTCAGGCGCGCGGCGCGCTAATCACCGCCGTCGAACACCACCACGCCGCGGACAACCGTCATGCGCACGCGCGCGTCCCGCAGGTCCGCGGCCGCACCGGACAGAATATTCCGGTCGATCACGGTCACATCGGCCCGCATCCCCGTCGCAATGGTTCCGGCGTGCATTTCGTCGAACGCCGCGTACGCCGCGCCCCACGTGAACGCGCGCAGCGCCTCAACCACCGTAACGCGCTGCTCCGGCATCCAGCCTTCCGGCGGCTGGCCATCCCGGTCTTCGCGCGTGACCGCCGCGTAGATGCCCCACAGCGGATCGATGGATTCCACCGGCGCGTCGGAACCGAACGCCAGTACGGCGCCCGAATCCAGCAGCGAGCGCCAGACGTAGCCGCCCTGCTGGCGGGATTCTCCGATGCGTTCGCGAACCCACGGCATGTCCGACGTGGCGTGCGTCGGCTGCATCGACGCGACCACGCCGAGCGCCGCAAATCGTGGGATGTCCGACGGTGCGAGGATCTGGCAGTGTTCGATGCGCAGACGCGCGTCGCGGGCACCGGATGCGGCGAGCGCCCGTTCGTAGAGGTCGAGCGTGATCCGGTTGCCGCGGTCGCCAATCGCGTGCGTCGCGACCTGGAATCCGGCGGCCAGCGCGTCGCGCGTGAACGCGAGCAGGGCGTCCGGCTCCGTCACCAGCAGGCCGCTGTTGCCGGGATCGTCGTCATAGGGCGCGAGCAAGGCCGCACCGCGCGATCCGAGCGCACCGTCCGCGCGCAGCTTCACGCAACGGACGATCAGACGCCCGCCGAACAGTTCGAGTGGCCCGGCGGCGAGTCCCGCCGACACCGCGTCGGGATACTCGGAATCGAGCATGGCGTAAACATTCACGGCGAGCTGGCCTCGTTCCCCGAGGCGTCGGAACGCATCGATGACCTCCGGCCGCGAGCCTGCGTCATGCACCCCGGTCAGCCCGAGGCGACTGCACTCCTCGAGCGCGCGCCGCAAACGCGCGTCGAGTTCCGCCCCCGCGGGACGCGGAACACGCTCCGTCACCAGGTTGGTGGCGTTGTCGATCAGAATGCCGGTTGGATCGCCGTTCGCGTCGCGCAGGATACGCCCCCCGGGCGGGTCGGGGGTTTCACGGCCAATCCCACACCGGCGCAGCGCCTCACGGTTCACCCACAACGCATGTCCGTCGATCCGATCCAGATACACCGGGTTGGCGTCCGTGCCCGCAAGGTCCTTCCACGTCGGGAACGTGCGGTCCGCCCAGTCGTTCTGGTCCCAGCCCCGTCCGTGGATCCACGCGCCCGGCGCCGCTCGCGATTGGGCCTCGTGCACCAGTCGCGCCACGTCCTCACGCGACCCGGTTCCCACCAGCGAGGTCTCGCCGAGCAGCCGGCCCAGGTTCTCGACATGCGCGTGGGCGTCCACGAGTCCCGGCACGACCAGCGCACCGTGCAGGTCAATCCCCCGGGTCGCGGGTCCGCGGAGCGAAGCCGCGCCGGCATCGTCGCCGACGTAGATGATATTTCCCGCGGCCGCGGCAATGCACGTCGCCCCGGCCCGCGAGGTTCCCGTCCAGACGGAGGCGTTGTACAGCACAAGATCGGCGTCCGCAAACGCGGACGCCGGAAGCAGCAGGATGAGCAGGAGAATGATTCGGCGCATCGGCCGATTGTAGCACGACTACATCGTGCCGGAAGCCGTCAGCCGATCGAGCCGCTCGCGCGCCTCGCGGCGGCTGGCGAGGTCTTCGTCGCCATCCTTGAGCAGGGTCAACACCCGGCGATAGCAGTCCATGGCGGCGGCGGTCTGGCCACTCTTCTCGTAGGCCACTCCCAGCCGCAACCAGGTCATCGCATACATCGTGGCCACCTCGACAGCCACCGTCGGCGTGTCGGTGATCTTGCGGAAGCGGGCAACCGCGCCCGCGTAGTCGCCGCCCTGCAGCAGACACAACCCGAGCGAGTAGTCCATGCTCGCCTCGTAGGCACCCACGAAGCCCTTCTCGCCGGGCAGCCGGCGCGCCATCGCGTCGGCGGCCGCGCAGTCCCCGCGCCTCGCTGCTTCCAGCATCTCGAGCATGTCGACGCGCAACGGGGTCAAACGGGCGCGGTGCGTCCGGATGATGTCGTTCGCGTGCGCGGTGTCCCCGGAAAGAATCGAGAACACCGCGATTGAGCGCAGGTAGTCGGGCGTCTGCTGGCGCGGACTGATGCCCCTGAGTCCGTCAAGCACCGCCAGCGATCGGCGCGGATCCTGGTACGCCCAGTACTCGAGCGCGGCCCGGGAAAGCGCGAAATTCACCACATAAGTGGAGTCATCCAGCGACTTGAGCATGAGGCGGCGTCCCTGATCGAGGGTCTCGAACGCCATCCGGTATTTGCCCAGAAACGGATAGATGACCATTGCCCGCGTTGAACCCACCTCGAATAACGACGGCATGTCGCCGCTCTCCTGGGCGAGCCGCGCCGCCGCATCGAGACTCTTCAGCGCCTCGTAGGGTTTTCCGGTCGCAAACTGGATGCTGGCCACCCGCAGGGGGATTTTGGGTGAATCCGGGTAGCGTTTGCTCACCGCCTCCAGAATCTGGCTGGCCCGCGTCAGGTCATTGCGCTTGAAGTGGGCATGCGCCAGATACTCGTATGCCTCCGCCGATGGCGCCACCTGCACCCAGCGTTCGGCGGTCTTGACCGCGTCGGCGTTGCGGTCGAGACGCAGGTAGGTCCACGTCAAGTGTTGCAACGCGCGATCCATGTTCGGATCCACGGCCAGTGCCGCGCGAAAATGTACGGCGGCGGAGTCGTACTGGGCGGAGTGGAATTCCGCGTCCCCGAGGCCGAAGAGCATCTCCTTGTCCTCGGGATACAGCAGGCGCATCTCCTTCAAGACCGGAAGCTGGGCTTCGAAGCCGCCGTCCAGCGATGCCTGCAGTGCGCGCACCAGGTACCGTTCCTTCTGGGGAATCCGGTCCAGATGAGATAGTGCGTAGGCAATGTGGTGGCGCGTTTCGTCGGGGTGACCGCGCGTCCACCACTCGACGTAACCCAGCCGGTAATGCGCGAGTGCAAAGGTGGAATCGCGGCCGATGGCGCGCTCGAACGCCTTCGCGGCGTCCGTAAAGTCGAGGTCGTTGAGGAGCGTCTCGCCCTCGAAATAGGCCTGGTACGCGTCCAGGTTCGTCGTGGTGACCTCGCCGACAGGCGCGGCGCGCGCGACCGCTTCGCTCGTCTCGCGCAGGTCGATACGAATTTCGCGCGCGATCGCGTCGATCATCGCCGGAATGCTCTCCTGGCCACGTCCCTCCTTGCGGGTCGTATAGATGTACTTGTGCGTGCGCGTGTTCATGATCTTCAACTCGATCGTGTACAGATCACCAAAGCGCCGCACGGTCGGAATCACCAGCGCGCCCACGCCCACGGCGTCGCAGATCTGCTGTCCCATCGACTCGTCGACCTTCTCAACGTTGGTCCGCCCGAGGGTCTTCATCACGTCGAACATCCGCGAGCGTGTCATCACCGACAGCCGCCGCGACTGCTCGAGGGCGGTAATCAGCATGCCGGACAACCCGTCGAGGGCCGCCTCGTCGGTTTCGTTGTCGAAGTCGATGACCGCAATCGGCACCCGTTCCTGTCCACCGGCAACGCGACCGCGCAGGAAGTCGTAACTGACGAACGCGGCCACCAGTGTGAGCACCGACGCGGCCGCAATCCCGACCAGACGCAGCCGGCTCGGCCGCGTTTCAAACCGGCGAACGCCGGTCAGAGCATCCAGCGCCAGCCGCAGCGCGTCGATCAACTCGTCCAGTGACTGAAAGCGCTCGGCGGGGTCCTTGGCCAGGCAGCGCTCGACGATCTTCACCACGCCGGCCGGCAGGCCGTCGCGAAACCCCGCGATGGGCTGGTGGGATTCGTTCAGGATCGAGTAGAGCACGGCGGACTCGTAGTCCCCGCGAAACGGAAGCTGCCCGGCGAGCATCTCATAGAGCACGACGCCCAGCGACCATATGTCGGTCCGCTGGTCGACCGGTTCGCCCCGGGCCTGCTCGGGCGACATGTACGCCGACGTCCCGCGCGACGTGAAGCGCTCATCCATCTTTCCCTGTCCGACCGGACGCGCGAGGCCGAAATCCATGATCACGGCCCGCCCCGGCGGCGTGACCATGATGTTGGAACTCTTCATGTCGCGATGGACGATGCCCTTGCGGTGGGCTTCGCGCAGGCCGTCTGCAATCTGGATCAGATAGCGCAGCGCGTCGACGGTTTCGATGCGGCCGGACAGCACGCGGTCGCGCAGCGTCGTCCCCTCCACGAACTGCATCGCGATGAAGGTCTGGCCGTCAATTTCATTGATCTCGTATACGGTACAGATGTTTGGGTGGCCGAGACCGGCGGCGGCGCGCGCTTCGACAACCAGGCGTTGCTGGTCCTCGGGGCGCGCCACGATGGCGGGGTGGAGGAACTTCAGCGCGACCGTCCGGTGCAGGCTCGTGTCCTCGGCGCGGTAAACCACGCCCATGCCGCCCTCTCCGAGCTTCTCGGTGATCTGGTAGTGATGGATTTTCCGGCCGATCATCCTGCCTCCAACCGCCCCACGGCGACACAGTATGTACGCTTCAAAGCACCGCTTGTTGCGGAGCTTCGACGCCCGGAGGTTACGGGAGCCGCTTGACGACAATAATCGTCAGGTCGTCGATCTGCTCGGCGCCCTGCTCGTGATCACGCACCGCGGTGACCACCCGGCGCATGATCTCCTCCGCGGATCCGGCCGCGGATTCGCGGATGCAGGCGAGCAGCCGCTCCTCCCCGAAGGGACTGTCAAACTCGTTGACCGCGTCCGGGATGCCATC
The DNA here is from genome assembly GCA_036273975.1 of Candidatus Krumholzibacteriia bacterium. Classification (GTDB taxonomy): domain Bacteria; phylum Krumholzibacteriota; class Krumholzibacteriia; order WVZY01; family JAKEHA01; genus JAKEHA01. The sequence continues at coordinate 9,616 of DASUGO010000084.1, forward strand.
CGAGTAGATGACCAGGACGTCGCCCGCCCCCATCGCATCCTCACCCTGCTGGTAGGGAAAATCCTCCAGCACCCCGAGCGCCATGCCTCCAGTCGCCAGGCGGTCGACCCGGCCGTCCGCGCGCAGCAGAATGGGGTTCTCATGACCGGCGTTGCAAAAGTGCAGGGAATGGGTCCCGACGTCCAGCATACCGGTAAACAGCGTCGCGAACTTCTCCGGGTCGGTGCTCTCGAAGATCAGGCGGTTGGAGCGCGCGATGGTTTCGCCCACCGGGGTGTCGAGCGCGGTCTGCCCGCGGAGAGTCGCCTGCAGGTTGGCCATCAGCAGCGACGCCGGCAACCCCTTGCCGGACACGTCGCCCAGTACCAGCGCCCAGCGTCCCTCGGTCACCCGGATGAAGTCGTAGTAGTCGCCCCCGACCATCTGGGCCGCCGTGCTGCTAGCCGCGAGGTCGTAGCCCGGAATCCGCGGCGCGGACTTCGGGAGCAGGTCGTGCTGAATCTGGGCGGCGAGCTTCACCTGTTCCTTCATGCCGGCCAGCGCCTTCTCTTCCTCATAGAGGCGCGCGTTCTCGATGATCTGCGCGGACTGGCCCGCAATGATCGCGAGCAGACGTTGATCGGCCTCCGTAAACCCTTCGGTGCCCTTCTTGTTGTAGCTGGTCACGACGCCGACCAGTTCGGACTTGACCATCAACGGGACACACAGGATCGAGTGAATCGAGTCGTCCCAGCGCAGCCCGCGAAAACGGTCGTCGGAAGCCGGGTCGTTGGTGCGAAGCGGCCGTTTGTACAGATGCATCCAGCCGATGAGGTTCTCGTTCAGATGATAGTGCGGGTGTTCGGCTGAGCTTGTCATCGCGCGCACCAGCGTCTTCATCGCCTGGCTTTCATTGCGATCGACCAGCGTAACGACCGTCTGCTCGGCCTGGACCGCCCGCATCGAGCGGTCGACGATCTTGTGGATGATGTCTTCAGAATCGACCGAGGCCCCGATGGCCCGGGCCAGGTCGTTGAGAATCGAGAGCTCTTCGACCGCCCGTTTGAGCTGATCGTTTTCCTCCCGAAGGGCGGAAACGTCTTCTCCCCCCACCTCACCCGGGCGCCCGAACGGGAGGCGAAAACCCTTTTTCGTCATGTCGGCCTCTCTGGTAAGGTATCCATTCCAGCTAGCGCACGGGGCCGCGAGCCGGACCAGTATCCGACGGTTACCCCCGTGATTGCAACACCTTTGCCCGTTTCCGCGGCTGCCCGTGCGGCGTCCCGCTTGAGGATCCAAATGCGCATCGAGACCACCCGCCTGCACTTCTCAACCGCCGATGGCGCGTCGCTGGCGGATGTGACCGCGGAGGTAAACGGCTTTGTCCGCGACGCGGCCGTTTACGCGGGGCTATGCATCCTGACGCTGCCGGGTGAGGGCTGTTGCCTCACGCTCTCCGCGGAGCTCGACGACGACGTCGATGACCTCCTGCGCATCGTGCGGACGCACCTCGCGCATCGCGATACCGGGGGCCCGGGTGAGCCACTCGCGCCCCCGTCCATCGACCGTCTGGACGTGGACGACTCCGGGTATCCGGCGGGCGGTGTGATCGCGGATTCGATCACCGTTTCCATTCGCGACGGCGCGATCCATGTCGGCACGTGGGAGGCCGTGGTTCTGCTGGATGCCTGTGGCCCGCGCGCGGTCGCTCTGGACGTCACGCTGATCGGCACCTGACCCTGACAGCACACTTGAAACGGAACCTATATCTGATATAAAATACTATGAGTTACAACCGTCGTGCTCCCGGTACCGTTCCGGGTTGCGAACGCCTGTACCGGCACAATCGGCTTGAAGTACCCCACGATGACCTCATCGGCTGATCCGGCCCGAAGGGCCTGGATACTGGTGTTTGCGGCGACCGCGCTCGTGGCCGCCGCGGTTGCGCCGTCCGGCGGCGCGCCGGGGGCCGCGCTCCGTGCCATCGGCTGGTTCTGGCTGATGGTGCTCCCCGGCCTCGGTGTCTACCGGCTGGCAGCCGGCCGTGATTCCGTCGCGGCCGCGATGTCCAGCCTGCTCCTGTCACCGGTGATTCTGGCGTGCATGTCGATCCTCGGGCAGATGGCCGGCCTCGGGGTCAGGGCCATCGCGGCCGTGGTGATCCTCGCCGGCCTCGCGATGGTTCTGGCGGCCGAGTTCCGCGGCGCTCGCATCGAACGGGGACGCGTGCGTGACCTGCTCCCACTCGCGGGATTGGTCGTTGTGGCGTCCTTTCTGACCGGGTTCCTGCCCATGACGAGCGAGTGGTGGCGCATTCGCTCCGACGCGTGGTTCCACGGCGCTGTTGTCGCCCAGATACGAACCTTCGGCGTTCCGCCCGATGATCCGTACTTCGTCGGGATGCCGCTCCAGTACATGTGGTTCTATCACGCGCTCGTGCTGGAGATTGCCGACGCGCTGCGGATGGATCCCTTTCGCGTGATGGCGATCGCGAATATTCAGGCCGTCGCCGGCCTGGCTCTCGCGGCATATTCGTTGGCCGGTGTGTTCCGCGAGCGGGTTGTCCATCGCGTCACCGCCGCGGCCACGCTGCTGTTCTGTTTCAACGGCGCGTTCTGGATTCTACTACCGGTGAAGCTCGTCAAGGCGATGATGGGCGACGTTCGCGGCGGCGAGGAGATCGCGCGCACGTTCAGCCTGGTGCCGTTCAACTACGGAACGGCGTGCAGCTTCATGAACATCTATTTCAACCAGGAGTTCTTCCTGGACAAGTTCATGGTCGCCACCGCATTCGGATTCGCGCTCGCGTTCATGACGGCCGGCTGGTTTGCGGCCGCGCACTTTCTGGCGCGCCGCGAGCGGTCATCGCTGTGGGTGCTGGCGATCGCGCTCGTCGGCATGCTGGGCTTCCACAGTCTGGTCGGGTTCGTGATGCTGGTCGGCATCTTCGGAGGCATCATTCTTGCCCTGCTCACCGGCCGTGGACTTCCCGGCCAGCGCCCGCGCGACGCCTTCGTTGTTCTCGCGGTTTCCCTGCTGTGCTTCCTGCTCATGACGCCGTACCTCTACCAGGTGATGCACATGAAAGAGCACGAGCAGGTGGTCCCCATCAGCTTCTCGGTGGCGAAGACGGCGGGGATCTTCATTTCCTCGGCCCTCGTGCTCGTGCTGGCATGGCGCCAGCGCTGGTTTACCACCGAGCGCACGACTGCCGGCCGCGTATTCGCATTCGGCGCACTGTGCGTCACGTTGTTCTGTCTGTCGATCAAACTGCCGGGGCCCAACACCTACGACAAGCTGGGCTATTTTGTCTTTCTGCCGCTGTCGATCATCGGCGGGTTCACGATAGCCGACTCGATCCTTGCCCGCACGGGACGCAGGCGCGTCGCGGCCGCCGCGGTCTGGACGCTTCTTTTTGCGCTCCCCGTCAACGGACTCGCGTTCGCCGCCTGTTTTCGAACGCCGACCGAGACCGTGGTCACAGCACCCGAAGCGCGGCTGTCTGCGTGGGTGCGGGAATATACCGCACGCGATGCCCTCTTCATCGATCAGGCCGACCGGGTATTTCTCGTCGTCACCGGTCCGCGCCGTTACCTGTTTGGCTCGTGGCCCTACGCGCAGCAGTGGGGCTACCCGCGCCTCGAGATGGCGCGCCGGTTGCACACGCTGAACGTGCTGTATCAGAATGGACCGCTGGATGCCGTGGCGCTGGAGGAACTCTCCAGCCGTCGCGAAGCGCTGTACGTCGTGGTGCGTCCGCAGGACGTGATCGCGGGCGCCGCGGTGGCAACGCACGGCGCTCTCTTCACCCCGGTGTTCCAGGACCCGGAGATTTCGCTCTATGCCGTGAACGCGGACGCGTGCCGCGCGGCGATCGCGGACGCGCCCGCACCCCCTTCACCCGAGGAGTTGATCCGTGAGTCACGACTCTGATCAGAACCGGTTCGATGTCTCCGTCGTGATCCCGGCCTTCAACGAGGAGGCGGCGATCGGCCAGACCCTGGATGAGATCCTCGCCGCGCTGGCGGGCAGCACGCGGCGTTATGAGATCCTCGTGGTCGACGACGGGTCGAGTGACCGCACGGGAGCCGAAGCCGCCACGCGCAACCACGTGCGCGTGATCACGCACCGCCGCAATCGCGGCTACGGCGCCGCGCTCAAGTCGGGCGTGCTCGCCTCCAGAGCCGAAATCGTGCTGTTCTACGACGCGGACAACCAGTTCGAGCCCGTGGACATCGAGCGCATGGTCAATGAACTCTCGGATCACGACGCGGCACTCGGTGCGCGCACCTCCGCCTCGCACGCGCCGTTCTCGCGGCGCGGCGGCAAGAAGGCGCTCGGGTGGCTGGCCAACTACCTGGCCCGCACACGCATCCCCGACCTCAACTGCGGCCTGCGTGCGATCCGCCGCGATCTGTTGCTCGATTATCTCCACCTGCTCCCCAACGGCTTCTCCGCGTCCACCACGACGACGCTGGTCCTGCTCAAGGAGGGGCACGACGTGCGCTTCGTGCCGGTCGTCGTCAAGAAGCGGATCGGCAAGAGCACCGTCAAGCCGCTCAAGGACGGCATGGACACCGCGCTGCTGGTCGTGCGCCTCACCACGCTGCTCGACCCGTTCCGCGTCTTCGGACCGGTGAGCGGCGTGTTTTTCCTGTTCGGTGTCGGACTCGGCGTCCATTACATCAGCCTCGGCCGCGGTCTCTCGACCGCCTCGCTGTTCCTGCTGGTGTCGTCCATCATCATTTTCTTCTTCGGGCTGCTCGCGGACCAGGTGGCATCGCTGCGGCGCGAACGGCGCTATTCGGACCACCGCTGACATGTGCGGAATCTGCGGCACTTTTGCGTATCGCGGCGGGCGCGCCGAGGCGTCCGTCGTCCGCCGTATGGCGGACGTCATCACACACCGCGGTCCCGACGATTCCGGCTACCATGTGGACGGCCCGGTTGCGCTCGGCATGCGCCGTCTCAGCATCATCGATCTCGACACCGGCCAGCAGCCGATCGCCAACGAAGACCACGGCGTGGTTGTGGTCTGCAACGGTGAGATCTACAACTTCCGCGAGCTGCGTGCCGGGCTTCAGGAACGCGGTCACCGCATCGTCACCAGCGGCGACATCGAGCCCATTGTCCATCTGTACGAGGAAATGGGTGACCAGATGCCGACACGCCTGCGCGGGATGTTCGCGATCGCCCTGTGGGACGCAACACGGCGGCGCCTGCTGCTGGTCCGCGACCGCCTCGGCGTCAAGCCGCTCTACTACGCGGACACGGGCGACACCATTGTGTTCGGCAGCGAGCTCAAGTGCATCCTCGTGCACCCGGCTGTGCGGCGCCGGGTCGATCCGGACACGTTGCACCACTACCTGTCGCTGAACTACGTGCCGGCACCGCGCACCATGGTCGAAGGCGTGCGCCAGCTCCTGCCCGGGGAACTGCTCGTGTGCGACCACGAGGGTCCGCGGACCCGCGAATACTGGGACCTCCACTTCGAGCCCGAACACGGCGTCAGTGAGAACGAGTGGGCGCGACGCGTGCGGGACAAGCTCGACGAGTCGACGCGCATCCGCCTCGTGAGTGACGTCCCGTTTGGCGCCTTCCTGAGCGGCGGCATTGATTCCAGCGCGGTGGTGGCGCTGATGGCGGGCGCGATGCCGGACCCGGTGAAGACGTTCGCAATCGACTTCGCCGAGAAATCTTTCAGCGAAGCCGGGCACGCCGAGCGTGTGGCCCGCATGTATGGCACCGACCATCACGTGCGCACGGTATCCGTGGAAGGCGTCGACCTGATCGACGACCTCGTGTGGTATGGAGACGACCCGCTCGCCGACTCGTCGATGATTCCGGTCTACCTGGTGTCCCGGTTCGCGCGCGAGAAGGTGACGATGGTCCTCACCGGGGACGGTGGCGACGAGGCATTTGCCGGGTATCCCACCTACAACGCCTACTTCATGCGCAAGCTGTACCGGCGCGTCCCGCGCGCGATCCGGCACCACGTCGTTCGCCGCCTGGCCGAGGCGCTGCCCGTTTCCCACACCAAGGTGAGCTTCGACTTCCGCGCCAAGCGTTTCGTGTCCGGCGCCGAACTCGACGCCGAGGAAGCGCACTTCTGGTGGCGCGTGATCCTGTCCGAGGCGGGCAAGCGCGAGCTCTACACCCCCGCATTCCGCGATCGCGTGGCAGCGCGCCCGACCAGCGAACTCTACCGCGAGCACTTCGACCGCTCGGGAACTGACGATCCGCTGAGCCGGATGCTCTACGCCGACACGCGCTTCTATCTCCCGGCTGACATGCTGAACAAGGTTGACCGCATGTCGATGGCGAACGGGCTCGAGGCACGGGGGCCGTTTCTGGATTACGAGCTGATGGAACTTGCCGCACGCATACCGTCCGAGATCAAGTTCCGCGGGCGCGTGCAGAAGTACATCCTCAAGAAGGCCGTCGGCCCGCTGTTGCCCGAGGGCATCGCCGGCCGGCGCAAGGCGGGATTCAACGTCCCGGTGACGGCGTGGCTGCACCATGCCCTCGGGGACTACGCGCGCGCCGTCCTGGCGCCGGATCGTATCGCGGCCGCCGGCTTCTTCCGCCCCGAGGTCGTGACACGCCTGCTCGACGAGCACGCCGCCTCCCGCAGCGACCACAGTTTCCCGATCTGGGGACTGCTGTGTTTCCAACTGTGGTACGAACGCTTCATCGCGGCGGGCGACGTTGCCCCGCCGCCCGCGGTCGCCGCTCGCTGGAAGATTCCCGCCGGCCCGGCGGATCGGGGCTGACACCGTGAAGCGTAAACTCGCCCTCGGCGTGGTGATCAGCGCCGTGTTCCTCTACCTCGCGGCGCGTGGCATCGAGTGGGACCAGTTCCTCGCTGCCCTCCGCCGCACCCGCTACCTGTTTCTCATCCCGGCGATCGTGTTCACGATGCTGGGCCACTTCAGCCGGTCGGTACGCTGGAAGTACATGATGACGCCGGTCAAGGACTGTCGCATCGGACCGCTGTGGACCGCGACCGCGATTGCGTTCATGGTCAACAACCTGCTCCCGGCGCGTCTCGGAGAGATCGTTCGCGCCGTCGTCATCGGCCGCTCGGAGCGGGTCAGCCGGTCGGCCGCGTTCGCGACCATTGTTTATGAGCGTGTGGTCGATGTGTTCGTGCTGATCATCCTGCTGTGGTATTCGATGGTGACCATATCGGGGCCGCCGTGGCTGGCGCGCAGTGCCGGCATCCTGATTGCGTTCAACGTCGCGCTTTTCGCTCTCCTGTTTGCGATGGTGCGCTGGAGGAACCGTTTCCGTGCGCTGCTCGAGCGCGCGTTGCGCCCGCTGCCCGGCGACACGCGCGACCGCCTCCACGTATCGGCGGACTCGTTTATCGACGGCCTGGGTGTCGTCACGCAGCCGCGTGCGTCGCTGCCGATCGTCGCGCTGTCGGTCGCGGTCTGGGGTTGCGCGATCCTGGGGGTCTACTTCTGCGTGGTGGCGTTCCGGCTGGAGGTTCCGCTGCTGGCGAGCCTGTTCCTGATTGTGGTGATTTCGCTCGGCTCGATGATTCCATCGGCACCGGCCTTCCTGGGAACCATGCAGTACGCGTGCGTCATCGGCCTCGCCGCATTCGGCATCCAGCGCGCCGACGCGCTCGCGTTCTCCACGGTTTACCACGCCACCCAGTTCTTCCCCATTACGCTGGCGGGTCTTTACTACGCGTGGCGTTCGCACCTGCGGGTATCGGACCTGTCGGGCCAGAAATTGTCCTGATCACGCCGCGGCGACCGCTTCCTCCACCGTTGTTACAATCATCGCCGCCAACCGCGCGAGCATCTCGTCCCCGTGTGCCGCGCTGGCCCGCGCGGGCGAACCCGCGTATCCATCCCGCATTCCCATCGCGACAAAGCGGTCAACACCGCGCGCCAGGTTGTCGGACAGGCTGACGTCGACATCCGGGAGCATCCGGCTGATCTCTTCGCGCACCGACTCCGGCGCCGCGGCGAGGACGATGGACGTCTCGTATTCGCCCGCGTGACACGCGCCGCGGCGGAACTCGTCCGACAGCGTGCGCGCGAAACGCCGCGTCAGCGGACTCGCCACGCTGGCGCCGGCCGGGTCGCAGGCCGCCACCGCGGCGCGCACGGCGGCATCGTGGGCCGGTTCGAGGTGGTTGTTCACGAGGCAGACGTGACGCGCTCCCGCGCGCTGCCAGCCCCCAATCACGCCGGCGAGATACGCCTCAACCGCGGGCTGTGGAACACTCGCCGCGCCGGCAAAATCGCGCGCGCATTCGGTGACGCCATAGGGAACGTCGGGAGCAACAAACGCAACGATGCCGCGCGCGCGCAGCGCTGGCACCGCGCGTTCTGCCGCCGCCCGCGATATCGTGAGATCAGTGTCGAGCGCGAGGTGGGGGCCGTGCGGCTCCACCGCGCCCACCGGAAGCAGAATACAAACCGGCGCGTCCCCGCCGGTCACGCGTGCAAATTCCACCGACGTCAATCGGGCCACGTAGACCGGAAGCTCATTCATGTCCATGGGTTCTCCCCCGCGCGTTCGCGATCGATCAGTGCCTTGCGATCGATCTTGCCGCGGTCGTTGCGCGGCAGGTCGTCCACAAACACCACCCAGCGCGGATACTTGTGTTTCGACAGGCGCTGCTTGACGTGGTCCTGCAGCTCGACGCGCAGCTTGTCACACACGGATACGCCCTCGCGCGGCACGACAAACGCCTTCGGTTTGGTGAGCCCCGCCTCGTCGGCCGGGATGACCGCGGCGATCGCGATCGCCGCGTGCGTCATCAGACACTCCTCGATCTCCAGCGGCGCGACAAACACGCCGCCCACCTTGAACAGGCTGTCGGCACGGCCCGAGAACCAGAGGTAGCCCTCGTCGTCGATCCGGAACAGATCGCCCGTGCGGCACCAGCGGCCGTGGAACGTCTCCCAGCTGCGATCACGGTCCCCGTGGTAACCCAGCGCCACGCTGTCGCCGCGCACCCACAGCACGCCGGTCTCGCCGGTCGGCACCGGCGCCGCCCCGGGGAGCTCGGCGTCGGTCGGCAGGATGCTCAGCTGGTAGCCCTCCACCGCGCGTCCCAGTGAGCCCGGCCGGATATCACCGGGCCGGTTGGACGCGTAGATGTGAAACATCTCCGCGGAACCGATTCCGTCGTAGACATCGTTTCCGAAGCGCGCGACGAAGCGCTCGAAGAGCGGCGGCGGCAGCGCCTCGCCGGCGGACAGGTGAAACCGGATCGACGAGAAATCCAGCCGGGGTTCACCGGCCTGGTTGCGAGTGGCGTCGTACTCGAGGAGCTTCGACATCATCGTGGGCACGTTGGTGACGACCGTCGGCCGGTAGCGATCCACCGCGGCGGCGAGCGTCTCCGGCGTCGGGCGTTCGGAGAACAGGCACGTCGTCGCACCCACCGCGAAGGGAAACATCAGATTGGTGCCCGTCGCATAGCCAAAGAAGAGTCCGGGGACGCTTACGGTAACGTCGTCCATCCGATAACCGACGGTGCGTTTCGCATAGACTTCCGTGTTGAACGCAAAGTCGCGCTGCGCGTGCATCGCGGCTTTCGGCCGCCCGGTCGAGCCCGACGTGAACAGCCAGATCGCGGGATCGTCGCGCCGGATCCGGCGCAGCGGCGCGGACAGGCCCGCGCCCTCGGCGACTGCGTCCGTGAGGCGCTCGACGCGACGCGCTGCCGACCGCACGTCCGCCACATCCACGGGGCCCTCCGGATCCTCCCCGGTGGCGGCGTCGGGAACCATCAGCAGCAGCTTCAGCGCATCCAGCGTCGCCAGCATGGGCGCGAGATCCCGCGCGACGGACGGCACGGTGATCAGCGCGGCCGCATCCACATAGCGCAGGACGTAAGCAAGATCCTCGCGCGGAGAGGCGGGATTCCCCATGGTCACCACGCTGCCGTTCGCGAGCGTACCGAAGAACGCCCAGGCGAACGGGGGTGTATCCGGCAGGACGATGTAAACCCGCGACTCCGCGCCGACGCCGTTCGCCGCCAGGAAGCGCGCCAGCGACTCGCTGCGCACGGCCACGTCGGCGTAATTCCAGACCCGGGATCCAAAGCGAATCGCCGCCTTTTCTCCCCGTCCCTCGGCGAGGCGTCGAAAGAGAAAATAGTCGGCGAGCCCGAACTCCTCCGGAAAACGCACGGCCGCCCCGGTGTTCATTCCACCGCCCCCGAGGCGTGCGGCACCACCGCCGTTGCCTCGATCTCGACCCGCGCGTCCGGCTCGACCAGCGCGGCAACCGCCACCAGAGCCATGGGCGGATAGTGGGCGCCCAGCACGGCGCGGTAGACCTCCCCGAGTTCGCGCTGCGAGCGGCGGTATTCGTCGATGTCCGTCACATACCACGTCATGCGCACGACGTGCTCCGGGCGCGCGCCCGCCTCCGCGAGCAGTGCCACGATGTTGCGCAGCGCGCGCCCGGCCTGCGCGACCAGGCCGGGCCCCGCGAAGGCACCGCTGGCGTCGGTTCCGATCTGTCCGGACAGAAACACCAATCGGCCGTCCGCCACCACGCCGTAGGAATATCCCTTCGGCCGCTTCCATCCCTCCGGCTGCAAGGTACGATTCATCACGGGCGCTCCTTCGCGTCGTTTTCCAGCAGGCTGCGCGCGATCACCAGCTTCTGGATCTCCGTCGTGCCTTCATAGATCCGCAGCGGCCGGATCTCGCGGTACAGTTCCTCGACCGCCGCCCCCTCGGCGACACCGAGCGCGCCAAAGATCTGCACCGCTTCATCGATCACGCGCTGCGCCGACTCGGTTGCGAACGCCTTCGCCATTCCAGCCTCCAGCGGCACGCGGTCCGTCTGCGTGTCGCGCATCCATGCCGCGCGATACACGAGCAGGGCGGACGCGTCGATCGCGGTCGCCATGTCAGCCAGTTTGGCGCGAATCAACTGGTAGTCCGCGAGCGGCGCGCCGAACTGCCGGCGCGAACGCGCGTGTCCCAGCGCCTCGGACAGCGCACGCCGCGCGAGTCCCACCGCTGCGGCTCCGACCGTGGCGCGAAAGGTGTCCAGCGTCGCCAGCGCGACCACGATCCCACGCCCGGCTTCCCCGACACGCTGCGCCGCCGGGACGCGGCAACCCGAAAAGCGGATCCGCCCCATCGGATGGGGCGCGATCACCGACTGGCGCTCGGCGGCGTCGAGACCGGGCGCGTCCGCATCGACAACGAATGCCGACAGGGCGCGGATTCCATCGCCCTCGCCGGTGCGCGCAAACACCACATAGAAGTCCGCAATCCCGCCGTTCGAGATCCAGCATTTTTCGCCGTCGAGTATGAAATCCGCGCCGTCCCTGTCCGCCGTGGTCGCGATGGCGCCGAGGTCGGATCCCGCCCCGGGTTCCGTGATCGCGATGGCGGCGATGGACCGTCCCGCCGCGACGTCGGGCAGATAGCGCGCGCGCAGGGCTTCGCCGCCGAACAGCGAGATCGGTGCGCTCCCGAGGCCCTGCATCGCGAACGCGAAATCTGCGAGCCCCCAGCGGGCGGCCAGCGCCTCGCGGATCACGCACAGCGCCCGCACGTCGAGCTTGCCGTCCATGGCCACCGCGTGGCGCAGCAGCCCCGCCGCGCCCAGCAGGGCGACCAGCTCACGCGCCGCGCGGTCGTGGTCGGCAATGCCGCGCAATCCGTCACAACGCACCGCCTGTCTCGCGGCTTCGCCCGCGAGCACCCGGTGCGAGTCATCGAAGAACGGCCAGGCCAGATGCGCGCTCATCAGTCCCCCTCGAAGTGCGGTGTCTCGCGGCGCACGAACGCTTCGTACGCGCGCCGGAAATCTCCGGTTTCCATCAGGCGCGCCTGCTCGCGGGCCTCCGCCGCCACCGCGGTGACCACATCGAGGTGCCACTCTTCGCGCAGCATGCGCTTGGTCACGCGATGAGCGAGGATGGGACCGCCGGCGATCTCACGCGCCCAGGCCGCGGCGTCGGCGTGCAGTGATTCGCCGGCCGCCAACCGGTTGAAGAAGCCGCACGCGTGCGCCTCGTCACCCCGCATGGAACGGCCGGTGTACAGGAGCTCGGCCGCGCGGCCGTGACCGATGATGCGCGGCAACAGCGCGCATGCCCCCATGTCGCAGCCGGCGAGTCCGACCTTCACGAACAGGAACGCCACCTTGCTGTCGGGTGTGCCGAAGCGCACGTCGGACGCCATGGCGAGCGCGGCCCCGGCGCCCACGCACACGCCGTCGACCGCCGCGACGATGATCTGCGGACAGGTGAGCATCGCGACAATCAGGTCGCCCGTCATGCGTGTGAACTCGTCGAGTTGCGGTGGCTTCATCGTCACCAGCGGTCCGATAATCCCGTGCACGTCGCCGCCCGAGCAGAAGTTGCCATTCGCGCCGCGCAGCACGATGCTCCGCACCTGCGGTGCGTCCTGCAGCGCACGGAACGTGTCGCGCAGTTCCGCGTAGGACTCGAACGTCAGCGGATTCTTCTTCTCCGGACGGTCTAACGTGATGGTTGCAACGCCATCGGCAAACTCCCAACGGAAGTGGCCGGGCGCATATCGCTCAGGATTCATGACCATGCTCTCCTTGCAGCATACTGACCCCGTCGACCGTGATGGTTTGACCCGTTACCGCGGACTGCGCGGGCTCGCACAGCCAGACCACCGTGCGCGCCACTTCTCCGGGCGTGATCAGGCGTCCCTGCGGGTTCGCCGCCGCGTACGCGGCGCGCACCTCCGCCACGCCCTTGCCGGTCCGGGCGGACACGCGCACCGCGGACTCGTTCAGCATTTCGGTGTCGGTGTAACCCGGACACACCGCGTTCACCGTGATTCCCCCGCGCGCGACCTCCACGGCCAGCGAGCGGGTGAGCCCGACCACGGCGTGCTTGGCCGCGGTGTATGCACTCACGTAGCGATATCCGGTCAGGCCTGCCGTCGACGCGACGTTCACGATGCGCCCGTCACCGGCCCGCAGCAGCGCCGGCAGCACCGCGCGCGTGCAATGAACGGCGGTCATCAGGTTCACATCGAGCATGCGGCGCCAGACGTCGTCGCCAGTGGCAAGGAACGGGGATGAATCCGCGGCGCCGGCGCAGTTGACCAGACCGTACGGAACCGGCGATTCCTCCCACTGCTTCGCCAGCACGGACACCGCGGCGTCGTCGGTCAGATCCACGGCGAACATGCGGCACGACGTGGCACCCGCCGCGTGCGCGCTTCGAACGACTCCTTCCAGGCGCTCGCGGTCGCGCCCCAGCAGCGTGAGGACACAGCCCCGTCCGGCCAGCATCACCGCGATCGCCGCCCCGATCCCGCGCGAGGCGCCCGCGACGATCACGTGCCGCCCCGCGAGCGCGCGGCCCTGCGCCGTCATTTCACTGCCGCCCGGCGCATCCATCAGATCGGCTCCGCCGCCTCGCGCGCGCGCCGCAGCAGCGTTTCCAGCTGGCGCCGGCCGGTCAGATATGGATTCGGCCAGCGCACGTCCGCGTAGCCGAGTTGCGCGGCCGCGCGCAGCGTCCACGCCGCATCCCACAGGTGCGGCCGCGCGAGCAGGCACAGGTCGGCGCGTCCCGCCGCGACGATGCTGTTCACATGATCCGGTTCGTAGATGTTCCCCACCGCGAGCGTCTTGAGCCCCGTCTCCAGTCGGATGCGCTCGGCGAACGGCACCTGGAACATTCGCCCGTAGACGGGCCGCTGGTCGGGCGTCACCTGCCCCGCGGACACGTCGATGAAGTCCGCACCGGCCGCGCGTACCATGCGCGCTATCTCGACGCTGTCCTCGATTGCGATGCCGCCGGCCACCCAGTCGGTCGCGGAGATGCGCATGCCCAGCGGTTTGCCGGCCGGCCACACCGACCGCACTGCCGCCAGCACCTCCAGCGGAAAACGCATCCGGTTGGCGAGCGCCCCCCCGTAGGGGTCGTCGCGCCGGTTCGTCACCGGCGAAATGAAGCTCGACAGCAGGTACCCGTGCGCGCAGTGCAGTTCCAGCGCGTCGAACCCGGCCTCGATGCCGCGCTTCGCCGCCGCGACGAACTCGTCGCAAACCCGCCGCATGTCATCGGGCGTCATCGCACGCGGCACCGCGTGGCCGGCCGTCCACGCCATCGGCGACGGCGCGATCAGCGGCCAATTCCCGTCCGCGAGCGGAATCTCACCGCCCTCCCACGGCACCCGCGTCGAGCCCTTGCGCCCCGAGTGGCCGAGTTGCAGCGCGAAGCGGGCGTCGCTCTCGCGGTGCACGAAGTCGACGATCCGGCGCCACGCGTCCGTGTGCGCGTCGTCGTAGAGCCCGGCGCACCCGGGGGTGATGCGCCCCTCGGGCGACACGCACGTCATCTCGGTGAACAGCAGACCGGCACCGCCGTGCGCGCGCGCGCCGAAGTGCACCAGGTGAAAGTCGTTCACCACACCGTCGGCCGCACTGTACATCGCCATCGGCGAGCACGCGACCCGGTTCGCCACGCGCATGTCACCCAGCTGCAGGGGGAGAAACATCGGCGGAACGGCGTCGGCGCGCTCGCCGCCGCTGGCCCGGGAACACAGCCAGCGCTCGAACGATTCCAGATAGTCCGGGTCGCGGGCGCGCAGACTCTCGTGGCTGACGCGCTGGCTGCGTGTGATCAGACTGTAGGTGAACTGCTCCGGCTCCAGGTTCGCCTTGAGCGCAACCTGCTCGAACCATTCGGTGCTGTTGCGCGCCGCGTTCTGCAGGCGCAGTACTTCGACGCGGCGCTCGGCTTCGTACGCGGACAGCGCCGCGTCGAGATCCGGCTCGCGGTCGAGTTGCGCGGCCAGCGCGATCGCGCTCTCCATCGCGAGCTTCGTTCCCGACCCCACCGAGAAGTGCGCGGTGGCCGCCGAGTCGCCCAGCAGTACGACATTCCCGTGGTGCCACGTCTCACAGTTCAGGCGCGGGAAGTTCAACCACACCGCCGACCCGCGCAGGTGGTCGGCGGTCGACACCAGGTGGTGTCCGTCGAGGTGACGGCTGAACAGCCGCTCGCAGAACGCGATTCCGGCTTCCTTCGCCATGCGGTCGAGCCCATCGGCGCGCCAGGTCTCCTCGGGGCACTCGACGATGAACGTGCTCCACCCGCCCCCGAACGGATAGCAGTGCGCCTGGTACCAGCCGGCGTCGGTCTCCTCGAAATAGAACGTGAACGCGTCGAACGGCTTGCGCGTGCCGAGCCAGACATATTTGCAGCGGCGCACGTCAATGTCAGGCCTGAAGTACTGCTCATATTCGACTCGTATTACGCTATTTACGCCATCAGCCCCGACCACGAGGCCGGCGTCGGCGCGCAGCTCCCGCGCGAGCGTCTCCGCCTCGAATCGGACTTCTACGCCCAGCGCCTCGGCACGGGCGGTCAGGACGTCGAGCAACGACTGGCGCGCGATCCCGCAGAAGCCGTGTCCGCCGGAGCGGATCACCCGGCCGCGGTAGTGGACGTCGATGTCGTCCCAGTGGACGAAGCGCTCCGTGATCTGGCGGTAGCTCTCCGGGTCCGCGGCGCGCAGGCCATCGAGCGTGCCGTCGGAAAACACGACGCCCCAACCGAACGTGCTGCCGCGGGGATTGCGCTCCAGCACGACGATGCGGCGCGACGGATCGCGCAGCTTCATCTGAATCGAGAAATAGAGGCCGGCGGGACCACCGCCGATGACGACAATGTGGGACGGCATGACTCCGGGATGATCGCAAAAACCCGGGCCGCCGCAAACCCCCAAGTTTCGGGGGCACAGGACGGCCGCGCGGCGCCGGCGGGACCGGGGCGCCAATCAGTTGATATAGCCGAGGGACTTGAGCTGCTCGAGGCGCTCGGCCCGGTCGGCGGCTTCCTTGATGCGCAATTGGCGCGCCTTTTCCCAGGCGCCGTCGTCGTGGGTCTTGACGGTGCGCACCGGGACGCGCGCGATGAATGCGGGCGTGATGACGTTGAGCATTGGCTTGCCGTCGAAGTCGGCGCCGACGGGGATTCCCTTCAGCGCGAGCATCGTCGGCAACATGTCGTACGCGCGGCCGATCGGGTGGAGCGGGTCGAGGACGGGTGGCGCGTCCGGCTTCGCGATGTCGGGGCCGGCGGCGACGAAGACGCCCGGCGGGGCGTCGAGATGGTTGCCCGAAAGACGGAAGCCGGGTTCGTCATCGGCCTTGAACTCGCGGTCGGGATTGACGACGTGCATGCCGTGGTCCGAGACCACAAATACGTTGGTGCCCGCTGGCAGGCGCGTCAGGATGTCGGCGATGACGTGGTCGACATGGACGTAGTAGTCGTCGATCACGGGCCCGAATGCGTCGATCTCCGCCTGCACCGGCGGGTGCCAGAACTCTTCCGGGTGCGCGTACTGCCAGAAGCGGTGCCCGGCGACGTCGGGTCCGCTGAGGTAGAGCGCGAACACGTCGAACGGGCGTTTCTCGTCCAGCAGGCGCTTTGCAATGCGCGTATACACCGCGTCGGCGCGGAACGCCCACAGCGACTGGTCCCAGATCAACTGCGTGAATTCCGTCTGCGCCTGCGGGATCCCGCCGAAGATCGTCGTCACCAGCGAATCCATCGAGCGGTTGGCCTCGGCGAGTGTTTCCATCACGTCGCCGTTGAGCTCCGGCGGGTACACCTGGTCCTCGACGCCGGGCAGCAGTGTCCCCTTCCACAACGCATTCTCGGAGTGTTCGATCACGCCGGTGGTATTTGTCTGCGCGACGATGACCCCGTTGATGTGCTCGGCCGGGTAGGTCATCCACCAGCCGATGACCTCCGACGCCTCACCGTAGTCGCTGAGGATGTTCCAGAACGCCTTCGTCTTGCGGTGGCCGCTGGTGTAGAAGCGGTAGTCGTCGTCGCCCGGGCCGATCCGGTAGACGAAGTGCGGGATGCCGTGCTTGTCGGGGCTCTTGCCGGTCGCAATCGACGTCCAGATGGCCGGCGAGAACGTCGGCGTCATCGACTCGAGGTACCCGTAGGTGCCGCGTTCCATCAGCCCGGCGATCGCGGGCATGCGGCCGGCGTCGATGAGCGGTTTCATCACGCTCCACTCCATCCCGTCGATCGCGAACAGCATGATCGGGGACGTCTCGGTGGTGGACGGAGCCTTCTTCCCGTCCGAACAGCCCGCGACGGCGGTCAGGCCTGCGACCAGGAGAGCGAATAGGAAGGAACGGGTCACGCGGGTCACTGCCAGGGTAGTTATGGAGGCGGCACCCGGATTCGAACCGGGGATAACGGTTTTGCAGACCGTCGCCTTAGCCACTTGGCTATGCCGCCCCCGAAGAAGAAGCCGGCCGGTGAGCGGCCGGGCATCCGTGGACAAAAAGAAAAATGGAGCGGGAAACGGGATTCGAACCCGCGACATCCACCTTGGCAAGGTGGAGCTCTACCACTGAGCTATTCCCGCTCCGTAACTCGTTTGCGTCCGGCCATTATAGCGACGATTCCGGGGTTGTCAACTCCCGCCGGTCAGCGCGTCCGCGGGACCCGGACCCGGGCCGGAACGATCCAGGCATCGGGGTAGTAGTGGCTCCGTAGCGTACCCAGCGCGGCCTCGGCGGCCGGCCGCTGGAGGTAGTCCCCCATCCGGACCTTGTACATGCCGGCCTCGAGATCTACGTACGCCGGCAACCCAAGGCGTTCCTCGGCCACCCGCGCGGCATTCTGCGCGACTTCCCGGTCCGCGGATGCAAATACCTGCACCCGGAAGCCGTCCGCCGTGCTGTCCGGCCGCGCGGCGGCGGTCGTGTCGGGCGGTGGCGCCTCGGCGTCGGACACGTCCAACCCCCCGCTCGACAGCGGGATCTCCTCGACATCGGCCTCGACCGGCGTCGAAGACGCCGGCGCGGGTACGCGACCCTCCTGCTTGAAGTCGTACGGGCGCTCGTCGCTCGCGGGTTCGGGAGGCTTGCTGGTGGTGTTGCGCGGTGCCGCAGCACAACCGGCCAGCATCACGAATGACGCGGCGATCGCAATTTCACGACGGGCATTCATCGCTGAGCACACTAGCACCGCTCCCGCCCCGAGTGCATCAAAAACCGTGCGCGACCTCACGTGCCCCCACCCGACGCGACCTGATAGTAGTATGACTCGACCTGATCCGCCACGCGGTCCCAGTTGTAGATGGCCTCGCACCGGCCCCGGCCCGTTTCTCCCAGCGTCACGCGGGCCTGCGCGTCGGCCACCAGGTTCTCCAGCGTTTGCAGGAGCGCATTCACGTCCCCGCACGGGAAATAGCGCGCCGCGTCGCCCGCAACCTCGATGTTCTCCGGTATGTCGCTCAGCACGAGCGGGCGTCCATGCGCCATCGCCTCGCACACGGTGATCGGCAGCCCCTCCACCCGCGACGCGAGACAGTAAACCATGCAATGCGCGTAGAGTTCTTCCAGCGCTTCTCCAAACACGTCGCCGGTGAACACCACCCGGTCCCCCGCCCGCCGGCGCAGCGATTCACTGTAATCCGTGCGCGGCGTCTCCGAACCCACCACGACCAGATTGAGCGGGCGGTGCGACTGGTTGAACGCATCGATGAGCGTGTGCAATTCGCGGTCCGGGATGATCCGCCCCACGGTGAGGATGTAACCGCCCGCGGTGAGCCCCCAGCGCTCCAGCGCGCCCGTCCCCGGCGGCGCGCCCGGCAGCGCGGCACCGTTGGGGATGTATGCGGCGTTTTTGCCGTGCGCGGCCTGGATGTGGGCCTGCATCAGGCGCGAAACGGCAATCAGTCCGTCGCTCCGGCGCGCGCCGATCGCCTCACCCCGGCGCAGGAAGCCCTTGGAGCGCGCGCCCCACTTGACCTGGCGCCAGTCGAGCGCGTGAAACGTCGACACGACGCGGCGCCCGAACAGGCCCGCCACCGGCGCAAACGCCGAGGGACCGATTCCGTGCAGGTGGATGATGTCGAATCCGTGCAACGCGGACGCTTCGAACGCGCACAGGAGGGTGTGCGATGCAGCGTCGAGGTGCTTGGTCGCGATGCTCGGCCGGTAGGCCAGGTGAACGCCGCGGTAGGTGTCTTCGCCGGGGCCTTCGCCCCGCAGGCGCGAGCGGCAGAACGCCCATACCTCATGGCCGCGCGCCGCCAGGCGCACCGCGATGTTTTCGACGTGGGTCTCGACGCCGCCGTAGCGCGCGGGGAGCCCCTTCTGCCCGATCATCGCGATCCGAAGCGGGCGCATACCCGTGCGCCGCGTCATACGACACGCATCCTGCGGTGGGAGCTACCTGACTGGAGTACTGCCACGGGCGAACAGCGGTGCGCCGGCCTATTTGGCCACGTGCGACCGGAACTTCTCGCGCAAGATCCATCCGGCGGCCCGTGGCAGGTTCTTCTTGAGCGCCGATCGCGCGGTGCAGATCATCCAGCACTGCTGGCACCCGGCGATCTCCTTGCGCACCACGGCCGCCTGCTCCGATTCCCATACCTCTTCAAACGAGTGTCCGCGCAGGTCCCCCATCGGCGACGGAATGGTAAGACACGGATACACGACACCCTCGGGCGCGAGATAGAAGAAGTCGATGCCGGCACTGCACTCGAGAATACGGCGCTTCTCCTGATTGAAGACCAGCGTGCCATTCTCGAAGTACGCGCGCAGCCAGCGTTTGGGATGGTAACTGCGCAATTCGTTCTTCATCACGTAACCCAGCGCGTCGTAGAGCGTCTCGTTGGCGACGTCCTGGTTCACCTGCGTCGAGAAGTAGATGTCCGAGTTCTGGGCCACGGCGGTCGTGAACTGCACGCCCAGCTCATTGGCGTAATCGTACACGCGCTGCATCTCGTGGATATTTTCGTTCATCGCGGTAAAGCCGATGCGAATGTTCTCAAAGCCGCGTTCCTTCAACTGACGCAGCGTCGCATTGGCGTTCTCCCACGCATGCGCGACCCCGCGAATGCGGTTGTGCGTGTCGCCGATCCCATCCAGCGATACGCCAATTCCGATGTTCGGGATGGTCCTGCGCAGCTCTTCCATGCCGGACACGATCTGCCCGGTGCGGAAGCCGTTGGTCGAAACGACAATACGCGGGTTGTTGCACTTCTGGTGGATCACCCTGACGATATCCACCACGTCCTTGCGCATGAACGCCTCGCCGCCGGAGACGTTGATGTCCTTCAACGAGGCCGGAACCTTGGCGTAGTCGTCCACCGAAAGGAATTCCTGCGGCTTGAGCTGCCAGATGTTGCACATCTCACAGCGCGCGTCGCACCGGTACGTCAGCGCGATGATCGCGTCGGTCGGATAACCGACCCGCCCGCTTCCGCTGGTTTGCGTGTCGTTCTGGATCATCAGGCGGCCACCATTTCTGAAAAAAGCGCTTCGTACCCGCGGGTCGTTCGTTCAATTGTAAAGCGGTCGCGGACCAGGGCCATCCCGCGCCGGGCCATTGCGAGCGCCGCTTCGCGGTTTTCAAGAATATAGGTCACGCGGTCGGCCAGTGCCATCGCGTCGGCGGGCGGAATCAGGCAACCGGTCTCACCGTCGCGTATGACCTCCCCGATGGAGCCCACCGCGCTTGCCACCACCGGGACACCCACCGCAAGGGCCTCGAGGACCGCGAGGGGAAGCGTTTCGACGACCGCGTGTGAGGGCAGCACCACGACATCTGCCGCATGCAGCAATCGCGCCACGTCGCCCCGCACGCCCAGAAACCGGACGCTCCCCGCGAGTCCCAGTTCGTCCGCGAGCTTCTCCAACGCTCCCCGCCGTTCTCCGTCACCGGCCAGGAGCGCCGCGGCGTGGATACCGGCGTCACGCATCCGGGCCAGCGCGTGCAGCAGCACATCGTGTGCCTTCTCGGGGCGCATCGCCGCCACCATCGCAATCACATGCTCGTCCGGCCCGAGGGCGAGCTCCGCGCGCGCCTCGGCGCGCGACCGGTCACTGACCGGCGGGTAGGCGGCGGCATCGACGCCGTTCTCGATGACGCGCACGCTCGAAATGGGCAGCCCCTCGTGCTCGTGCAGATAGCGCGCATGCGTCCGCGACACCGCGACCACCCGGCCGGTGAAATCCATCAGCATGCGGTCGACGGGCCCGAAGATATGACTCTTGCCGACGAGCCCGGTTGCGTGCGACGCAACGACCATCGCGCGCGCGCCGCTCGCAAGGCCCGCGAGACGCCCCAGCGTCATCGCGTCGTGATGATCGAGGCAGTAGACCACGTCGGGCCGGTTGCGGCGGAACAGCCGCGCGAGTTTGAGCAGCGCGGCCACGTCGTGCGTGCCCTCTGCCATTCGCTCGATGCCGTCGAATCCGTCCGCAATCAGGCTCCGGCCCACCGGGCCGGCCGCGTGCAGGAAATAAAGCTGGGTCCGGAACCGGTCCGCCGGCAGGCGGCGCAGGACGTCCGCGGTGATTCGCTCCGCACCTCCGACGCCCAGCGTCGAGGCAACGAGCGCAACGCGGATGTGGCCATCACCCACGGCCGTCAGGACGCGTCTTTCCCCGGGGGCGAGGTCGGGACGGGTTCCACGTCAATCATGCGGCCGTCCTCACGCAGCGAAACCATCGCCGCGTCGAGCGCGCGAACCACGTCGAGCCCGTTCTCCCCCGAACTCCGCGACGTCACGCCCTTCTGGACGCAGTCGGCGAAGTGCTGACAGGCGACCTTCAGCGGCTCGCTGTCATCGAGTCGCGGAATCAGGATGTCGCCGTAACGATAGGAGAGGTGGAACTCACCGAAGGTATCGTAGTGCGGCGTCACGGTGACGCCTTTGTCGTAGATGCGAATCTTTTCGAGCGCGCTCACGTCGTCATACACCAGCATCTTGCGGCTTCCCACCACGGTGGTCGAGCGCAGCTTGTTGGGATTCAGCCAGCTCACGTGCACGTGCGCGAGCACCCGGTTCGGATAGCGGAGCGTCAGAAACGCCACGTCTTCCACGCTGGGCCGAATGTATGAACTGGCCTGCGTCGATACCGACTCCGGCTGGCTGCCGAGAATGTAGTTGAGAATCGATACGTCGTGCGGCGCGAGATCCCACAGCACGTTGATGTTCTCCTGGAAAATACCCAGGTTGACCCGTGTCGTGCTGATGTACAGGATCTCCCCCAGTTCCCCGGAGTCGATGACTTCCTTGATCTTGTTCACGGCGGCGGTGTACACGAACGTGTGCCCGACCATCAGCACGCGCTTCTGGCGTCTGGCCTCGTCCACCATCGACGCACCCTCCGTCGGCGAGATGGCGAGCGGTTTCTCAACGAACACGTGCTTGCCGGCCTGCAGGGCCTCCAGCGTCAACCGGCAGTGGGTCTCCGGGGGCGTCGCCACGACCACCGCGTCGACGTCCGCCCGCCCGATCACCTTGCGATAGTCGGTAGTCGTCTCGATACCCGGGTAGAGCGTGCGCATGTGCGCGAGGCGATCCTCGCTGAGGTCGGAACACACGACGACCTGGGCGTCCTTCAGGTGGGAGAAATTGCGAATGAGGTTGGGGCCCCAGTAGCCACAACCGATTACACCGATGCGAAGCAAGGTTGCGTACTCCTCTTGGTGAAGCGAGCGCTAGTAGCCACCGAGCCCGAACAGCATCACGGGCACGGTGCGCAGTATGATCTTCAGATCGAGCGCGAGCGACCAGTTCTCTATGTAGTAGAGATCCAGCATGACCATCTCGTCAAACGGGACGGTGCTCCGGCCGCTGACCTGCCACAGTCCCGTCAGTCCGGGTTTCACGGCGAGCCGGCCCCGGTGCCACTCTTTATAGTGGGCGAGCTCGTAGGCAAGCGGTGGACGCGGACCGACCAGCGTCATGTCGCCCCGGAGGACATTGATGAACTGCGGCAACTCGTCGAGGCTGGTCTTGCGCAGGAACCGGCCGATCGATGTCACGCGCGGATCGTTCTGCAGCTTGAACACCTTTTTGTCGGCGCCCTCGCCTTCCTGCATCAATCTTCCCTTGATGAAGTCGGCGGCAAAGCTGCGGTGGTCCGCGTCGCTGTTGTCGACCAGCATGGTCCGGAACTTGTAGAACTTGAAGGGCCTCCCGTCAACGCCCACGCGGTCCTGGACGAAGAGAATGGGGCCTTCCGACGTGAGCTTGATGAGGATTGCGATCAGGCCGTAGAACGGCAGGCCGAGCACCATGACCACCAGCGAGAAAACGACGTCGATGACGCGTTTGCACAACATGGCGGCCGAGTGCGTGTCGGCGGACGCGTCGGTCGCCGAGTAGGAACCCCGGACGACCTCGGACGCGTACAACGGCACGACCTTCTGATCGGAGTATCTGAATGCTGCAAGATTCTTCTTCACGGCTGCTGACCTTCCGAATCTGGTGGGTGCAACTCTCATACTGATACTTCGACCCTGCTCAATACATCTGCAACGTAGGCGACCTGCTCGTCCGCAAGTTCGGGAAACACGGGAAGCGACACGAGCTGAGTCGACAACGCCTCACTCACGGGAAACTTCTCTCCCTTGCGAACGACGTGTTCATATCCCGGCTGACGATGCGCGGGCGTCACAATGTGCCGCCCCCAACCGATACCAGCCGCCGTGAGTGCGTCCTGCACCGCGCGCTGCCGCGGGTGCTTTGCCGCCAGGATGTGAAACACCGGTTCCGAGCCCGGTACGCGGTGCTGGAACACGAACTCCGTTCCCTTCAGCCGCGACATCATGTAGTCCGCGATTTCGCGCCGGCGCTGATTCCACCGGTCGAGATGCGCGAGCTTCACGCTCAGAACCGCCGCCTTCATCGTATCCAGCCGGTAGTTGTAGCCGAGCGTGGGAAACACGTTCGGTTCGAACTGCCCGTGGTGGCGCAGCGCGCGCACCCTGGCCGCGATATCCGCGTCGTTCGTCGTGAGCGCGCCGCCATCGCCGATCGTCCCGAGATTCTTCGTCGGGTAAAACGAGAACGCGGCCGCGTGGCCAAACGATCCCATCTTGCGTCCGACGAAGGTCGCTCCATGCGCCTGACAGGCATCCTCGACAACCGCAATCCCGTGGCGCGAAGCGATCGCCATGATCGACTCCATGTCGCACGGTTGGCCGTAGAGGTGAACCGGGATGATCGCCTTGGTTCGGGGAGTGATCGCGCGCTCGAGGAGCGCGGGATCGAGGCAGAACGTGTCCGGGTCGACATCCGCGAGAACCGCCGTCGCGCCGGTGTAGAGGATGGACTCCACCGTTGCGATGAACGAATTGGGGACGGTCACGACCTCGTCCCCGGGTCCCACGCCGAGCGCTACCAGCGCAAGGTGCAAAGCGGCGGTCCCCGAACTCACGCCGATGGCGTGTTCGCAGTCGCAGTAACGCGCGAACTCTTGCTCAAAGTCACCGAGCGCAGAACCCAGAATAAAATCTCCGCGGTCGAGCGTGCGTTGCACAACCGCATCGATCTCATCCCGTAGCGCACGGTGCTGAAGCGAAAGGTCCAGAAATGGAACCGTCAGCTTTTGCCCCATGGTAGACACCCGGAATTTTGTCGACCCTTGCCCCTGACGCGAGTCGATTGATTCTACCACACTTACAGGTGTCTCTTCCAGAGCCCATTTCGCCGCCGCCGGGGCCGCTCAGGCGCCGCCGGGAGCGCCCGTTTCCCGGGCCAGTCGACGGATGCCGTCGCCCCGGGCGGCGGGCCCGTAGCGTCCCCGGACCGCCTGGCGCGCGTGCTCAGACCGATTCTCGCGAAATACAGGATCGCCGGACAGGCGTCCCACCCAGGCCGCGTATTCGTCCGGAAAACGGGCCAGCAATACCGCGTCGTCGAGGCCCATTCCGGCCACCGCCACCGGCGAACAGACCACCGGGAGCCCCGCCGCCATCGCCTCCAGGATCCGGATGCGCAGACCCCCGCCATAGCGCAGCGGAACCAGCAGACATGTGGCCCTCCGCAGGTAGACTCCCGTGTCCGGCGCGTGCCCGGTTACGGTGACGCCCGGGCGGGATGCGAAATCAGCCACCTCGGCCGGCAGCGCGCCGCCGACGATGGTGACACGCAACCCGGGGATACCGGCCAGCGCCGGATGGATGTCGCGCGCCAGATGCACCACCGCATCGCGGTTGAACGCCGCCCCCATCGCGCCGATAAAGAGCACCTCGTGGTCCCCGCGCGGGCCCGGCGTTTTCGCGAACGCGGACTCCGCCAGCCCAAACGGAAGCACCGACACGTCCGTCCGCGGACCGGCGAGCGCGCGTACCGCGTCGGCATCCCGCCCGGTCAGCGCCCACACGTGCCGCGCGCGCCGGTACGCACCGCGCTCCTCACGAGCTTCGAGCCGGCGGCGGCGGAATGCGCGGACCCTCGCCCAGCGGGATTCGAGGCGTGCGTGGTCGCCGCTCACCTGAATATCGATGTCGTGGGTCAACAGGACGGTCCGCTCGGGCGGAAACACCGCGAGCAAGGGATAGAGCTGCCAGTATTCAACGATCACGAGGTCGAACGCTTCCGCGGCAAGTTCGCGCGCGCGCGCGACCAGTGCTCCCGGGCAGTCGTACAGGCTCTTCAGCGAGCGGCCGGTGAGCAGCGAGCGCAGAACATATGCCGCGCGGTAGACGATCCGCGCCACGCGTCCGCGCCGGTTGGCGGGAAACACCGTCACCACGCGCTCGCACCATTGGCGCAACGACTGCACATGCCGGGATTCCGCGTCGTCGAGCACGCGCGCGAGCACCGTCACGTCGAACTCGGCCGACAGCGACTCAATCACCGCGAATGAGACCACCCGCGTCCCCTGCTCCGGCGGAAACGGCAGCACCGGTTTGATCAGCAGCACGCGCGGGCGTTTCACGCGTCCCTCCGTCCGGTCGCCAGCTCGCGATAGATCGCACTCGTCGCCGCGACCTGTGCCGCCAGCGTGAACATCGCCTCATAGCGATCACGCCCTGCACTCCCCATCCGTTGCCGCAGCCCGGCGTCGGAGACGAGCCGGACGAGCGCGCTGCGGAGCGCCGGCGTGTCCCCGGGTTCGACCAGGAGCCCGGTCCCGTCGTGAACCACCGCTTCCGGGATGCCAAACACGCGCGTGGACACCACCGGGAGTGCGGCGGCCATCGCCTCGAGCACCACGTAGGGCAACCCCTCCTGCGCCGACGGGAGCGCGAGGACGTCGCCGGCCGACAGCAGCGCCCGTGTCTCATCCGGCGGCCGGCGCCCGAGGAATCGTATCCGCCCGCGGATGCCCGCGGCATCCGCCTTCTCCGCCGCGGCGTGCCGATCCGGTCCGTCACCAATGACCAGCAGCGTCCAGGGGGCACGGCTCATTTCAGAAAGCGCGTGAATCAACTCCTGCAAGCCTTTATAGGCAAGCAAATTACCAGCAAACACAACCGCCACCTCATCGGCGCCGATCTCCAGTTGCGCCCGCAGGGCCGCGCGGAGCGCGGGGTCACGGGGGGCATCGGCCACGCCGTTATGGACGACGCGCACCCGCGTCGCGGGTACGCCCTGGAGGCGCGTCAGGAACGCCGCATTGGCCACCGACACGGTGAGGCCGACGTCCAGCCAGCGATAGGCCAGTGCCTTGAGCGCGGCGCGTTTCCAGGGCGGCGAGATCATCGGCAGATGCTCGGTCACCATCACACGCGCACCGGACATCCGGGCGAGCGGGACCATCAACCCCGTCTGTCCATTGTATGGCCCCGGCATGTTGACGTGCACCACGTGCGGTGAGACGCGCTGGAGCGCGGCCAGAATTCCGGGCGCGTGCTGGGGACGGAACGGCAGGTTCATCGGGATGCGGGTTACCGGCACGCCGTTGGCGGACAGCGCCGCCGCCCACCCGTCCAGTCCACCGTCATCGTCCGGGGTTCGCAGCAGGACCGCCGCCTCGAAGCGGGTGCGGTCGAGCGCCGTGGCGAGGCGCGACACGTACCACTCGGCACCGCCAAGGAATGCCGCATCGACCACGTAGCAAATGCGGATCATCGCGCCCTTAGAATGAGGGTGTCACACGGCACCCCGGAGTAGTGGTCGTGGTTGTAGAAAATATCGCGCAGGTCAAAGTTCGGCAGCAGGGTCTCGCGGGCGACGCTGAGCTCGACGCGATAGGCACCGGGGAGCGCCGCCGCCGGCACCTGGAACCTGAACTTCTCCACCAGATCGGTGCCCATCGGCCACAGGTCGGGCTCGTAGATGCCGTGCCCCGGCTGTGCGTCGAGGCGGAAGCGCTGCAACCCACCGCCCCAACGTTCTCGCGTCCGCCGCACGAATTTGTCACCGGGCCAGCCGTCAGGCGCAACGGTCTCGTGATCGGCGCGGATATGAAACAGCAACGGAAACCCGTATGCCGAGGGCGCGTCACGGTGGTATCCGAAGGTCACCGTGATGGAATCACCCGGCGCGACGGTGCGCGGCGCGACGGCAAAGCCGGTGATTTCGAAGCAATCGCCGGGAACCGGGACCGCGCAGCCCGCGGCGGGCCCGCTGCCCACCCGCACCGGTGGCGGCACGCCGCTCCAGTCATTCGTGGCCATGCCGCGCGCGTCGAATCGAAACAGCGTGAAGTCATCCCCGCTCGCGACTTCCCGGAAGGACTCCGGCATCGACCGCAATCGCGCGAGCGCGAGTCCGTACAGCCGCGGGTCGCCCGGGGTCATGAACCCGTTCACACGCCGCGGCGCCGCGGACAGTGCGACGAAATCCACGCCGTACTCGCGACACACGGCGACGGCGTCTTCGGGGATCACAAACGGAGAGAGAGCGTTACGCACCGCCCGCAGGCGCTCGAATGCCAGCGGATCGGCCGGGTTGGCATGCTGCTGCAGAACCGCCACAAACGTGAAGCTCGTCTCCGCGCTCAGCCGGTATGACGTGAGCGGATCGGACAGGACCGTGCTTCCGGCCGGCAACCCGACCACGGCGGCGTCCAGCCGGTGGCCATCATCCGCGACCGGGCCGCGGCCGGAAGCGTCGGCCGCGAACGCGCGCAACGATGGTGCCAGAAACGCGAGCCCCCACGCCACGACCAGCCCGGCAATCGCCGCGCGCGCCAGCCACCCGCGCGATCGCGCCCTGCCTGTCCACCAGGCGATCGTCAGCACGACGATCGGCAGCATGGGTGCATTCAACAGAACGCGGAACGCCATGTAGCTGACCCGGTCGAACACCAGCGTCGCCACCGGAGGAACGAACGCGAGCGACACCGGCAACGCCGCCATCGCGAGCGCCGCGCGGATCCCCGGGCGCGCGCGCGCCGCCGGGAGCGCAAACGGGATCAGGACGACTCCCCCCAGGAACACCATCCCGTACTGACGGAGCACCTCCATCGGGCTCATGATCAGCCAGCGCCCCCCGGTGCGCATGATCCCCTGCGCGTGGGCATGCATCGCGTTGACCTCGGGCGGGAACCCATCGGCGGCGACGCGCAGCGCTACACCCAGTGCGGCGCCGGCGCCGATCCACAGCGCGCTGCGCCACGCGTTTCCCTTCGTCAATCCCAGCGCGCGCGGGAAGATCGCCAGGGTGAGCACCAGCACCAGCGCGTGCAATGCAACCCCCATGTGCACCAGCACGCCTCCCACGGCCACCACGCACAGCACCCAACCGCGCGCGCGGCCAGCGGCGGGTGCGGACAACGCGGTGGCCGCGAGCACCCAGCACCAGTCGGCCGCGAGGTTTTGCCCGTATCCGGACGCGTTCACGAAACGAAACGCAGTACCACCGTATGACACGATGAACAGTGCCACACACGCCCACAACGCGCCGGCGCCGGGGACGAAGAGCGACGAAAACGCGACGAACGCCGCCAGCGCGAGCGGGAACATCAGCATGCGCAGCGCCCCCCACGCCGCCATCGGGTCGACACGCGCAATCTCCGCGCTCGCCGCGACGAAGGGATGAAACGCCCCCTTGCGCGGATCGGCCGGCATGACCGTCTTCGCGGCGACCGGCATCGCGAGCACCCCGCCGGGTTGCATCGAGTCCATGGTAATCAGGCGGCGCGTGTAGCCGATGTGATCGAACGCATCCTCGGCCCCCGAATAGCGCGGCGGCACCGCGGCGGCAAACACGACCACCGCGAACAGCGCGATCAGCCAGAACGGGCTTCCGTGCCATCGGCGGGCAGCGCGCTTTCGCGCGACGCGGCCGAGCCCGAACACGATCGCGTGGAACGCAATCGCCCCCCAGGTCAAGATGGACACGTAGAAGGAAAAGCGGAGTGAAAGCAGCGTGCACAGCTGGGCCGCGAGCGCAAAAACGGTGAGCACCGAGAGCGCGGCGAGCGCGAACTGCGCCGGGACGTGGCGGCCGGCCGCGGGAACACGCCGGGAGAGCGGATTGATCAGGATGACCGCCGGCGCGAACACCAGGCCGGCAAACACCGCCAGCAGCCGTGCCTGCGGTGGCAACGCCGATACCAGACCAGCCGCGGTCAGACCCAGTGACGCAAAACCCGCGAACGCCGCCACCGTGACGGCCGCGCGCGGCATCAACGGAAGCGTTTGGTCACCAGAAAGAACAGATTGCGGAACCCGTCGCGCCACTTCTGCAACTTCACCTCGCCTACCCGGGGATGATAGTTGATCGGGTACTCGCCGAAGCGGATCGCGGGGTTGCGGATCGCCTCGATCTTGATTTCCTCCGAAAACGCCATGCCGTCGCTGGTAACGTTCATCTTCGCGTACACCGGCGAGCGGTATATCCACATACCCGACTGCGAATCGCGAACCACGCGTCCGTACAGAACCGCCATCGCGACCGTCAGCACCATGTTGCCGAGCTTGTTGGACGCGTTCATCGCGCGCGGGTTCTTCAGCGGAAAACGCGATGCACTGATGAAGTCCAGCCGCGCGTCCTCCAGGTGATCGACCAGTTCCGGAATCTGTTCCGACGGGTACGTGCCGTCGCCGTCGAGCGTCACGGTGACGTCGCCCGTGACCGCCGGGAGTCCGGCCTTGTAGGCGGCGCCGTAGCCCTTGCGCTGCTCGGGAACCACCCGCGCGCCGAGCGAAGCCGCCACCTCGGCCGTCCGGTCGGTGCTGTTGTTGTCCACCACGACCACCTCGTCCACACACTCCGGCAGACGTTCGATGACGTAGCGCACGCCCTCTTCTTCGTTGTAGCACGGAATGACAACCGTGATTTTCAAGCCTCGATGCATGGTCCCCCGATCATCTCCTGAAGAAATCCGCAATCCGCCCCGCGCCCGGCGCCGGAATCGCCGCGAGCGCCGCAAGTTCGGCCTCGGCCGGCACCCGGCCGATCCGATACGCGAGCAACACCGCCGCGCCCGCGGTCAACATCGCAACCGCCAGTCCCAGCGCGCCGGACACCCAGTGAAGTATCGGCAACGCAACCAGTACGGAAGCCGATGCCAGGA
Source organism: Candidatus Krumholzibacteriia bacterium (assembly GCA_036273975.1). Lineage (GTDB taxonomy): Bacteria > Krumholzibacteriota > Krumholzibacteriia > WVZY01 > JAKEHA01 > JAKEHA01. Next base: position 39,835 of record DASUGO010000084.1, read on the forward strand.
AGCAACGGCCGATGAAGGCAAAAGGAATCGTCACGTCGGGAACGTGGCGCCGCACCACGGCGTAGTACGCCAGCGGCTGGAGGGCGATTGCAATCGCGACGGGCAAAATCGCCCCGGGTACTCCATATTTGGGTATCAACAGCAAATCCAGACCGACGTTGACAACGGCGAGAATACAATAGATTACCAGATTCAGGTGTGTCTTTTCCAGAACGTACAGCGCCATCGAAAGGGGCGTCGACAGGAACGAGACGGTCAGGATCATGAAAAACAGCGCCATCGGCACCCCGGCCGGCTCCATGGCACTTCCATACAGCACGGAGACGGCGCGTACCGCGACCACCGCCCCGAGAGCGCAAATCGGCGCGCACACCAGAAACAACAGCCGGTAGTAGCGCTCGACGACGCCGCGCAGACTCGAGCGGTCGCGCGCGAAGGCTTCCGACATGCCCGCCATCACCAGCGGCCACACCGTTCCCGGAACAAACTCGAGAATCGTCTGCGGCATCCGGTACGCAAGGTCGAAGAAGCCGGTCTCTTCCGCGCTGCGGAAATGTCCGAGCAGGATCGTCTCGGACTGGCGCCACACCACGATGTTGAGTACACCGATGACCGCGAACGGCGCGGAGTAGCGGAGAATGCGCGCCGCGCCGAAGTCGGAACCGGCATCCGCGTCGCCAAAACGCGTCGCGGGCTCCAGGCGCCCCGCGATCAACACGCACGCGGCGGCATTTCCCGCCGCCGCGGCGGCGAGCACGCCGAGGACACCCATCCCGAGCGGCAGCACGATGGCCAGCGCGACGAGGTAGACGGCGTGGCTCACAATGCCGGCGATGCTCAGTCGCCGGGCATCGAAGCTGGCGTTGAGGATCTGGCTCGCGAACGTGAAGAAGACTTCGAAGAGCGCCAGCGCGACGCCCGCAACGAGAATGACGCCGATGCCGTCCGCCGCGAACGTGCGTTCCACCCAGGGGCGCGCGAGCAGGGCGGCCAGCACCAGGGCGCACCAGCTCAACAAATGCACCAGGGCGACCCGGCGGACGATACGGCGGGCCGCCCGTGTCGAGCGCGCGACGCGCAGGGCGGGAAGAAACTTGAGCAGGGCCTGTCCACTCCCCAACCCCGCGACGGTGACCACCAGCATCAGGATGGAACGAACCAGACTCAGAACGCCGTAGCCGTGGTCGCCCAGACCGCGCACCACGACGATGCTCGACGCAAACCCCAGCACGAAGCGCGCGGCGCGCGCCAGCACGCTCCACGCCATGGCCGTGCCGATGCGCTGGCTCGTCGTCTCCATTTCAGCGCACTCCGCCAAGCAACGACTGCAGGAACGACTTGAATCCGAGGATCGAATCCGGCGCAGCCACGCTCGCGTCGGTCATGAAGCACCCGCGCGAGAAACGGTCGTCCGGGTGATACCCGTGCATCGCCGCGATTGCGCGCGACCCCATGAAGCTGGGAACGATCAACGTCCCCGGTTCGGCCAGAAACACGGTGTCGCCGTAGCTCCGATCCGGAAACAGGCAACCGAGCCCGGCGAGTTCGTCATCCGAGAGACGCCGGCCGCGTGCGCCCATCGCCTCACCGGCGACGGCGAGCGCCCGGCCACCCCCCCAGAAACGCGCCATCGTCGAGTCGAAGAACGCCAGATAGTCGCGTCCTGCACGGAGGCCCGCGCGTTCCAGTGCACCCCACACGTCGACCGTGCCGGTGACATCCGTCATCCCATGGTCGCTGAGCACGACGGTCTTGAGAGCGACTCCCGTGCGTGCCGCGGCGTCGCGCATCGACGTCATGAATTCCATGTAGCGTCGCAGCCGCGCGCGCACGTCGTCGTGAAAAATCCCCACACGGTGCATCAGCGCATCCAGCTCGGCGGTGTACACAAAGAGCACATCCGGCGCGTCCGTAAGCGCGGCCTCCGCGTCGCGCAGATTCTGTTCCTCGGCGGTACGGTAGTCCCAGAGGTGGTAGCGGATGCCACGCGCGCGCATCCAGTCAAACACCGTCTCGACGCTGAGGCCGCCAGGTTCGAAGGGGTTGCCCTTCTGGCCGACGTCGAAGCGATGCAGCAGGTGCAGCGGAATCTCATAGAGGTCGTAGTAGGCCCGCACCTTCCCGCCGCGATCGACGAGGCGCCTCACGTACGGCCGCGCGCGCCACTCCAGCGCGTGCGGCAGCACTGGAACGCCGCGTGTAAAACGGAACGAGCCACCATTGTCCGCACGGCGGAACATCGACCACGACCCGTGTTCAACCGGACGTGCGCCGGAAAGCAGGCTCGGGATCGCAGCCGAACTGTAGCCGAGCACGGTGCCCAGCGAGGAACGCTGCTCCAGCATGCCGTCGCCGAACTCGAAGTGCTCGGCGATTTCCCAGCCCAGCGCGTCGATCAGAAATACCAGCACCACGGTTCGATTCAACCCGTTCTCCTCACG
>DASUGO010000085.1:0-6943 GCA_036273975.1 Candidatus Krumholzibacteriia bacterium
GCCGACGCCTTGATGAAGATCGACCCCTCGATCTCCCGGGCCGCTTCGGCGATTGCGCGCGGGTCGTTGCTGCCCGACGCCGTCCCCGGAACAATGGGGACGCCGGCCTTGTGCATGATCGCGCGCGATTCGATCTTGGAACCCATCGCGCGGATGGCGGCCGACGGCGGCCCGATGAACGTCAGGCCCTCGTTCTCTACGCGCTCCGCGAAGTCTTCGCTTTCGGCGAGAAATCCGTAGCCGGGGTGGATGGCGTCGGCGCCGGTCGCGCGTGCGGCGGCGATGATGGCGTCGACGTTCAGGTAGGATTCGGTTGCCGGGGCGGGACCGATGCGCACCGCTTCGCCCGCCTGCTGCACGTGCAGCGCGTGGCGGTCGACGTCGGAGTACGCGGCGACGCTGGGGATTCCGAGCTCGCGGCAGGCCCGGATCACCCGTACCGCGATCTCGCCGCGGTTGGCGACGAGTACCTTGGTGACGACGCCGCCCCGCGCGGGGTGCGACGCAACCGGCTTGCCGCGCCTGGTTGCCATGCTCAGCTCTCGACGTCCCAGTTGGGCTTGCGCTTCTCGAAGAACGCGGCGAACCCCTCGCGTCCTTCGTCGGAACCGCGCAGCGACGCGATGGTGCGCGCGGTGTATTCCTGTACATCATCCAGCGACGACCATGCGACGCGGTTGATCAACTGCTTGGTGGCCGCGATGGCCTTCGGGCCGGCGTGCAGGAAGCGCTTCACCCACACGTCGACCTCTGCGTCCAGCAGCTCGTGGTCCACGACCTCGTTGATGAGACCGATCTCGCGCCCGCGCACCGCGTCGAACGTCCGGCCGGTGAGAAAGTAGTCATGCGCGTGCGTTTCGCCGATCTTGCGCAGCACATAGGGGGAGATCGCGGCCGGGGCGATGCCCAGCAGGATCTCGCGCAGCGCAAACTTCGCGTCCGGCACCGACACCGCCACGTCGCACGCGCTGACCAGCCCGACGCCACCGCCCATGCAGTGACCGTTGATGCGCGCGATGGTCGGCTTGGGCAGCCGGTACAGTGCTTCGAGCATGCGCGCGAATATCAGCGCATCCTCGACGTTTTCCTCGAAGCCGTAGGTCGCAACTTTCTTCATCCAGTTCAGGTCGGCCCCGGCGGAAAAGACTTCGCCCGCGCCGGTCAGTACCATCACGCGCACAGAGTCGTCCTTCGCGATCGCGTCGAAAGCCGACGCGAGTTCGCCGATCATCACTTCGTCGAAGGCGTTGCGAACCGGCGGGCGGTCCAGTGTGAGGCGGGCGACGACGCCCTCCTGCTCGAGACGGAATGTGGTGTATTGGGAAGCCATGGTGCTCCTACATTCTAAAGACGCCAAAACGATGCTCGGGAATGGGCGCGTTGAGCGACATGCTCAACCCCAGCGCCACCGCGGCACGCGTGTCGACCGGATCCAGGATGCCGTCGTCCCACAGGCGTGCGGTGGAATAGTATGCGTTGCCCTCGTGTTCGTACTTGTCGAGGATCGGCTGTTTGAACGCCGCCTCCTCTCCGGCGGCCGCCTGCTCGCTGTCGCGCTTCACGGTCCACAACACGTCGGCCGCCTGCTGCCCGCCCATCACCGATATCTTGGACGACGGCCACATCCACAAGAGGCGCGGCGCGTAACCACGGCCGCACATCGCGTAGTTGCCCGCGCCATAGGAACCGCCGATGATCACCGTGAACTTGGGCACCTGCGCCGCCGCCACCGCGTGCACCATCTTGGCGCCGTCGCGCGCGATCCCGCCGTGCTCGAATTCCTTGCCCACCATGAAGCCGGTGATGTTCTGCAGAAACAGCAGGGGAACCTTGCGCGTGGCGCACATCGACACGAAATGCGCGCCCTTGCGCGCACTCTCGCTGAACAGGATTCCGTTGTTGGCCACGATACCCACCGGATAGCCCATGATGCGCGCGAAGCCGGTGATCAGCGTGCCGCCGTAGCGCGCCTTGAACTCGTGGAAGCGGCTCCCATCCACGATGCGCGCAATCACCTCGCGCGAGTCGAACTGTTTGGAGAGATCTTTCGGGATGATGCCGTAGAGCTCGGCCGGATCGTAGTGCGGTTCCTCGGAGTCATGCATCTCGAGCTGCGTACGCTCGGCACGTCCCAGCCCTTCGACGATGTTGCGCAGAATCTGGATGGCGTGCTCGTCGTTTTCGGCAAAGTGGTCCGACACACCCGAGATACGCGTGTGCACGTCCGCGCCGCCCAGCTCCTCCGGTGATACGTCGACGCCGGTCGCGGCCTTCACCAGCGGCGGCCCGCCAATGAAGATGGTCCCCTGTTCGCGGACGATCACGTTCTCGTCGCTCATCGCGGGCACATACGCGCCACCCGCCGTGCACGATCCCATCACCGCGCAGATCTGCGGAATGCCGGCCGCGCTCATGATGGCCTGGTTATAGAAGATGCGGCCGAAGTGGTCCTTGTCGGGAAACACGCCGTCCTGCAGGGGAAGAAATACGCCGCCGGAATCCACCAGGTAGATGCACGGCAGCCGGTTCTCGATCGCGATCTGCTGCGCGCGAACGTGCTTCAGCACCGTCATCGGGAAGTACGTGCCGCCCTTGACAGTGGCGTCGTTGGCCACGACGACCACCTCGCGCCCGTGCACGACACCCGCGCCGGTAATCACGCCCGCGCTCGGGGCCTGATCGTCGTACATGCCATTCCCGGCCAGCGCGCTGAACTCCAGAAACGGCGTGTCGTGATCGAGCAGACGCGCGATGCGCTCGCGCGCGGTCAGCTTGCCGCGCGCCTTGTGCTTCTCGACCGCGCGCGCGGAACCACCCTGCTTGACCGCGGTCAGCCGCTCGCGAAAGCGGGATACCGCTTCGCGCTGAAACGCAGCGTTCTCCTTGAAACTGCTGGAACCGGTCTGGACCCGGGATTCGATTCGATACAAGGACAAGCCCCTGTCGTGATTGAGGTTAGTGCCACAGCGGCGGCACCGGTGGAGCGCTGAGAATAAGCCAAACGCCCGGAGATTTTAAGCGCAATCTGGCCGGCTCCGGCCCTACAGTGGGCGCATGCGAATCCTCATTGTCGGCGCGACCGGTGGGACCGGCCGCGAGCTGGTGCGACAGGGACTCGAACGCGGCCACGATGTAACCGCCCTGGCGCGCCGGCCGGAGCGGATCGGGGGGGTCGCGCCCGGCCTTCGCGAGCGCCTGACCGTGCTCCCGGGCAACGTGATGGACCCCGCCTCACTCGCGGCGGCCGTGCACGGACAGGACGCGGTGCTGTGCGCACTCGGACACAAGCGCTGGCTGGGGCCGTCCAGGATTCTGACAGAGGGAACTCGCAACATCGTCCACGCGATGCGCGATGCGGGCGCCAAACGTCTCGTCGTGGAAACCGCGCTCGGCGTCGGAAACAGCGCGGGGCGTCTGGGCCTCTACTATACCCTCTTTACGATCCCTTTCATCCTTCCCTTCTACTGGTATGACAAAGGCCGCCAGGAGCGTGTCGTGCGCGAAAGCGGTCTGGATTGGGTGATCGTGCGGCCGGGCCAGTTGACCAACGGGCGGAAGCGTGGTGCGTACCAACACGGAGCCCACGTGGGGAATTTCCTGTGGAGCGTGAGCATCTCCCGCGCCGATACAGCCGACTTCATGCTGAACCAGCTCGGAGAGACGCGATACCTGGGGACGGCGGCCGGGGTGTGCTACTGACACCGATCCATCCTGTCCGTGTTCACTACCGGGGCATTCGCATGCCTGAGACGGTTTCATTGGTGTAATCAACGCTCAGGCTGCCATCGCGGTACCACGTATAGGTCATCCCTCGAATCGCGGCCACGAGGTCATCACGGCCTGCAAACGCATCGCTGACATAGTAGTAATGCACCTTGGTGCGGTCCGCACCGTAGGCCGCCGCCAGCGTGAATCCGTGGGTCTCCGCATAGCGTTTCGCATGCCGGAGCAGCTTCGCGTGCGAGCCCTCGTTCAGCGTGGGCGTCATGTTGACCGGAAGCGTCGTGGCAAGCATGATGACGTCCGGATGGTAATTCGCGAGATATTCATCGTCGAACGATCCTGCCCTGGCAATTACCCGATCATTCAAGCCAAACAGATCAATTGCGCGCCATCCCGAGTAGAACGGCAACAGCCCGGCCTCGGTGGTTGCAATCGTGTGATCCGTTCCGTACTCGCGCAGCTTGATGGCGACGTCATAACGACTGTCGCGGTGGTGCTTCGCTCCCTCAAATCGCACGTGCTGACGAACTGCGCACACCCCAACAGCCGCGACGAATGCCATCGCCACAACGGCGGCGAAGCGCTTGCGCGCCACGCTGTACCCTGTTTCGGGTTCACTGCGCCACAGGATCAACGGCCACGACATCAATATCACCGGTAGGATCGGATACTGGAACCTCATCAGGTAATTGTTCTCATCCCGTATCAGTATCCACGATGCCACGAAGCCACCCACAGGTATCAGAACAAAAACCGTTCCGTGGGCCGTGACCCGCAGGTATTCGCGCGTCGACTGTGACGTCCCCAGGGCGGAAAGTACGCCGTCCACCAATCTGTGCAGCGCCCGGCCGATGATGCCAGCCCCCAGCATACCGAGGGCACCGGAGACCAGGAGGATGCCCATTATCCAGGTGTATTTACTGGAGTACCGGCCAAGCACCAATTGCGCGTGCATGCTCGGATCAGAAGCGTGCAAAAGAGCGAGGCCGAAGAGCAGGAGGAATGCCACGCCAAACGCCCGCACACACCGCACTGCCCGATCCTCCGTGGTGAACCAGGACAACCCGACGGTGACCAGCCCATAAGCAAGCGCGAGGATAAACGGGAAGGACAGAAACAGGGTATTTCCCACCGAGATGCGCAATGACTGCGTGTGCAGGTGACCGCCGCCCTTCGCATAGAACGGATTCGGCAGTGGATCCCCGAAATATGACACGCGCCAGAGCAGATAGGCGGTGCCGGCAAGCGCGAACACACCGAAAAAGTAAAGCGTGGTTCGGCGCGCGCTCCGCCAGCCGTTCGCGTAGAGGAGCGCGCAAAGAACGAAAGTCGAGTACAGGAGCCCCTCGGGGCGGCCCAGCGCAGTCATGAACGCCACGAGGGCAAATGCGAGCGAGCGCATGTGTCCCGGGTCACCGCGTGCGGCCGGTATTGCCACAAACCACGTGGCACACATGAGGAATGCGAAGAACGCCGTGCCGAAGTAGGCCTCGGTATACAGCGTGCCGAGCCCCACGGCGAGGAAGGCGGCCGATATCAACGCAGCCCAGCGCGGCGCTCCAAAGAACCGGCGCGAACCGACGTAAACCAGCAGGATTGTGCAGATGTGGGCGAAATAACAGGTCGCGTGGACCGCGCGCTCCGGCGACAACCCGGCCCTTTGCAGCGCCGCCAGTACGATCACCAGGAGAAAATCGGTCGCGCCGTCGAGAGGCGGCTCACCAATATTCCACACCCAACCCTGCCCCGCGGCGAGGTGCGCCGAATACCGCATGAGCATGGCGGCGTCTTCAGATGGAAACCGGGAGAAATCGAAGAAGGCCCGGGTGTAGATCAGGGCCAGGGCGACGAGGCAGATGCATATGAGCGCATCAACCCGCCAGCCCCCCGCCTCCGCGCGAACGGTGGCCAACGTCGATTTGAAAACAGGCTGCGCAGTGATTTTCATGCCGAAGCGCGCCTCCCCCGCGCGCGAAGTGGCTCTTGCAGCACGGTGGACAGCATATCAGACATCGGATATCGCTGTCCACAATAATGTCAAGCGGACGCTTTAGCGGATCTCTCACCCGTCAACGGGCAAAAGTCACGGAGGCCCCCTACTGACGCGGCGCGATACCGAGGTCTTTCAGATACTTTTCGTCGCCTTCGGCGTGTGCCATCCAGTACGGCAGGCGCGCCGAGCCGGTGAGTTCTCCGCGCACGTCCGGCGCGAGTGACCATTGCACGATCCGGTGCGGATACTCGTTCTCGATGTAAAACACGCCCGCGCGTCCGTCGGCGATCTTCACGTCGTAGCGAAAACTCTCCATCGTCCCCGCGGGGACCGTCACCGATTCGGTTCCCTTCGCACGCGTAATCACTGCCTGCGTCCACTCCAATGGTTTGTGCGTCAGGCGCGAATAAAAAGAACCGGGGAGATAAGGAAGCGTCTTCGTCTCGCCGGCGGCCATGAAGTCGTGCCGCAGTCCGCGCAGGGCGATGAACAGCTCGTCTTCGGTGATACCGCCGGTGGGGCGTCCCAGGTTGACCGGACCGGACTCGCCCTCGAAGTAGCTCAGGTACTGGCCGCGGATGGCTTTGGGCTGGAAAATCAGTTCGGAGTAGACGTGTCCGCACCACTCGGAACTGGAGAACGACACCTTGACCGGCTCCATGGTTGCCGAGCGCACGAACACCGAGAGCATCGTGTTGTAGTCGTAGATGCCGGTTTGAAAATCGCGCACCAGGTTGAGCTTGAGTGCATCGAACGTGTCGGCCGGGTTGGCGGTGGGGTCGTCCACCTTGACCCGCTTCGCCTCGCTGAACGGCTCGGTCACAAACACCATCACCGCGGTCGCCTTGCGGTCCTGGCCATAGCGCGACACCACCAGATGGTAGCCGTCCAGTTCGGCTTTTCCATCGTGCCAGTGGTGGTCGAACTGCGACCAGCTCTGCGCATTCGCGCGAGTAACGAATCCCGGCGACGCGACGGCTAACGTCATCGCAACGATCCATGCTGTCTTCATTTTCATCCTCATTTCCTGCGCGGCCGGGCTTCGATCTTGCGCGGCTTCTTCTTCGTGGCCTTGCCAGCACCGCGGCGCTTCTGGGCGCCCACGGCTGCGCGGGCCCACTGCGAGAGTTCGGCGTCGTCCTCCAGCACATCGACCGGCACCTGGTAGTACGTCTTGATGACCTTCCCGGGCGCGTATTCGAATGGATTCATCCCGCGGGACTCGTA
>DASUGO010000086.1:0-9765 GCA_036273975.1 Candidatus Krumholzibacteriia bacterium
TGAAGGGCCAGTCCGGCGTCAAGGCCGTGAAGTGAATGCAGTTGTGGTTGGGGCAGTGAGGAGGAACCCATCCCGGCGATCCCGTTCCCATGCCCCCGCCCAGGCACATCCCGTGCCAGGGACAATTTTCCGGCCACAACCTAAGCAAAGAGCCCTCCCGCTTCACCGGGAAGGCTCTCTCCTACGCGCCTGCCTCGAGGTTGCAGGCTACTTCTGCGTCTCCGGATCCTGGCCCTTGCGGTTGGGGACCGCAGTCCGGTTCGTGATCACGACCGATGCGTAGTTGCTTTCGGTGTCCTTGCTGCTGACCGACGTCACGCGGTACTCGTACTCATGCGAATAGGCCGCGCCACCGTCGGTGTACGACAACGCCGTTGTGGCCGACTGCGTGAGCCGGAGAATTGCGCTTTCGTTTCGATCGAGACGGTAGACGTTGTAGCCGCGGACATTGATCTGCGTACTCGGATTCCAGCTGATCCGGATGTCACCGCCGTTGACGATCTCAGCCTGAACATTCGTCGGCGCGAGCACCGGCGCTTCGTCCTGCTGGATCGGCGCCGTCGTGTCGTCAGCGCAACCGGCCAGCATCGCGGTCAGGGCGAGCGTCGCGAATGCGAGCATGACGTGCTTGCGAAACGCCTTCATGAGAGCCTCCTGAATTGACGGGTGCGGACGGGGCGGTCTTCCCGGTCGCTCCCTGTGCTTGCTTGCAAATTCTCGTGGCTGCGGGATAGTGCGGTGTACTACGTACAACGGATGTGTTAAGCGGCGACTACCCCGCAGCACGGTTGGTTCTTTCAGCAACTGACGTACCAATGCGCGGCGTGTCGCATAGGGACGCCTTGTTCTCATCGCTCGCGCAGCGGGGGCGGTGCGGTCCGCACGTGCGCTGCGCGCAAACGTCCCCGCGAATCCCCATCGTGGCGCATTGCGTCCCGTCTCCCTCTCATTTTGAAGGGGGCCCATTGCGTTTCCCGGTGTAGCCAAAAACCCCTTGACGTTACACGAGTTATGGGGCAATATGGCCGACGACGGTTTCGCCCCCCGCGGGCATTTTCGAACCCGGATCTCGAGAAGGAGGCTTGCCCGATGACCAAAGCCGAAATCGTAGAAGACATCGCCAGCAAGACTGGTCTGACCAAGAAGGACGTCGCGACGGCGATGGACAGTTTCCTCGAATCGATCTCGAAGGCGCTCGCCGAAGGCAAGCACTACGAGATTCGCGGCTTCGGGACTTTCAAGGTCAAGCATCGCAAGTCGCGCATGGCGCGCAATCCGCGCACGGGAGACGCCGTGCCGGTTCCGGATCGAAAAGTTCCTGTCTTCAAGGTGTCGAAGGAACTGAAGGATCTCGTCGCCAACGTATAGCTTCGCCATCTCCCTATATGAATGAGAACGGTGTCGCCCTGGTGGGCGGTGCCGGGTCTGTTCTTTTTTCGCTTTCCCAATGACGGAGACCCCGCGAGCATTCATCGACCTGCGCAGTGACACGGTTACGCGGCCGACCCCGGCCATGCGCCGTGCCATTGCGGACGCCGCGGTGGGGGACGACGTCTTCGGCGACGACCCCACCATCCTGGCGCTGGAAGCGCGCGTGGCCGCGCTCGCGGGCAAGGAGGCGGCGCTGTTCGTTCCCTCCGGCACGATGGGGAACTTCCTCGGCCTCGCGTCGACGACCAATCCCGGCGACGAAGTGATCCTCGATCGCCAGTGCCACATCATGAACTACGAGGTGTCGTCGGCCGCGGCCCTGCACGGGTTGCAGCTCAACGCGCTTGACGGCGAGCGCGGCATTCTGACCGCGGAACTCGTCGAACCCCACATCAAGACCGAATCTCTCCACACGCCCGGCACCCGCATCATCGCGATGGAGAACACGCACAACCGCGCGGGCGGCTGCATCTACCCGCTGGAGGAGATGCGGCGCGTGAAGTCGCTGGCCGAACGGGCCGGGGTGGGCGTTCACCTGGACGGCGCACGGTTGTGGAACGCGCACGTCGCCACCGGCGTGTCCATTGCCGACTACGCGGCGTGCGCGGATACACTCAGCATGTGCTTCTCGAAGGGGCTGGGTGCGCCGGTTGGATCCATTCTGGTTGCGCGCGCAGAGGTAATCGCGCGTGCGCGGCGGCTGCGCAAACGCCTCGGCGGCGGCATGCGTCAGGGCGGTATCCTGGCCGCGGCGGCGCTGCACGCGCTCGACCACCACGTCGCCCGGCTGGCCGATGATCACACGAACGCCCGGCGCCTGGAATCGTTCATCCGGCAGGTGCCGGGGTTGTCGCTCGACGTGCCGGTCGAGACCAACATCGTCGTCTTTCGCGTGGACTCCACGGTGTTCAGCGTGGACGCGCTGCTATCCGCGTTGCGCGAACGCGGCGTCCTCGCGGTTGCCTTCGGCGCGGGACGAATCCGCATGGTCACGCACCTCGACGTCAGCGCCGCCGATGTCGAACGCGCGGGTGAGGCGTTGCTCGCAATCGGGCGCCGTTGACGCGGCGCCGTCCGGTCCGCCGTCCGCGGACCGAGTAAGTTTTCCATGTCACAACCCGGAACCCTCACGCTCGTCGCCACGCCCATCGGCAACCTGGGCGACATCACCTTGCGCGCCATCGATGTGCTCAAGTCCGCCCGCGTGATCCTCGCGGAAGACACGCGTCACTCCGGGCGTCTGCTGAGTCACCTCGGCATTACCACACCGCTCCAGCCCTACCACGACCATAATGAGGCCCGCATTACGCCGGACCTGGTGCAACGGCTGCTCGGTGGCGAGAACATGGCGCTCATCACCGACGCGGGCACGCCCGGGATTTCGGATCCGGGTTTCTTCCTGGTGCGGGCCGCGCTCGCGGCGGGCGTACCGGTGACGATGGCGCCGGGGCCGAGCGCGATTCTGCCCGCGCTGGTGCTGTCGGGCTTTCCCTGCGAGTCGTTTGTGTTCGTCGGGTTCATGCCGCGTAAACCCGGCGAACTCGCAAGGACCATCGACGCGCTGGAGACCGAGCAGCGCACGACTGTTTTCTACGTTTCGCCCCACCAGTTCCGCAGGGTGCTGGAAAAAGTGGCGGCGCGTTTTCCCGATCGCGAAATCGCCGTGGCGCGCGAACTCACCAAATTGCACGAGGAGATCGTGCGGGGCCCCGCGTCCGAAGTGCGCGACAAGCTCGGCCCGCGCCAGGAGCGCGGCGAGTTTGTGCTCGTGGTCAAGGGACTGGGTTGGCGCAAGCGCCGGCGTGACGACGGGCCGGACGACGAGACCGCGGAGGATACCGGTGCCGATCCGCAGGGCGCTTGACGCCCGCGAATACTCGGTGATAGCGTCCCGCGCGTAACGACGTCGACGCAAACCATGGCCACCAGCACGACAAGAATGGACAAGAGAGCGTTCCAGAACAGTGCCCGCAGGCTGCTCGACCCGGTGGTCGGCGCGCTGGCGACGTTCGGCGTCTCGCCGCTCCTCGTGAGTCTGTTCGGGGTGGCGTTCAGTGCGTGGGGTGCGGTGGTGGTGGCGCGCGGTTCGCTGCTGGGCGGCGGCGTCTTCCTCTTGATCGCGGGACTGTGCGACGTGCTCGACGGTGACCTTGCCCGGCGGACCGGCAAGGCATCTCTGTTCGGCGCCTTCATCGATTCCACGCTCGACCGCGTCAGCGAATTCGTCTACTTCGGCGGGATCATTCTGTACGTAGTGGGGCGCGCCAACGGCTACGCCGCGTGGGAACCGGTTGTCATTCTGCTTGCGCTGATGGGATCGGTGCTGACGAGTTATGCGCGGGCGCGCGCGGAGGGAATCGGCATCGAGTGCAAGGTCGGCGTGATGGAGCGCCCGGAGCGGATCGCGTTGCTCGCGATCGGACTGATCGCGGGATATCGTTTCCTGATGGCGGTGATGATTCTGCTGGCGGCGACCTCGCTGTTCACCGTGGTCCAGCGGGTTCGCCACGTCCACCGCGCCTCCGCATCGCGCTGATCTGCACCGGTCAGCGGCCCGCGTCGCCGCGTCGCGCTGATCCCCCCGGCCGGCCGCGCCGCGCGCGGTGATGCCTACTCCAGTTCCAGAGCTTCCAGTGTGCGGGCGTGTACCTCGTCGACGCCCGCCGTACCGTCGATCCGCACGACTTTCCCGAAACTCGCCGCGTACTGAGGCAGCAGCGCTTCGTAGTTGCGCGCGACTGTCTCCAGGTGTTCACGATTTTCGTAGATCGTCGTGTCGTCGCGCCGCGCCGCGACGCGCGCGAGGCATACATCCGCGGGGGCCGCGAGGAAGATCGTGATGTCGGGGATCGCGCAGCCGCGGTTGATGTCGACCACCCACTCGGCGCGGATGGATGGATCGAGCGTCTGGTACGCCATCGACGAAAAGACGTAGCGGTCGCAGACGACGGTTTCTCCGGCCGCGAGGTGGGCGCGGATCAGGTCCGAGTGTGCCAGGCGGTCGGCCGCAAACAGCAGCGCGAGCGCGCGTTCCGGCGGCCGGAAGGGGGACCCGTCGCGCGCGCGTTCCTTGCCGGTGAGGAGGGCACGGATGAATGTCCCGATGGGATCGGGAGTCGGTTCGTGGGTTTGGAAACTCCGGACGCCCGCGCGCGTAAGCAATGCCTGAAGCCTGGCGGCCTGGGTGGTGGTTCCCGCCCCGTCCAGTCCCTCGAAAACGATGAATCGTGCTTCCCGCGGCATAGTGGGTCATCCGGCCCGGTAACCGGGCGCCGCATCACAATAGCAGCCGCCCGGCCCGTGGAAAAGGTCCGGTTGCCCCTCCCCGGCGATTCATTTATATTTCGGCCGCTTAGGTGGGCCTCGGCGCGTGACTTCCCTGTCCGGGGAGTCTTCCGATGGCCCGAGCGCGGGGAAATGGAATGTATGTTGCAAATGCCGGAAACGGCGGCGGTTAGCCGTCGTTTTCCTCGAGCCTAGGAGGCTTCCGTGAAGCGCTTCACCCACCACCGTCTGTTTGTCATTCTTGCTTTCCTCGCGGTCAGCCTCGCGGCTGTCGGTACTTATGGCCAGAGCAAGGCCAAGGAACAGAAGACCGACGTCTATCACGACCTTGAAATCTTCACCCGCATTCTGGAGAAGGTTTCCCAGAACTACGTCGACGAAGTCGACACCCATCAGCTCATCGAGAAGGCCATCGAAGGCATGCTCGGCGAGCTCGATCCGCACAGCCAGTATCTCGCCGGTCTCGAGTACGAAGACCTGATGGTGAGCACGCGCGGCGAATTCGGCGGACTCGGAATTCTGATTTCGTTCCGCGAGAACTATCCCACGGTGATGTCACCCATCGACGGCACACCGGCCGAGCGCGCGGGCATCCGTGGCGGCGACCAGATCACGGAAATCGAAGGCATGGCGACCGAGGGGTGGGCGGTCGACAAGGCGGTGGGTTACCTGCGCGGTGAGCCCGGCACCAAGGTGCACTTCAAAGTGAGCCGGCCGGGACAGAGCGACGCGGTCGAGTACGTCCTGACGCGCGAGATCATCAACGTGTCCAGCGTTCCCTATCACGGTATGCTCGAAGACGGCGTGGGCTACATGCGCGTTTCGAACTTCGCCAAGAAGACGGCGCAGGAAATGGAAGACGCTCTGGACGAACTCGAAGGGCAGGGGATGCGCGCGCTGGTCCTGGACTTCCGCTCCAACCCGGGCGGTCTGCTCTCCACGGCAACCGAGGTGAGCGAACTGTTCCTCGACAAGGACAAGTTGCTGGTCTACACCAAGGGACGCCTGTCGAATTCGAACCGCAAGTACTACTCGGCGAACCGTCACGTGCACTCGGGTTACCCGGTGGTCGTGATGGTCAATGGCAACAGCGCCAGCGCGTCGGAGATTTTCGCCGGCGCCATGCAGGACTGGGATCAGGCGCTCGTGGTGGGACAGACATCGTTCGGCAAGGGAACCGTGCAGACCGTTTTCCAGTTGTCGGACTCCGAAGCGGTCAAGCTGACGACCGCCAAGTATTACACGCCGTCCGGCCGCAGCATCCACAAGGATGACCGCAAGCATCACGACGGCGACAACGTCACCGCGATGAACGACGGCGGAATGGAAGAAGACGATGAGATCGCGCCGACGCCGCAGGCCGACGGCAAGACGTCCGAGGTCAAGGATCTCCAGGAGGCCCAGGAAAAGCCGGTCTACTACACGTCGAGCGGGCGCATTGTCTACGGCGGTGGCGGTATCACGCCGGATGTCGACTTCCCGGTGCGTGAGTACACGGACCTGATGCGCCGCCTCGAGCGCGATGGACTGGGCTTTTCGTTCGCTGTGGACTACCTGAAAGGCCACGAGATCAAGGAGGACTTCCGTGCCACGGATGCGATCCTCAACGATTTCTACAAGTTCCTCGCGAGCAAGAAGTTCGAGTACAAGAAGGAAGAGCTGACGGACGAAAACGTCGACTACATCCGCACGATGATTGCGCGCGAAGCGGTCAACACCAAGTTCGGGCGCAAGGCCATGTATCGTGTGGTTCTCGACCACGATCCTGATATCCAGGAGACGCTGAAGATCATCGACAAGAATCCGACGCTCAAGGACATGTACCGCTACGCGGAGCAGGAGAAGAGCGTCAAGAAGGCATCGGTCACGCGGTAGCGCCCCGGTGCGCGACCTCCTGATCGTGTGAATGCGATGCGCAAGATCGCCGTCCTTTGTGATTTTGACGGCACGGTTGCCCAGGACGATGTGGGCAACCTGCTGTTCCGGACCTTCGCCGCGCACGGCGACGCGGCGGAGGTGGTGTCGAAGTGGAAGCGCGGGGAGATATCCTCGCGCGAGTGTCTGGAGCAGGAGGCGTCGCTCGCGCGATGTTCCGACACGGAGCTCCACCGCTTCGTCCAGTCACGCGCGCTTGATCCCTACTTCAAGGATTTCCACGACTTCGCCCGCCAGCGCGGGATCGAGGTCGTCGTGCTCAGCGACGGGCTCGACTACTACATCGAAAAGATTCTGATCCGTAACGGGCTGGGCGAGATCGAGTTCTTCTCCAACCGGCTGCGGCTGGAGGCGGAGACGCTGAAGGTCGAGTTTCCCTGGTACAACCTGCTGGAGTGCACCGACTGCGGCTGCTGCAAGACCCACCACCTGTTCCGCTACCGGCAGAACGGGTATTTCATCGTGTACGTGGGGGACGGGTTGTCGGACCGCTGTCCGTGTGAGAGTGCAGATCTCGTGTTTGCCAAGGGCGACCTCCTCCGTCATTGCCGCGAGAAGAACATCGCCCACGTCGAATTCCGAAATTTCCGCGACGTCGAACGCGAGGTGCTGAAGCGGCTCGTGCTCAGCAACGACGGCCGCCCCTCCGCGCCCCGCTGACCCCCGGCTAGTTATCCATCAGGTGCTGGTACATGGTTGAGTCCGCCAGCTCCGGGTGTTCCTTCTTCCATTTTTCATAGTCCGCCCAGAACGCCGAATCGTACTGCGTCGAGTCGAAGGCCATCGGGTACTCCGCCGAACCGGGGTTGAGGATCGGGTGGTCCACCGACTTGTCCTCGAGGTTGTAGCGCGGGTCGTCCTTGTAGGTCGTGTAGCCGACGTCCGCCATGAAATGCACGAGATCCTTGCCGTTGATCGTGCCGCTCGCAATGTAGTCCGACAGCTCGCCGGTGATGCGGTCGACTTCCGCCGCCGATACTTCACCTTTGTCCGCGCGCAGGTAGAACATGTTGAACAACTGTGCGATCTCCAGGCGGTGTTCCGAGTCCAGACTGTCCGGGAGTACCGCGATGAATGCCCGCACCATGCGGTCATGGCGCACGGTGGGCGACTCACGGCGCTGCCACGCAATCGCGGCCACCATCCCCGCGACGGCCAGTATTACAATGATTCCGACAAGGCGTTGTCTCATTCCGTCTCCAGTGAATCCAGCTCAACCAAGAACGTCAGCGCCAGTTCCGTCTGCAGCCGGCCGCTGACGCGACCATACGGGACTTTCCAGTCCTGAATATCCAGCGTCCCGTGCGCCGCGCGCAGCACGGTTTCGGTCCGGCCGGCGGGAGAACCGGACTCGCGGCGGATGCGCCGCGCCGCAACCAGGCGAGGGCACGCGGATCCCACATCGGACAATACAACTTCTTCGGTATAAGTGCATTCGTCGCCGCACCTTCCGGTGCGCCGCAGGCTCAGGGTGTCGGCGCGCAGTTCGGCCGTCCACGCGGCGCTGCCCCCCCAGTCTGTACGCACACCATCGTCGGCGATGATACCCATGTTCACCCCACAGCGCACGACGATCGCGTCGTCGCCGGCCCGGCTGCGCGTGCCGCACGCAATTGCGACGACGGTGGCGGTGGCGATCAGCAGATGAATTTTGCGCATACGTTCCTTTCCGGGGTTGATTTCGCGAAGACACGGATGATAGCATGGCCGCCTTACCGCGGCGAATAGCTGCATCGTGATCGCCAGCCACAAACCCGAACCCCAGGAGGGATCCGTATGAAACGGTTTCTCCCAATAGTGGCATTACTGGCAGTACTCTCTGCATTACCCCGAGTTTCTCCATCCGACGCAGGTTCCGAAACCCCGGCCCCGTGGCGCTGCGGGACGGAGTTGACGTCGACGGAGGTTGCGGCGTTTCAGGCCCGCGAGGCGCAGTTTGGGCCGACGGTTCTGCCGCAGAACCTGCCGCCCGCACCCTACTGCGTCGGTATCGCGGCGCACATCGTTCGAACCAGTGCAGGAAGCGGCGGTCTGTCGCTGGCCCGGCTCAACCAGGGCATCGCGGACTGCAATACCGCATACGTCAACACGGGTATCAAGTTCCTGCTGCGCAGCGTCGATTATATCGATGACGATGACTACTATTACAACGTCAACACCGACGCCGAAATCGACGCGATGATTCAGGAGAACGTGGTTGCGAATGCAATCAACGTGTACTTCACGCCGAATCTCTCCAACGAGGACGGTGGCCTGTGCGGGCGCGGTTCGTTCACGACCTCGTCCCCGCAGGGCGTGGCGATGAACAATGACTGCACCGGTACGTCGGGGAATCCGTCCACGTTCCCGCACGAACTCGGGCACTTCTTCGACCTGTTCCACACCCACGAGACGGCGTTCGGCGCCGAACTGGTCGACGGATCCAACTGTTCCACCGCCGGTGACAAGCTATGCGATACCCCGGCGGACCCGGGGCTGGACGAGGGGACCAACATCAACTCGAGCTGCGTTTACAACGGCAGCGAGACGGATGGCAACGGCGATTCCTATAACCCCGACACCCATCAGATGATGTCGTACGCCCCCAAGGCGTGTCGCGACACCTTCTCGCCGCAGAGCGAAACGAAGATCCTGGCGACGTTGCTGACCCTGCGCCCCAACCTGCTCACGCCCGGCTGCGCGCCGGTGGCCGACGCCGGGACCGACATCGTCGCGGAGTGCACGTCGCCGACGACCACGCCGGTGATGCTGGACGGATCCGGGTCGAGCGATCCGGATGGGGACGCGCTTACCTACGCGTGGTCCGCGACCGGGATCACGTTCGACGACGCCACCCTCCAGCAGCCCACGGGCAATTTCCCGGATGGGACCACGACGGTGCAGCTGGTCGTATTCGACGGAACCTACAACGACACGGACTACGTGGACGTGACGGTTGAGGACACCACGGCGCCGGAAATCACGTGTCCCGCAGACATCGTGGTGGAGTGCTCGAGCCATTGTGGCGCGGCCAAGACGGACTCGCTGATCGCGGTGTTCCTGAGTTCGGCGACCGCCAACGACGTGTGCGACACCACGCCCACGATCACCAACGACGCCCCGGACTGTTTTGGC
>DASUGO010000087.1:0-4907 GCA_036273975.1 Candidatus Krumholzibacteriia bacterium
TGGCCCAGTTCCAACGCGCCGGGCGTGGGGATCAGCGGGCCGCTCACCCCGTCGGCGCTCAGCACGGAGACACTGCGCAGCAGCGTGGAGTAGATGTCGCCGCCCTTGACCTCGTTGATCGGAACACCCTTCGTGAAGAAGGCCAGGCCACGTTCGCCCTCTTCAGCGGCGAGCCACGTCAGAGAGGGCATCTTGACCCCCTCCTCGAGGGTTCGCGCGTACGGAAGCTCCACCGCGCCAAACTGCGTTTCGCGCGTGTACGCCGGCGCAGCCATGCACGTGTCGAACCGCAGGCGGACGCGCACGTGCGGCTGGGTCAGATTGAGCTCGGTGAAGAAATCGATGCGGGGGATGTCGTTGTAGATGATCACGCGTTTCGTGACCTCGAGTGTCTTCTGCCGGTACAGCAACGGTTCGTATTTGTCCGTGAGGTAATACGGCCAGCGCAGACAGTAGAACGCGTTTTTGAAGGTGATCGTCGAGCGGACCGCCCCCTTCTCGATCCGCAAACCCTCGGGGCGAAAGGCGCCAAATCGTATTCCTGGCCCGCTCTCGGACCCGAGCGGTTGGTCGAGGAAACTGCGGTGGAAGTACAGATCGCCCACCTCGGCGTCGATGACCACCTCGTTTCCGCGCAGGATGTCGTTGCCGTCCCGGTCCTGCACTTCCAGAATCCCCCGCTTGTCGACACGCACCTCGAAGAAGCGGTTCGAAACCACGTCGCCATTGACCTTGACCTTGTTGCTGCGAAAACTCCTGCTCCGCGGCTGCACGTCGTAGACGCGGTAGCCCATCGACGGAGCGGTTGCCACGAAGCCCAGTCGCACGCGCTGGATGGAACCATCGTCCCAGCGCTGGACATCGCGCGCCTCGCTGACGACCTCCTTGCCGTCGAAATAGACGCCCGGTTCGGTGGTCCATCCGGTGCCAAGCTTGAGTTCCACCTCCACCCAGTCGGTCACTTCCCAGCTGTGCGGGTTGAACACCATGATACCGACGCCCCCGCCGTTGCCACTGGGCAGCGTGTCCACCACCGTCCCGTAGAATTCCTTCGCCAGCGCTCGGATCTCGGCCACGTACTGCCACGCCTCGTCGTAGATCTCGTCGATGCCGCAACTCGGCACCACGTCGTGGAAGGACAGAAACAGCATCTTCTTCCAGGCCGCCGTGAGACGCCGGACCGGGTACGGGAGTCCGTGCAGATAGCGCACTGCGGCCGCCTTCTCGACCGACTTGATGAGATCCTCGCAATCACGGATGGCGAGTTTGAGCGAGATGCGGCTGGACACGACGTCCGGAAAGATGTCCTCGAGATCCGCGCTGTACAGTTCGCCGCGAAACACCGTGGGCGGTTCGCCGGCGCGGTCGACCGCCTCGAAGAAGTCGCGCGGGTTCGCGAGGCGCATTTCCGGCTTGCCCTTCTGCCGGTTCCATTCGCGCACCGCGTCGGGTATTTCTTCCTGGATCAACATGCCGCCGCTCCCACACGGCATCAACACGTTGGGCGTGGCCGCCAGCGCATCGAGGGCGGCAAAACTCTCGTCCCATTTCTTCAGGTCGAGCCCGGCACGGTACCCCAGTGGCATCCAGTGCGCGAGAATCCGGGTGCCGTCGAGCCCCTCCCACATGAACTCGCTGGTTCGCGACCCCACCGAACGCGGCAGACCGCGCCGAAACGCGAGCCACCGATATCCCGACTTGCGATAGATCTGCGGCAACTGCGCGTTGAGCCCGAATCCGTCCGACATCCACGCCACCGGTACATCGATTCCGAACCGCTCGCGGCAGTAGAGCTTTCCGAACAGGATCTCGCGTACCAGCACCTCCTCCGCCGGAATCATCGGATCCGGCATCAGGTACTCGCCGTCGGCAATTTCGAGGTGCCCGTCGCGAATGGCGTCGCGGATTTCCGCGAACATCGCGGGGTCGTCGGATTCGATCTGCTCCAGCAGGTACGTCTGCTCCACCAGGAACTTGAACTCTCCGCGCTTGATCATGTCCAGCGCCTGCCGGAGCAGTTTCTTGTGGATGCGGAGGTAGTCGTCCTTGGTCATCGCCCACACCACGTCGTAGTGGGTGTGCGGGACGAGGAAGATGGTCGACGGCGTCCGTCGGGTCATGGCGGGCCTCCTGGTGGAACCGGTCAAGAGATATCAAGTCGAGGGCGATGCCACGTATCCATGTAACCAATTTGATCAATTGCGGTTACATCGATATACGCGACCCGGGGGCGCGGGTTGACACCCCCGACTCTATCAGTTACGTTGAAGTGAATCAATTTCAACTCTAATTAATATTGAGGAGTCCCATGAATGCTTTTTCCGACGATCGCTCCGGCGGCGACGGCCCGCACCCGATATCCCGCGGCGAGGGCGACGCCATCCCCCCGGCGCGCTATGACATCCACATCCTGCACGCGTTGCGGCGCATCGTCCGCGGAATGGACATCCATTCGCAGCGCCTGCGGCTGACACACGAGATAACGGCGCCCCAGTTGGTTTGCCTGGTTGCCATCGTCACCGATGGGCCGATTTCGATCAAACAGATTGCCGCACGTGTCAGCCTGAGTCCGAGCACCGTCGTGGGTGTGCTCGACCGGCTCGAGGGCAAGGGGCTGATCATGCGCCTGCGCGACATGCGCGACCGTCGCGTCGTGAACGTCACCGCGACGCCGACCGGTATCCAACTGGTCGGACAGGGACCATCGCCGCTGCACGAGGGACTGGCGACGGCCCTCAAGTCGCTGCCGGAAATCGAACAGGCCGCCATCGCGCTGTCGCTGCAGCGAATCGTGGACCTGATGGACACGCGATCGATCGGTGGACCGCCGGATGAACACACGGGGGGACGTTGACCATGTGCGGTATTGCTGGCGTGGTGAGCGCCCACTCCCGCGACCTGGGCCCGCTTCTGAAATCAATGCTGGAGGCGCAGCATCACCGCGGACCCGACGGTGCCGGCATCGTCGTGGGGCGTGTGTGCCAGCGCCGTGGATCGATCGGCCGCATCAACTTTGCCAACCAGCGCGGCACCGCGGGACTGGGACACGTCCGGCTGGCGATCACGGGCAGCTCGGAGGGAATCCAGCCGTTCGCGTCCGCGGACGGAAAGCTTCATCTGCTGCACAACGGCGAGATCTACAACTTCCGCGAACTGTGGCGCGACCTGAAGGGGCCGGCACCGCTGGTCACCGGTAGTGACAGCGAAGTCCTGTGCCGGCTGATCGAGGACGTCTATAGCGGCGACCTCGTGGCCGCGGTCGAGAAGGTACTGCCCCACCTGGATGGTGTGTATGCGCTGGCGGTGACTGACGGTGATATGACCGTGATTGCGCGCGACCGCATCGGGGTTCGCCAGCTCTACACCGCGGAACTCGGCGACCTGGTGGCATTCGCTTCCGAGAAGAAGGCACTGCGCGCGGTCTTTGGCGAACAAGCTCGCATCCGGCGGCTGCTGCCCGGGCACATGCTGATCATGCGGCCCGGACACACGGAGCCGCGTCGTTTCTGGCAACCGAACCGGCCCGCGGCCGACCCCGCACTGGCCAGCCCCCGCAGCGCGATCAATCGTTACGCCCGTCTGATCGACGAGGCCGTTCGCAAGCGTGTTCGTGGCCAGCCGCGCGTGGGTGTCATCTATTCCGGGGGCGTCGACAGCTTCCTGATCGCCCACCTCGTGCAGCGCACCGGCGTCCCCTTTACATGCTACACGGCCGGACTCAGCGAAAGCGCCTCCGACGTGGTGTGGGCGCGGCGAACCGCCGAGGAGCACGGCTTCCCGCTGCACGTGTCGATGCTGACGGTCGAGAGCATTGAAGCCATGCTCCCTGAAGTCATGCACACCATCGAGGACCACAGCCTCAACCAGGTTGAGGTGGCGCTGCCCGTATTTGCGTCGATTCGCGCGGCGCAAGAGGCCGGTGAACGGGTGATCCTGAACGGTCAGGGAGCCGACGAACTGTTCGGTGGCTATCCGTGGTACTCCTCCATCGTGGACCGCGAGGGCTACGATGAATTCGTGGACCGCTCGTGGGAGGACACCTTCCTCCTTTACAAGGAATGTCTCGAGCGCGAAGACAAGATATCCATGGCGCACAGCCTGGAACTGCGCGTGCCCTTTCTGGATCCCGCTGTGATTGACGTTGCCTTTGCCATCGCACCCGAGCTGAAGGTCCAGCGCGGCGGCGACGCGGTGCGCAAACGTGTTCACCGCGCCGCTTCCATCGCGCTCGGTGTTCCCGAGGACGTTGCGTTCCGCGCCAAGGAAGCCGCGCAGCACGGCGCCAACGTGCACGACGCGTTCGCGGAGATCGCCCGCCGCCATGACATGTCGCCGGGCGTCCTCGAGGATACTGGCTATGACCCGGGGCGTTCCGTCACCGAGAAGCTCGGGAGTTCCTCCCGCTACGGCTTCCGCTACGGCGACGCCGGTCTGTGGGAGCCGCCCGCCCACGTCCAGTGCTACCTGGACGGAATCGCCGCAGGCATCGGACTGCTGACGGGCGACGCCCGCGACAACTGGGCGGCCGTCGCCGCCTCCGTCGGCCCAGCCGCCACGCAGGAGTGAGTCATCATGCGAATTGAACTGCCCAAAAGCGTCGAACGGGTCGGCGCAGTGCGTTTTGGCGAACTGCAGAAGGTGTTCGAACTCGATTCCGGACCCGGCGACGGCACGCCGTCCGAATCGTCGCCGGCGATTCGCGCGGTCTCCTACCGCGAACTGAACCGCATCCAGAACGACATGGCGATCGTTATCCCGGTCAAGGGCGAACGCCTGAAGCTGATCGAGGGGGTGCTGTGCGGGGTGCCCCATTCGTGCCTGACTATTGTGGTCTCGAACAGCGCGCGCGGCGGCGTCGACCGTTTCGGCATCGAAAAGGACGCCGTGTACGATTTCTGCAACTTCGT
>DASUGO010000088.1:0-3290 GCA_036273975.1 Candidatus Krumholzibacteriia bacterium
GGCGCCAGGCGCCAGATCATGTAGCCCACCACCTCCGCCCCGCGCCTCGCAACCAGTGCGCGATACACGAGACTGGGATGGTCCATGTACTTCCAGTTCAGATACGCGGCGTCACGCACGCGCGTGACACCATAGCCAGCGCCGAGTTTTTCCCACACCGGGTCGAGTCCGGAGTCAAAGCGCTTGATCTCCTCCAGCCCGGCCCGCGCGGCATCGCGCCGCGCGCGGCGCAGCGCCAGCGCGCCGCTCACCCCGAGGCCCGCACGCGCCACCAGCGCCTTGAGCGGTGAGAGCTGCTTGCGCGCGGCAAACAGCGCCGGGTTCAACACCATGCTGTAGGTGGTCAGCGGCGTCGCCTCGGCGAACCCGCACTTCACGTGAATCTGGTGACACGGCTGCGTCATCCACATGCCGCCCGGGAAGAAGTCGCCCTGCGCGCGCGCGTTGTCGACGAGCAGCCGCGCCAGTCCCCCGCCCCGGTAGTCGGGGTCGACGAGCAGGTCGTGGGTGAAGCGCGCCGCGACGCGCTTTCCCTTGATCCAGAAGTCGGCGGGCATATGCCCCATGCTGCCCGCCACACGGTCGCCATCCACGATGACGTAGCGGAGCGGAAAGCGGTCGTGCCCCGGCATCGTCGTGTGCATGGTGTCGATCACACGGCGGCGGCGTTCGCACTTCTCGGCACCGAGCACCTTCTCGACAAACCGGTACAGCGCGGCTTCGTGGTGTTCGCGTTCATACGCAACTACCGGCAATGGCGTCCCGCTCATGCAGATCCTCTTCGCGGTTGGAGTCAGTTCATCGATCCGCGTTCCCGGGAACTCCCGGTTGCGCGTGCCTTGACCGTGCGCAGAAAACCGGGGAAGCCGCTCACCTCGGCGGCGAACTCCGGTACCGTCGTCTGGTTGTCAGCCAGGATGCAGCGCGGTATTTCAAAGCGGTCGTCGCGCGTGACGACGCGGCGCTTGATGGTCGTCACTGCGTACTCGTATCCAGCGGCCACACAGCATGCCCGCGTCGCGGCATCAAAGTCACCGGGGGCACCATTGGGATAGCTGAACGCCGCGCACGGACGTCCGCTGGCCGCTTCGATCTCCCGCTTTGATTCCGCGAGCTCGCGCCGCATGTCCGCGGACGCGAAGCGCGCGACGATGCCGTGGCTGCACGTGTGCGAGCCCACGTCGATTCCAAACTCGGCGAGCGCCCGGAGACCCGCTGCGTCGATCGGCGCGTG
Source organism: Candidatus Krumholzibacteriia bacterium (assembly GCA_036273975.1). Taxonomy (GTDB): domain Bacteria; phylum Krumholzibacteriota; class Krumholzibacteriia; order WVZY01; family JAKEHA01; genus JAKEHA01. The sequence goes on from DASUGO010000088.1 coordinate 1,235, forward strand.
GTCCGCCCACGCGCCCGGCAGATCCGCTTCCGGGACCGCGAGCCGGCGCACGATTTCGTCCACGAGTTGAATCCGACCTGCATCCGGCAGCCGCTTGCACACCGCGCGAATACGGACGTCCGCCGCCATCCGCGCCGCACCGCCCACGAGCGGGAGTTCCGTGCCCCCGGCAACCACCGGGAGCGTGATCCGGTCCGCGTCCGTCAAAGCGAGCGCGCTCATCAACCGGTCGGGCCAGAGCATCTTTCCATGGAACACAAAGTCCGTAACGACAAACAACGTGGCCGGGATTCCGAGCCGCTGCAGTACCGGCGCGGCCTCGGTCAGGACATTGCGATACCCGTCGTCGAACGTCACCGCCACCGGGCGTTCCGGCAATTGCGCCTCGCCCCGCAGCCAGCGCGCTATATGCGACAACGCAACGGGATGGTAGTGTTCCGCCACGTGCTCCATCAGCCGCTGGAAGCGCGGGGTGTGCAGGTGCTTGCCCTGATAGTTGCACAGGTGCCCGGGCGCTTCGGCGGTGACGCCGTGAAACGCAAGCACGATCGGGCTGTTGCGATTGAGGCGCGCGAACAGGCGATGAACGCCGAGCGCCTCGGTGATTGAAAAAATGGTCCGCAAACGAAAATACTCCGGAAGCCGCCGCGCGGGACGTGTGAATAGAGGGGTTAAGCCTAACACGCGGCGCACCTGTGTTACAATATTTATTTGCAAGTAGTTAGCAGGACTGGCACTCTCTCGGCACCATGAAAGTCTGTATCGTATCGCTCAACATCGCGGCGTATTACGACCCCAGCCCGCGCGCCCGCTACGGCGGCGCGGAGGTCCAGGCCGCGTTTCTCTGCCGGGCCCTTTCGCTCGCGGGGATGAATGTCTCGCTGGTCGTCGCGGATTGCCCGCCTGGTGTCGACATGCCGTACGAGACCTTCAACGCGTACGACACCTCAGCCGGGCTCCCGGGCCTGCGGTTCTTTCACCCGCGGATGTCGGGGATACTGGACGCGCTCGAACAGGCGGATGCAGACATTTACTACCAGCGGAACGCGGGAATGATCACCGGACTGGCCGCATGGTTCTGCAAGCGGCACCGGCGTTGCTTCGTTTACGGCGCCGGCAGCGATACCGACCTCGCCCTCGGGAGCGCGCGCGTGGATGGTCCGCGCGATCGTCTGCTCTTCTACTATGGACTCAAGCGTGCGCACGGCGTCGTCGTGCAAAACGACGTGCAACGAGAGCGCTGCGAAGGCACCATCCAGGTTCCGGTTCAAATCATTGCCAACGGGGTGCTACCCGCTCAACGCAATGAAGCCGCGCGTGGCCGGGAGATTTTCTGGGCCGGTGGGCTGCGCAAGATCAAGCGACCGGATTTGTTCCTCGAACTCGCGCGCCGGCTGCCGGACCAGCAGTTCGTGATGGTGGGGGGCGCAACCGGAACCGAACCCGAATACGCCGCGGGCATCGAGGCGTCCGCGCGGGATATCGGTAACCTCACCATGACCGGCTGGAAGCCGCATTCGGAGGTTCTGGCGCTCTTGAAGAACGCGTCGCTCCTCGTCAACACGTCCACGGTGGAAGGATTTCCCAATTCGTACCTCGAAGCCTGGAATCACGGGGTGCCGGTGGTGTCGTTCAACGATGTCGACGGAATGATTGCGAACGAGCAGCTGGGCGTGATTGCGCGCGACATCGACGAGATGGAAACGCAGCTGCGGTCGCTGCTTCAGGACGGTGCGCGCCTCGATGCGATGCGCGCGCGCGTCCGCGCGATTGTCACCGAGCGCTTTTCGCCCGAGGTACTGGGACCGAAATATGTCGCGTTCTTCGAGCGGGTACTCGAACACACGCGACCGCGCTGACCGCACACACAAGAAAAATGCCCCGCCCGGCTTCCCGGACGGGGCATGCTTGGAACCAATTCTGGCAGCAAATCCGGCTAGCAGCCGCCCACCAGCACCCGGCACAACAGCTTGCCATCGATACGGCAGCACTCCAGTGCCTCACCACCGCTGCAGGTCGTCCAGCACCGGGTCTTGCCGGCCTGCGCCGTCGGGGT
>DASUGO010000089.1:0-2211 GCA_036273975.1 Candidatus Krumholzibacteriia bacterium
CGCACGAAGAAGCCCTTGCGCTTGAAGGGCCAGTCCGGCGTCAAGGCCGTGAAGTGAATGCAGTTGTGGTTGGGGCAGTGAGGAGGAACCCATCCCGGCGATCCCGTTCCCATGCCCCCGCCCGGGCACATCCCGTGCCAGGAACAATTGTCCGGCCACAACCATCAGCGAAGGAGTGAGGCGTGAATCCAGCCGCTGTCGCCGCCGGTCGTGCGCACGTGACACCAGTTGCGCGCCACGTCCATGCAGACGACCTGGGTTCCCTCAGGGAGGGTCTCCATGGTCTCGTAATTCTGGCCGGGGCCACGTCGCAGATTGGCGGCGGAAACCGCCACCACCATCGGGCGCGAGCCCTCGTCGAGGGTTGCACGCCGTTCTTCACTCTTGATGGTGTGATTGGCGCGACCCGCAAAGAACAAAGCGGCGGGGTAGTTGTTCTCGCGGATGAGTTTCTCGGCGGTGACGAGCATCGCGGTCACGCGTTGGTTGGTCGAGTCGGGAAGCGCGGTGACGGAGCGTGACAGGTTGATGCGGGCCTCGGCGGTCGCGGAAACCGCGGCGGCCTTGCCGTAGTCCTCGGTGAGTCGGTGCTCGAATTCCGTAAACTGGCGTTCGATGATGCGCAGGTCCTCGTGTGCCCAGCGAAGCTCATCCTCGAGGACGGTATTGGTCTGGGTGGCCCGGTCGCGTTCGATACGCAGGCGCGCCACCTCGGCTTCGAGCGCCGCGACCTTTGTCTCGGTGCTCGCCGGCGCATCCGGGGAGCCGGCGCTGGCGGTGTCACCGGACGCAGACCTACCCGGACCGGTCGCCGCGCAGGCGGAGAACAACCCGCTCGCGAGGAGCGCGATGAGAGCGGGAACAAAATGCCGGGACGCACGAAGCATACGCCCGGGACACGCAATATGCGTGCCGGTTGCGCGGGGTGCGTCAGGCGGGGTCGCGGCGGGCGCGATAATGGCGGGCCAGTGCCTGCGAGGACCGGTAAATCGATACCGCCGCGGTGATCTTGAAGACGGCCCCCGGAAGGAAGGGGAGCACGCCGAGGGTCAGCGCCTGACCCACGTCGTGGGTATAGAACACGGTCAGGTGGGTCACGCCGAGCGCAAGGATGACGACCGTTCCGATCGCAAAGGAAGCGGCCTGCCAGGCGATGCGCGACGAGCGACGCAACAACGCGCCGACGATGAACGGGGCAATCAGGAACGAGAGCAGGTAGCCGCCCGTCGGGCCGCCGAGCAGCGCGAGACCGGAGGCGCCGCCGGCAAACAGCGGCAGGCCCGCCGCGCCCAGTCCCACATACAGCGCCTGGCTCAACGTCCCCCAGCCACGGCCGATTGATGCGCCCGCCAAGAGGACAAACAGCGTCTGAAGGGTAATCGGGACGGGCTGGATGGGTATCACGATATTCGCGCCCACCACGGTCAGCCCGGCAAAGCCCACCGCGAGTCCGATGCCGAGCGCGATACGCGCCGCACGCGTCCGCGGTGCAAAGAGATCCAATGCCGTTCCTGGCGAGGTCTGTGTGAGTTCCTGCTGAGCGTGCATGCGATCGACTCCGTGTAAGGAATGAAAAAGCGGAAAACAGAGGCCTATGGTTGCGCGCAAACCGGCCGCTGTCAAGCGGTTTCACCCGCTGCCCGGCGGGTGGGAGGTACGATGGGGCCCCGCGGATCCAGCGTCAGGAGGTCACCGACGGCCGCGCACGCGACATCGGCGTGCGTTCGGATGAGCTCGGCGAGCCAGGTTGGAGAGCCCGCGTCCGCGAGCGCGTCGCCCCATCCGGTTGCATCGGCGGCGGGAGTTGCGTCCAGTTCCGGAACGACGTGTACCGTTTGCCAGCCGTGCGCGCGGGCAGCGCGCACGTCGCTCTTGAGGTTGTCTCCAACGAAGAGCACATCGTGACCGGCCGCACCGAGCACCGTCTCGGCGTACCGCGCGCTTCCACCGGCGACCACACGTGCACGGGTTCCCGGCGCGTCCTGCCACGCGCGCGCGCCAGGCGCGAAGAACGCCGGCTTGCGCGCGGCGGTGATCACGACGCGGAACAGCTCCATCCACCCGGGACCCAGGGCCGTGTCGAGGACCGCAGTCGCGAAGTCCGGCTCGCTGTTGGTCACGATGAACAGCGTCTTGCCGGCGGACGCCCACGCGGCCAGGCGGCCGGCGAGGCCGGGCGCTCCGGATACGAAACGGGCGACGTCGTCGCGC
>DASUGO010000090.1:0-22623 GCA_036273975.1 Candidatus Krumholzibacteriia bacterium
CGCGCGTACGTGATTGGGGAGACCAGCGCGCGCTTGCTCGCCACCGCGTCGCGCGCCGCGGTCATGCCGCGAATCCAGTCGAGGACGTCGGGTCGCGCCGCCGCGCGGCCCACCAGGAAGTCAATCAGGCCGGCGTGCCGCGCCAGCGATCGCAGACGGTAGTGCAGGCGCAGTTCGTCGCGGTCGAGCGTCTGCCAGAGCCGCGCGGGATACGCCTCGGCGAGCGTGAGATTCGTGCCTGATTGCAGATGTTCCGCAATCACATCGGCCGCGACGCGCCCCGAATCCAGCGCGTTGCCGATCCCCTCGCCAGAGAACGGGTCCACCAGTCCCGCCGCATCACCCGCCAGAAGAAAGCCATCTCCTGCGATGGTGCGCCCGAAGTCCGGCGTCGGCAGATTCCAGCCGTGCACGGCCCCGATGCGCTCGGTATGGCGAAACCGCTCCCGAAAACGTGGCAGTGCCAGCACCGCTTCGTGGACAGCGCGCAGCCCCACGCCGCGCCGCTTCAATTCCGCGTGCACGATACCGAGCCCGACGTTGGCAATGCCGTCGCCGGTGGGAAATATCCAGAGGAAACCTGGCAGGGTCTCGGGCAGAAAGTGGACCTCCACGGTGCCCGGGGCGACGTCGAGACCGCGGTAATACCCGCGCGTCGCGACGCACCAGCGCGCAGAGTCGTGACGGTAGTGCCCGAGGCGGCGTGCGACCACGGAGTCGAAGCCGTCGGCGCCGACGACCACCCGCGCGCGAACGGCGCCTGCACCGCTTTCGTCGCGGTAGCCTAGGCCGGTTACACGGCCGTCATCATGGGTGACGTCGGTAACCCGCGCACCCTCGAGCACGGTTGCATGTCGCCGCGCCGCGACGACGAGCGCGTTGTCCAGCAACTCGCGCCGGCACACCAGGTGTGGTGTGGGTTCGCCGGCCGATGAGAGATCGACTTCGATGGACGCCCCGCGGGGCGACGAGAGCACCGCCCGGCCCACCGGCTCATGCGCGCACGCGCGTACCTGGTCCAGCACGCCGAGTTCGCGCAGATGCGCGACGCTCTTCCGTGCGACCGCGTCGCCGCAGATCTTGTCGCGCGGAAATCTGTGACGATCGAGCAGCACCACATCGAGCCCCGCCCGCGCGGCGTACAGAGCGGTGGCGGCGCCGGCCGGGCCAGCCCCGACCACGGCGATGTCGCAGGAACGCGTTTTCATGCGAGCAGCTTACTCAACCGGACGCTCACCGTACAACCGCCGCGTCGGCCGGGAAGAACAATCGCCAGAAACGCAAAAGAGCCGCCCGGGTTTTCTCCGGACGGCTCTTCGAGGGACATGCCTGGCTATGCGCCCGCCGGGTCGGGTCCGTACTCGTTGGCACCCGGCACGCCGCGCGTGAACGTCAGGACGAGGCCGAAATAGAGATTGTAGAACGGCACGAGGAAGAGCCAGTAGTGCGAGCCCGGCTTCCCGAGGTCGTGCAGACGGCGCACGGCGATGAAGGCCTGCGCCACGCAACCGAGCATGCCGATGGAAAAGCCCAGTGCCCCCGCGGCTTCGATGCCGGAACCGGAAACGCCGGTTGCAAAGCCGACTGCAAACGCGCACGCGTAGGTGACGGCCATGATCATCATGGAATAGACGAAGTACTGCTGGCGGCTGAGGCGCCCGTGCATGCTGAATATGTTGCCCATGGTGCTCCTTTCGACCGCCGCGGCGATGCGCCCGCATTGCCCGATCGCGGTCACCGTTCTCGCGCGGCGCGCACTCCGAAAGTCGGCACACCTGACAAAAAATGTGCGTTTGACTCCCCACGAAGCTATTCGCAATCGCCGGAGTGCACGTCCGCCGCGCGGTTCGGTTGAGAACGGCTGGTTGTCAATCGGCAAGAAGCTTGCCGTTTGCAGGGCGGCGTTGCCGGGAAGGGCTCGTTGCGGTCAGGAGGCGCCGATGATTGCCAGTCGCGGTGTCTGAGGCGGCGAGCCGGTGTGGGGTGGGACGGGCAACCCGCAAACCCCGCGGCGGGCGGAGGCAGGACGAGGCGGTTTAGACGTAACGGCGTTTCGAGGAGCGGCGCGTCCCGCGGTGCAGGCGGCTCATGTCCGTCTTGGAGGAATCGAAGCGGCCGACCCCATGGTCGAAGTCTTCGTAGCGGCGGCGTTCCAGCTTGTTACCGATATGCTGTTCGATGCGGTCGAGGAACTCTTCCTCGTCGAACGAGACCAGCGTCACGGCGTCGCCGGTGGCTTCTGCGCGGCCGGTGCGGCCGATGCGGTGGATGTAGTCTTCCGCGTTGCGCGGGACGTCAAAATTGACCACGTGCGAGATACCGTCGATGTCGAGGCCGCGCGCGGCGATGTCGGTGGCGATCAGGACGCGGTGCTCACCGTTCTTGAAGCCGTCCAGTGCTTCGCGCCGTTCCTTCTGCGAGCGGTTCGAGTGCAACTCGGCGGCGTCGATGCCGTGGTGGGCGAGACGCCGCGTCAGGAACTCGGCAGCGTCCTTGGTGCCGCAGAACACGAGGACCATGTCCCAGTTTTCGTTCTCGAGCAGCCGGTGCAGCAGGTCCAGTTTGCGGTCGCGCGGAACCGGGAATACGTACTGCGTGACGGTGTCGGTGGGTTTCTGCTCCTGGCCCACCTCGACCAGCACCGCGTCATGCTGCACGCGCTCGGCGAGCCGGCGGACTTCCGACGACATGGTCGCGGAGAACAGCAGCGTTTGCCGCTCACCCGGGATGCGCGCGATGATCTTGCGCACGTCCTGGATGAAACCCATGTCGAACATGCGGTCGACTTCGTCGAGTACGAAGTACTCGACGTTGCGCAGGTCGATGGTGTGCCGCCCGATGTGATCGAGCAACCGTCCCGGCGTCGCGATGACGATGTCCAGACCGGCCTTCAATTTTTTCAGCTGGCGATCGATGGGAACGCCGCCGTAGATCGCGAGCACCCGCAGGTCCAGATACTTGCCATAATCCTTGAAGGCCTCTTCGTTCTGTACGCACAGTTCCCGCGTCGGCGTCAGTACCAGCGCGCGGATGGCACGCTGTGGCGACGGGCTGCTCTTGCGCGACGGGTGGTGCGGTGGTGCGGGGAGTCCGGGTTCCGGTTGCACGTCGGTACCCCGCGTGAGTCCCACGAGGATCGGCAGTGCGAACGCGGCGGTCTTGCCCGTGCCGGTGGCGGCACGGCCGAGAATGTCGCGACCCTCCAGCGCTGGCGGGATGGCCTGGGCCTGGATCGGGGTCGGGGTCTCATAACCGGCGTCGTCGAGAGCACGCTGGATGGGTTCCGGCAGATTCAGCATTTGAAATGGCATAATGAAGCAGCGCGCCTCGGCGCGCCAGTCGGTACACAGGTAGCATACAACGCTCGTATTGCCGGAACAAGCGTTGACATGCCTAAATGGCCCGGGGTTTGCTGGCTCCGGCAGGGGAAAAACCATGCATCCGATCTCCCGAACAGCACTGGTGGCGACCGCGATGGCGTTGCTTGCGGTGGGTTGCGGCGAGGATGGCACGACCCCGGTGGTACCCGGCTCGCCGTCCCGCAGCTACCGGATGGGGTTTTCGGGGATTCCACCTCGCGCCGACCTCGCCCAGGCGATTGCGGCCATCGACATGTGGTCCCTGCGCGCCGACGCCGCGATCCTGAGCTACGAGCTTCCCTGGGACTCGCTGCTGGCCGGCGTCCCTGCCGAGTCACTGGTGGTTCGCGACCAGGCCGGGCTCGCCAATTACTACCGGTTCAAAGGGCATGAGGTCTGGCTCTATCTGGATCCCGCCAACGGCCTCAACCGATCCGGCGAGTCCGACGCACTGGTGGCCGCGGGGCGCAGCATCACCGAGCCCGAGATTCAGGCGATGTTCCGCCGCTACGCGGTGGTGATCGACAGCATCGTAAAACCGGCGCACCTCGGGCTCGCGCTCGAGACCAACCTGATTCGCGGGCTGTCGTCGCCCGCGTTGTATGCGGCAATTCGCCAGGTGGCCAATGACGCTGCGGCCGATGTGCGCGCGCGCGACACCAGCGTCAAACTCAGCGTGAGTGTGCAGGTGGACTATGCCTGGGGGCGCTTTGGCAACGGAAGTTCGTCAGGGGTCGACACCGACTTCATCGACTTTCCGTTCATCCAGGAACTCGGGTTGTCATCGTATCCGTATCTCGCAGGGTTCGAAATTCCGGAAGACATCCCGCTCGACTACTACGCGGGGCTGGTTGCGGGAAGATCGATTCCCGTGATGGTGACGGAGGGCGGATGGTCATCGGGGACGCTGGACACGCTGGTGTCGTCGGAAGACGAACAGCGGCGCTACATCGTGCGGCAGGCACAACTGCTGGACCGCGCGGGCGCGATCGCGATGTTCCAGCTGACATTCACCGATCTCGATCTCACCAGCATCAACCCGCCGCCCGGCTCCATCCTCTACCTGTTCGCGCAGCTCGGTCTGGTGGACACCGAGTTGAACCCCAAGGCGGCGCTGACGGCGTGGGACGCGGTCTTTGCGCGCCCCCGGCGCTGATCAGGCGAGCCACCCCGTGTAGGCCTCGGTTTCGTACGCAAACTCGACGTGGCTGTTGATGGCGTGCTCGTCGAAGAGCACCTTCAATCCCTCCACGAACGCCGCGTGCCGTGGGTGACCCGGGGCGGGGACGTACGACGAGGACATCGCCACACCGAGCAATTCCTCCCACGTCTGGGGCTGAAAGAAGTGGTGGTGCCACTCCTGCATGCCATCGAAGAAAGAAGACAGACTCTCGCCGAGTACGCGACGATGGTCGACACCCGGATAATCGACAGCACGCTCGACAAGGAAGCGGTCGTACGCGCCCATGAATGGCGTTGCGCCGATGCGCCGCGAGTTGAACACGATCAGCACCCGCCCGCCGGGGCAGAGGATGCGCCGCCACTCGCGCTGGACAGCGTCGCGGTCGAACCAGTGAAACGCCTGGCCGGCGGACACCAGATCGACGCAACCGGCGGGCAGCCCGGTGGCCTCGGCGCTGCCGGCCATGCTCGCGAAGTGGGGCTCGCGTTCAAAGGCGGCTTCGGCCGCGGTGCGCATCTCCGGGTTGGGTTCGACCGCGTACACCAGGTTGCCGTTGGCGGTGAATTCGCGCGCGAGCAGCCCCGTGCCGCTGCCGACGTCGGCCACGATCCACGCCGGCCGCAGATCGATCGCGTCGCGCAGCCACACGATCAGCTCGGGCGGATAGCCGGGGCGGTAACGCGCGTAGTCGCCGACCCGGTTCGAGAATCGCAGCAGCGGGTTCTGCTCGTGACCACTCTCCATCGTCAGCCGGCCCTCCGGCCGCCGCCGAATACTTCGAAGCCGCCGCGCGAGCCAATGAATCCGTTCGCGCTCCAGCTCACGATGGAAATGATCACGGCAGTCAGCAGCGCGGCAAGAAATCCGTCGACCGCGAAACCGTGCATCATCTTGCTGACCAGCGCCACCATGCACGCATTGATCACCAGCAGGAACAGTCCCAGCGTGACGATCGTGATCGGCAACGTGAGCAGAATAATGATGGGGCGAACGATTGCATTGACGAGGCCGAGCAACAGACCCGCGCCGATCAGGGCGAGCAGGCCGTTGGAATGAACGCCCGGCAGCACCGCGGATGCGATCCACAGTCCGAGCGCTGTTACGAGTCCGCGTATCAGGAAACCTCTCATGATCACCGCCTCCTTGGGGGTCGCTCTCAATTATATGCCACGGCGGGCCGGCGCGACGCCAGGGGCAAACTCAGGTGATATCCGGGGCCGTGCGGCCGTAGTAGTCGTAGATGTGCTGCACCGCTTCATCCGCGGTTTCGACAATCGAAAACAACAGCAGATCCTCGGGGGAAATCGTTCCCTCGGAGACCAGCAGATCAAAGTTGATGAGCTGGCTCCAGAACTCACGGCCGACCAGAATGATCGGCATCGCCGCGACTTTGCGTGTCTGGACCAGCGTCAATGCCTCGAACAATTCGTCCAGTGTTCCGAACCCGCCGGGGAATGCCACCAGCGCGACCGCGCGCATCAGGAAGTGCATCTTGCGCATCGCAAAATAGTGGAACTGGAAGCACAGCTCCGGGCTCATGTATGGATTCGGCGCCTGTTCCATCGGCAGCGTAATGTTGAATCCCGCGCTCAACGCCTCCACGTCATACGCGCCGCGGTTGGCGGCTTCCATGATTCCCGGTCCACCTCCGGTGACCACAACGAAATCGCGCCGGTCGGCCTCTTTGAACAAGGTCGACACGGTCCGTGAGAACTTGCGTGCCTCCTCGTAGTAGCGCGAAAGCGAGCGTTGGCGCTCCGCACGCCGCAGCAGCGTCGCGAGACCGGCGTCAGTGGGCTTGTGCGCGAGCGCGGCGGCGGCTTCCTCGCACGCCGCGTGGGCGTCTTCGGGCGGGAGGATGCGCGCACTACCGAACACGACGATGGTGGAACGAATTCGATGACGCCGTAGCAACATTTCGGGCTTGAGCAACTCGAGCTGCAGTCGAACCGGACGCAGCACCTCTTCCTTCAGGAAGTCGGGGTCCTCGAACGCCACGCGGTACGCGGGACTTTCCTTCAACGCTTCGATGAGCTCCAGGCGTTCCTCGTGGTTGGGTTCGGGGCTGTCATGGGAACGTTCGAATGCATCGTCAGACATTTCCGGACTCTCCTCCCGCGTGTTTCCATACGCGCGTTGCTGTCGCAAGACGGAATTGTAGCACGCATCGCGCAATGACGGCCATTTTTCGCATCGCGACCGCGCGCAGCGCTTGACGGCACGCGTGCGCGCCGCCAATACTCGCTCCTGTTCGCTGAAGTCAAGGAACAGGGGAGCGTGCCGCCTTCGGGCGGGCCGTTGCGGGGGCCCACCAGCCTCTGCGGTGTGGTCAAAGCGCTTCCAGACCGCCTCGCTCCCTGTCCTTCTTCTCCCCGCTGCCGGTTGTAGTACACTCCCGCCTGTATCTGACGTTCATTGCAACGACGAGAGGCCATGCCATGCCACGTTTCCCCAGGTTCGCAAGCCGCACCACGCGCATTTCCGGTTCCGTCTACGAGAAGTTCCGCGCGCGCATGGTTGCGCAGGGCAGCGGACTGGTCGGGTTGCATATCGGCGACGCGTACACGCAGCCGCCCTATGCGATCCCGGTGGAGCCGGCGTTTGCCCGCGCGCATCCCGATTTTCACCGTTACTGCGACACGTTCGGTATCGCGCCGCTACGCGACGCGCTGGCCGAAAAACAGCGCGCGGACAACGGTCTCGACGTCGCGCGCGACAATATCCTTATGACTGCGGGTGCGACCAACGCGCTGAGTGCGATCGTCCACAGCCTGGTCGATGACGGCGACGACGTGCTGCTGCTGTCGCCCTTCTGGCCGTTCTTTCGGGGGATGGTGACGATGGCCGGCGGCAACCCGGTGGAGGTGCCGGTCTACTCGGTGCTGTACGACCATCCCGCCACCGATGTGGCCGCGTTGCTCGAGGCCGCGCTGACGCCCCGGACGGTGGCGGTCTACCTCAACAGTCCCAACAACCCGAGCGGCAAGGTGCTGACGCGCGGGCAGATCGCGGCGGTCGCGGCGTTCGCGCGCCGGCACGACCTGTGGCTCATCTCCGACGAAGCCTACGATGGGATGACGTTCGACGGTCACGAACACGTGTCGCCGGCGAGCCTCGCCGGAAATGCCGATGCGACCATTGCCGTGCACACTTTCTCGAAGGTGTACATGTTCGCGGGACTGCGGCTTGGATACGCCGTGGGAAGCCCGGACGTGATCCGCGTCATCAACAAGTCGATGGTACACCAGCTCTACAGCCCGTCGACGCTCGCGCAGCAGATGATGCTGGAGCCGGTGCGGACGCGTGCGGCGTGGTCGCGCGGCTTTGTCGATGCGTGCGCCACGATGCGCGACCGCGTCGCGGAGCGCCTCCGCGCCACGGCGCCCGTGCCGGATGGCGCATACTACTTCTTCTTTTCGATCGCGCCCTATCTCAACGGCCGTTCCTACGACATGGTCATCGCGTCCCTGCTCGATGCCGGAGTCGCGGTCGCGCCCGGCGGGGACTTCGGCGTCGATTTTGCGGACTACATCCGCATCTGCTTCGCAGGCGAGTCCCCCGAGCGCGTGCTGCTGGGTGTCGACCGGCTGAACGCGGTGCTGGGCGGGAGTTGACGCGGCTTCCGGCGCGGCCAGGCACGATAACCGGTGGCTTGGCATGGTGTGCAGCTTGCAGTATACTAGCCGCCACGATGGGCAGCCGCCGCGGTGATTGCCACCGTGTCCGCCCCCCAGGATAGTCGCGGCCCATGATCGGTCATGTTGTATCCCACTACCGTATCCTCCAGAAGATGGGGGGTGGCGGAATGGGCGTCGTGTACAGAGCGGAGGATCTCAAGCTCCGGCGTACCGTCGCCCTTAAATTTCTTGCGCCCGAACTGACCCGCGACGAAGACGCCAAGAAGCGGTTTCTCCACGAGGCCCAGGCGGCATCCGCGCTCGACCACCCCAACATCTGCGGCATCCACGAGATCGACGAGACCCCCGAGGGCCAGCTCTTCATTGCCATGACCTGCTACGACGGCGAGTCGCTCAAGGAGCGGATTGCCCGCCGCAAGCTCGAGGTCGAGGAGTCGTTCCAGATTGCGTTCGCCGTGGCGCAGGGCCTCGGACGCGCGCACGCCAGCAACATCATCCACCGCGACATCAAGCCCGCCAACGTGATGATCACCAGCGACGGGTTCGTGAAGATCATCGACTTCGGCCTCTCCAAGCTGATCGGGCGCTCGCGCGTCACCGGGAGCGGCGCGACTCTGGGCACGGTGGCGTACATGTCGCCGGAACAGGCGCGCAGTGAAGAAGTCGATGCGCGCGTCGACATATGGGCGCTGGGCGCGATCCTCTACGAGATGCTCACGGGACGCCTCCCGTTCCGCGGTGAAATCGATCAGGCCGTGGTGTACTCGATTCTCAACGAGGACGCCACGCCCATCAAGAGCATCCGCCCCGACGTTCCCGATGCGTGCGTCGCGATTGTGATGAGATGCCTGGCCAAGGATGCGGCTGATCGCTACCAGTCGGCGGAAGATTTTTCGGTGGCGGTGTTCGAGGCGGGTCGCAAACTCGGATGGGCCGACGCGTTCTCCAGCGCCGGCGTGCGCGCGGTCAGCGTGGTGCAGAACCGGACACGCGGCCAGCGTGGGCGCGTGCGCCCCATCTTCCTGGTTGCGGCGGGTTGCACGATGCTCGCGGCGCTGTTCGTGTGGCATCCGTGGCAACGCGGGTCGATCTACACCACCCAGATCCGGCTCGCCGTCGTACCCCTGGAACGGTTGGGAGACGCGCCCAGCCAGGCGCTCGTCGACGGGCTCTCGCAGTACGTGGCGGGTGCTTTCGACCGGGCCAGTCGCACCCGCCCTTCGATGTGGGTGATGCCGTTTGCGCGCGTGCTGGAGGACCGGCCCGCCGACCTGGATCGAGCGCCTGACGCGTTCGGAGTCAACCGGTTGATTACCGGCGAAGTCCAGCGTTACGGGGATGCGTACCGGCTGATGCTGGTGATGACCGGCGCCGACGGGCGGGCCCCCGAAGTGTCCCGATCGCTGACATTCTCGCTTGATGCCCTGCAGCGCCTTCCGGAGGCGGTGGCGATTGCGGTGGCGGAGATGGTGGGTACCGATAAGAACCCCGCGACGCTGGCCGTGATCGCCGACCCCCTCCCGTCCTCGTCGCGGGCATGGGAGCGTTTTCTGGAGGGAAGCGGGGACTGCCTGCACTACAACAGTCTCGCCAGTCTCGACAGCGCGCGGGTGGCGCTGGCGGATGCAGTGCGCCTGGCTCCCACATACGCCCCGGCGCTGGCTGCACAAGGATACTGTGACTATCTGCACTTCTTCCGGTCGCGGGATCCGGCGGACCTGGCGCTGGCGGAACCGGTGCTGCGCCGCGCCATCGCGATCGACTCGACCTACGTACCGGCCTCCATATACCTGGCGAAGGTTCTCGCCCACTGCGGCCAGACCGACGAGGGCATCGCGTTGCTCACGCGCGTCATCCGGCGCGACCCTGACTGCATCGATGCGTATCAGGATCTCGGAAACGCGCTTTCGTCGGCGCAGCGATATGACGAAGCCGAGGCGGTTTACAAGGCGCTGGTCGCGCGCAAGCCCGACTACTTCCACGGCTACTGGCGGCTCGGCTGGCTGTACAGCAACATGGGCCGGCCCGGGCTCGAGTTTGCGGCCCACAAACACGCCATCCAGCTGGCTCCGGACGATTTTCGAACGCTCAACAGTCTCGGCATCTGCTACTCGGAACTCGGGGACTGGCGAGCGGCGCGGGAATACTGGGAACGTGCATTCCTGATTCGGCCGAGCTGCGGAAGCAGCTCCAACGTCGGAACCATGCTGTACTACGAAGGACGGTTTGCGGATTCCGCGCACTATTACCAGTACGCGCTGGAGTATTGCGACACCACCGACTACTCCTACTGGGCCAATCTTGCGTGCGCGCTCTACTGGGCGGATGGACGTAGAGAAGACGCGATCCATACCTACCGCAAGGCGATCCGGCTCGCCGAAGCGAGAATCACCGAGGTGCCGGATGACATCGGCACGATCGCACGTCTTGCAGATTACCACGCGATGATCGGGGAGGACGAACGGGCGCGCGAGATGATCGAGCGCTCGTCAGGGCTGAATGACATGGAGGTGTACTTCCGGCTGGCCTGTGCCTACGCGAGCATGGACGACCCGGAGCACGCCATTGACTACATCGGAAAGGCGGTGAGAGAACACTACCCGGTTCATGAGATTCAGCGCGAGCCGCTGTTCCGCGATCTGGTGCGGGATCCGCGGCTTCGCACCGTGCTCGAGAAGGCGGCCCGGGGCCGCGATGACGCCCGTGGTTGAGCCACTCGCTGTTCGAAAACAAGGAGGAACGGAAATGCGATGTTCCAAAGCGTTCTTGTGGCTGCTCGTGGGGGGGCTGGCGCTATTGCCGGCGTGCTCCGACAACAACGGTGATAACGAAGAGGAGGAGACCACGCTGCCGGCCAGCGTGACGACCGTGATCCCCGACACCTACCACTTCACAATCAGCGGCGAATGCAAGGCCGTCATGGAGATCACACAACTCGAACTCGTCAAGGGTCAGGAAATCGAGTACTGCAACAAGTGGGCGAAGAAAGCGACCCTCAAGTTCAGCACGCCGGGCTTTCTCCCCGATGGCGCGACGCAGGTTGACATGGAACCGGGCCAGTGCGTCACGTTTACCGTGGATAGCAGCCTGACCACCGGAATGTATGAATGGCAGCTGTTCTGCGAAGACTACACCGGCGGGCAAGGCGGTGGGCCGGTGAAGATTCAGGATCCTCCGCCGGGACCCTGACCGGTCGCGGTTGAACCGGGGGGCGGGCGGTGCCCGCCCCCTTCTGGTCCCGTTATTCGGCGGGACAGCCGTAGTGTGCGAGCAGGCTGTCGACGATCGCGCGGCTGCACACCGCACAAAACGTGTCCGTGGCGGGATTGTGGCCCGTCACGCCGTCCATCAGGCAGTACTCGCGCGGCCGGTAGATGCCAAAGCAACACTCGCCGCCTCCTTCCCAGCGACCGAGTACTGTTCCGCTGATAACGCTGTCTATCGTGGTCGGAAACGCCTTCGTCTCAACCAGATCGCCCCACTCCAGCGTGTCGATATTCACGGCCGTGGTCAGGTTTGGGTGCATGGGCTCCCACGGAAGCGTGTAGGTGGCCATGGCCTGCGACGTCAGACATTCCGCGCCGTCCGCGGTGCTTGCGTGCTCATAGCACGCGGCCGCGCGGTACTCATCGCCCAGGCTGGCCACGAGGTGCCCGAGCTCATGCGCCATCACCGTTCCCCACGGATAGAGGTCCGACACATAGCTGATGGTGTGGTCGGGTTCGGAATAGGCGCCGTCATGGTCAAACTTGTCGTTCACGATGACGAATATCTTGTCGAACGGAACGCCGACCAGCTCGCAGATGGTCGCGGCCTTCAGCACCGCGGAGCCGTTGTCCCCATCGATCTTCATGACGCCCTCTTCGGCGAAAGAACACTGGAGCGCGGTCTTCGCGAGATAGCCATGGGCTTTGTCGGTTATCCCTGACTCCTCGGACACCAGACTGACCATCCACACGTTGATGCAGAGTCCGAAACTCGCGTACGGCGGTACTTCGAAGAGCTCACTCCGGCATACCCGCGCGGCGTTGGCGAACCGGGCCTGGTCGGCGTCAGACGCGTCATAGCCGTCTCCCATGATCACGATATCCAGCCGCGCCGCATCTGGATCATTGTCCCCGAGCGCGAGGTAGTAGACGCCGGGTCCCCATGCGACCACGTCAAATGACATGAGGCCCGATGCCGTCGAAACGGTATTGATTTCCAGAGCCGCCGCGCTGCCGGCGCACAACATCAACCACAGCGCTGCAAGCCAGCCACTTCGCAGGATGGAGATCATTGCTGGACCTTCAGGTCGAGCGCCTCCAGCAGGAGGCGGTTGGCGCGGCCAGTGGAGTCAGCCAGGCTGACGCCAGCCGGAGCACTGTAAACCCGCAGGAAGCGGGCGCCGGGAACGCTCGGCATGCGTATCCAGAACTCCGCCCGCGAATCGGGTGGCTCCGAGCGGATCACGCCGGCGTCTCCGCGATGCGAAGACACTTCGCCGGCGGTCTTCAGCGGGTGCAGGATCGAGACCGTGTGCAGAAGCGTTCCGGTTTCATCGGTCAGATCGACGGACAACCGTTCGCCAAGGCTGGGTACGTCCCGGGTGGGCGGGTCGCCGGAGGGCTGGGTTGCGAGCAGGGTGACCGCGTTGCCATCCATCCGAACGAGGATGCGCACGCTGGGCGCTGGAAGTACGCGCAGGTCCGCGGTTCCCGTGACGCGGTGTCCATCCAGCACCTTTATCCGCGCGGCCCCCGGCGGGGCGGATATCGGAACCATGAAGTCGGCGTCGGTGTTTCCAGCGATGCGTACATAAGCCGGCAGTCTTCCCACCACCACCCGCAGCGAGTCGTAGGACTGGAAGTTCCCCCGCGCCTGGTGTAGATGAACTTTCTGTCCGGGACGCGCGGCTTGAGGAGCTACCTCCAGCACACCCTTGGGGCAACCAGGGAACTGGCAGGCGCAGACGAGGGCCAGAATGGAGGCGGTGACAGCAAGAAAGCGTCTCATTGGGGGCAACCTCGAGACTGACGACGGGGGAATCATATTACCGGTTGGTAAACGCGTCAAGCTGCAAACCATGCGCGCAGTCGCCGATTGCGACTGCCGTTCAAAACAGGTAGGATCATCGTTTGAACCGAGCCCACTCAGGAGGAGTCAAGATGTCCGACACCCGCGCCGCTACGATGGACGATGTCCGCAAGTTCAACGAATCCTGCAGCCGCCTGCGAACCGAAATTGGCAAGGTCATCGTCGGGCAGGACCAGGTAATCGAGGAGCTGCTGATCGCGTTGTTTGCCGGCGGACACTGCCTGCTGGTGGGCGTGCCGGGTCTTGCCAAGACACTGCTTATCTCCACGGTGGCGCAGGCGCTGGATCTGAAATTTTCCCGCATCCAGTTCACGCCGGACCTCATGCCCAGTGACATCACGGGCACCGAAATCCTCGAAGAAGACGCCGCGTCGCGCAAGCGCTCCTTCCGTTTCATCAAGGGGCCGATTTTTGGCAACGTGATCCTCGCCGATGAGATCAACCGCACGCCACCCAAGACGCAGGCGGCGCTGCTGCAGGCGATGCAGGAGAAAATGGTTACCGCGGGGGGCGAGACGTTTGCGCTCGACCTGCCGTTCTTTGTGCTCGCCACGCAGAACCCGATCGAGCAGGAGGGAACGTACCCGCTGCCGGAAGCGCAGCTGGATCGCTTCATGTTCAACATACGGGTGGACTATCCGTCCGAGGCCGAGGAGATCCGCATCGTCGAATCGACCACGGCGCCGTCCGGGGAGAAGCCGACCATCGTACTCCACGCCGACGATATCCTGCGCACGCAACAACTCGTACGCACGGTTCCGGTGGACTCGCACGTGTTGCAGTACGCCATCCGGCTCGTGCGCGCGACGCGCGACGCCACCGTCGCGCGGGTGCAGCAGTACGTGTCGTGGGGGGCGGGTCCGCGCGCGGGGCAGAATCTGGTTCTCGGCGCAAAGGTTCGGGCTGTCATGAACGGCCGGCCCATCCCGAGTGTGGAAGATGTGCGTGCCATCGCACACCCGGTGCTGCGTCACCGCATCGTTACCAATTTCAACGCCGATGCGGATGGTATTTCCACCGACGATATCATCGATATGCTGCTGGAAGGTGTCAGCGAATAGGCTTCGTTCATGGAGTTGTCGAAGCGCTTGCGCAGACGCGCGCGCGGCCTGACCGGGGCTGCCGTCGCGATGGCAGCCGTAATCGCGCTCGTGGCGATCGGGGGAAACCCGCGGTGCGAGCAGGTCGAGACCGACCCGCACTCGGCCGAATGGGTGATCGCGAATCAGCCGGAACGGGTGCGCGCGCTGTTCGACAGCCTCAACCTGGATCGCCCCGGCCTCGAGCCGGTTCGCAAGGCAGTCCGCACCGGCGACTACCTGACCGCGTGCGAAGCACTGCTCAACTATTACCGCACCGCCCCCACCGCCGCGTGGCTGCGCCGCACGTCCGTGCCGGAGAGCGACCGCACCGATCCCCGCGCCATTGCGCTCCTCTCGGATACGCTCTCTTACTATAAGGAGACGGGGCGGGTGCGACGCACGCGCCGCGGCACCATCGACTGGGCGTACGCGGGTCCCCGGGAAGACCAGGAATGGAACTGGTCCCTCAACAGCCTGCACCATGTGAACATCCTGGTGGGGGCGTACTTCAAGACCGGGCGCCGCGAGTACGTGACGCGAATCGACGATGACATTCGCGACTGGATTCTGTCCAATCCGATGCCGCACTGGATGACGCGCAAGGGGCCATGGCGGGGTATCGAGGTCGCGACGCGCGGGCGCAACTGGATGAACGCGTTCTACGCGTTGCAGCAGGTGGACGAGTTCACGCCGGCGACGCGGCTGCTGATGCTGGCGAGCCTGTCCGAGCACGCGCAGTACCTGTTGCTTTACCACCGGCGCGAAGCCGGCAACTGGGCCGTCACCGAACTGGAGGGACTGGCCACCATCGCGACCGCGTGGCCGGAGTTTCGCGATGCGCCGGGTTGGCGCGCCTACTCGCTGGAACAGATGGGCCGTCAGATGACCCAGCAGGTCTATCCGGACGGGACGCATTCCGAACTTACCAGTCTCTATCACCGCATTACCGCGGAGCATTTTGACAAGTTCATCGACACGTTTCGGGATTTTGGCTATCCGGTTCCGGATTCGCTCAGCATCGGTGTGCAGAAGATGTGGTCCTACCTGGGGCTCACGATACGCCCCGACGGCACGACTCCCGAGAACAATGATGCCGAACGGCGCGACATCCGCGAGAAACTGCTCGCCGCCGCGAATACCTACAACCGGCCGGACTGGACCTACATGGCTACCAACGGGCGCTCCGGCGTGGCGCCCTCCGCCGGGCCGTCGGTGACGTTTCCGTGGGGTGGCCATGCGATCATGCGCAACGGCTGGAAGCCCGACGCGCAATGGTCCTTCTTCGATGTCGGGCCGTACGGAACCGCGCACCAGCATCGCGACAAGTTGCACGTGTCGGTGGACGCGTTCGGGCGTGCACTGCTCGTGGACTGCGCGCGCTACAACTACCAGCGCGGCGCGTTCCGCGACTACTTCACCGGCTCGGCCGCGCACAACGTCATCCGTATTGATGGCGCTGACCAGAAGCCCGGTGCCGAGCGCGCCCGCGATCCACTCGCGACCAGCGAGTACGGCAGCCGCCCCGGCTGGGACTACGCGCGCGGGATCTTCAACGCCGGGTACGAGGGTGTCGACGGCCAGGCCATCCACACACGCGCGCTGATTTACGTGCGCGATCGCTTCTGGGTGGTGGCCGACCGCATCGAGACCGATCGGCCCCGTACCGTCGAGGCGCTGTGGCATTTCGCCCCCGATTGTTCGCTCTCGATCGACGGCCGCAGCGCGGTGACGACCGATGCGGGCGTCGGCAACCTGCGCGTCGTGCCGGTGGGCGGCGTCAACTGGAAACCCGAGATCGTGGCGGGGCGCGGGCCCCCGGATACGCAGGGGTGGTACAGCGGCTACTATAATGAGAAGCAGCCCACGCCAACCGCCGTGTTCCGCGCGGAGATTCCGGGGACGACGATCTTCGCGTGGGTGCTCCTCCCGGCGCTGGGCGCGGTACCGGGCGTCACGGCGTCCGTGCTCTCCAGCCGGCCCGAGCGCATCGAGCTGCGAATACAGGCGGCGCCCTCCGAGGCCTACCTCGTCACGATTCCGATGAACGCGTGGCGCCCCACAGTACGCCGCGAAGAAGGCTGACGGCGCGCGTCGCGTCGCGGGAAAGTGCATCGCCGGAATGTGCTTCGGCGTGTATAATCGATGGCATGACAGAACCTCGAAGACTCCAGGCGGGCGTGGTCAACGTCACCTTCGGCGAAGGTGTGACGATTGTCGAGCCGTGCAACCTGTATGGATGCACCATCGGTGCGGAATCGTTCATCGGCCCCTTCGTCGAGATCCAGAAACAGGTGACCATCGGCAAACGCGCGCGGGTGCAGTCGCACGCATTCATCTGCGAGTTGGTGACCATCGGCGACGATTGCTTCATCTCGCATGGCGCGATGTTCATCAACGATCTCTTTCAGATCGGCGGACCCGCGTGGGGACAGAACCATCTGTGGAAGTCCACCGTCATTGGCAACAAGGTCTCCATCGGCACCAATGCCACCATCCTCCCGGTTACGATCTGTGACAACGTGGTGGTTGGTGCCGGCTCGGTGGTGACCCGAGACATCACGGAACCGGGAATATACGTGGGCAACCCCGCGCGGTTGATCCGTAAATTGTGACCACGGAACTCGCAACGCCGAAAGCCACCTCTCCCGGGCCGAAAGCACGCTTCGGCGCCGGTGCTCCAGTGAAAGTACTCGTCGTCAATAGTTCGCTCCGCGTGGGCGGGGCGGAGTCGATGTCAATCGCCCTCGCCAATGCGCTCGCGCTCGAAGGGCTCGACGTCTACTTTGCCAGCGCCACCGGCCCGTTGCGCGACAACCTCGACGCCCGGGTTCGTTTTCTGGTCACCGACAACGCGAACCAGGCCGCGAGTCGCGTGACCCACGAACTCTTGCTGTACATCAAGCACCACCAGTTCGACGTGGTTCACTCACACGGCGGCATGTGTGGACTGTCGGCGTCGATTGCGGTGAAGGCCAGCAAGCTCCAGGCCGTCCGTGTGTTGACGCACCATTCACGGGTGTTTCGCCGCGCCCCGCGCTGGATCTCCGGCCCGGTCATGCGGCGCTGCGCGGATCATTTCATCGCGATCAGTCACGACAAGCAGATGGACCTGCGGGCGCTGGGAATCAGCCCGGAGCGGATATCGTTGATTCCAAATTTTGTCGATGTCGACGCCATCGCCACGCGGGTGGAGAGTCTTGACCGCGCTGCCACGTTGCGTGACGTCGGCGTACCCGAAGGCGCGCGCGTGCTCTTGATGGCGGGCCGCGTGATCTCGGCCAAGCGTTTTGACAATTTCATCCGCATCGCCGCGGAAGTCGCGCGGCAGATGCCGGACCGCGAGGTGCACGCACTGATCATCGGCGATGGTCCGGGGCTGGAAGAGGCGCGCCGCGTCGCCGCCCGGGAGGCAGCGCCCGCGTCGGTGCATTTTCTGGGCTACCAGCGGGACATCTTCCCGTTTCTCGCCGCCAGCGACGTGGTGGTGTTTCCCTCCGAGCACCCCGAGGTGCTGCCGATGTTCCTCATCGAAGCCAGTGCCGCGGCGCGTCCGGTCGTGTGCTCCGATATCCCCGGCAACCGGGAGATAATCACCGACGGCGAGACGGGTCGCGTGGTCAGCGACGGCATCGCCGGGTTCGCGGCGGCCGCCGTCGCGCTGCTGCGCCACCCGGAACAGGGCGCCCTCTTTGCCCATGCCGCGCAACAGCGCGCGCAGGCTCGCTTCGACCGCCCCGCGGTGGCGCGCGAGACCATCGGTGTCTACCAGCGGCTGCTTGCCGCGAAGGCACCGACGCGTTAGATTGAAACACTGCGCGTGCCGACGGGCGCCGCCGACGCCATGACTTACCTGCGCGACAAGAAGCAGATTTCCCGCTACCTCGATCCGGCCGTCGTGGGGAAGCTCCAGAACATGGAGCTCAAGGCGCGCCTGATCGTCGAGGGGTACATCGCGGGTCTGCACCGAAGCCCCTATCACGGCTTCTCGGTGGAGTTCGCCGAGTACCGGCCGTACATGCCCGGTGACAACATCAAGACGGTCGACTGGAAGGTCTACGGCAAGACCGACCGGACCTATGTGAAGGTTTTCGAGGAAGAAACCAACCTGATTGCCAACGTGCTGCTCGACAAGAGCGGTTCGATGGGTTTTCCCGAGGGCGGCATCACCAAGCTCCAGTACGGCGGCATGCTGGCCGCGAGCCTCGCCTACCTGATGATCCGGCAGCAGGACGCGGTCGGACTGTGCCTGTTTGACGATGCCGTGCGCGAACTCGTCCCCCACCGTTCGGTGCGCAAACAACTGTTCCACATGCTGCACACGCTGGACGGCATCGCGCCCGGCTCCAGGACGTCGATCAGCCCGGCGTTGCACGAGATGGCGGAACGCATGACCCGGCGGGGTCTCGTGATATTGATTTCGGACCTGATGGACGACCCCGAGAAGGTGTTGATGGGCCTCAAGCACTTCCGCCACCGCCGGCACGAGGTGATCGTGTTCCACATACTCGACCCGCGCGAGATGGACGTGGACTACCGCGAGGCGGTGGAGTTCGAGGACATGGAGACGGGGCGCAAACTGCGCGTCGAGCCTGCGTTCCTGCGCGAGCAGTTTCAGCGCGACGTGCGCGCGTGGACGGACAAGCTGGAGCGCGGTTGCCGCAACCACGCCATCGAGTATCACCTGTTGCGCACCGACACCCCCTTCGACAAGGCATTGACCGCGTTCCTCGGCAAGCGCGAGAGAATGGGATGACGCAACCGTGAACAAGGTCGCAAAGGTCACCCTCCTCTTCTGGGTCATGAAGATCTGCGCCACGACGCTGGGTGAAACCGCGGGTGATCTGATCTCGATGACGCTGAACGTCGGCTACGCGCTCAGTTCCTTGATCCTGCTGAGCCTGTTTGTCATATCGTTCGTCGCGCAGCTGCGTACCCCGCGCTTCCACCCCGCGCTGTACTGGACGGTGATCCTCACCACCAGCACCGCCGGCACGACGATGTCGGACTACATGGACCGCAGTCTCGGACTGGGCTACGCGAAGGGATCGCTGATTTTGGTCGCGTGTCTCGCACTGACGCTGTTGATCTGGCGTGCAACCGAGAAGACGCTCTCGGTCAGCAACATCCACACGACGCGCGCGGAGGTGTTCTACTGGATCGCGATTCTGTTCTCCAACACACTCGGCACCGCGCTGGGCGACTACCTGGCGGATGATTCCGGGCTCGGGTTCCTCGGGGGCGCCGCGGTCATCGGTGCGTTGCTCGCGGGGCTGGCGCTGGCCTACTACTTCAGCAAGCGCAGCAACCGGGTGGTGCTGTTCTGGTGCGCGTTCGTGCTGACGCGGCCGTTCGGTGCCACCTTCGGCGATCTGCTCACCAAGCCGGTCAGCGCCGGCGGACTCAACTTTGGCACCATTGGATCGTCGCTCGTGCTCGCCGTCATTCTGCTGGCACTGGTCGTGTTTACAAGCCGGCCGCGCACAACGGTTCCGACGGCATAGCCAGCCATGGGGTTTCTCAACGCAGCATTTTTGATTGGCCTCGTCGCGGCCGCGGTGCCGGTGATCATTCACCTGCTCAACCGCCGCCGCGTCAAGCGAATGAGGTTCTCTTCCCTCGAGTTCCTCGAGGAGGTCAACCGGCAGCGGATGCGGCGCATCAATCTGCGGCGCATCCTGATCCTCCTGTTGCGCACGCTGGCGATCCTCGCGCTGGTGCTCGCGTTTGCCCGCCCGACGCTGCGCAGCGGATTGCTGTTCTCGGGCACCGTCCCCAAGAACGTGATCGTCTGCCTGGACGCGAGCTACAGCATGGGGCTGGAAGAAGAGACCGGCACGGTGTTTGACGCCGCGCGTACGGTGGCCAAGGATGTCATCGACGCGGCGGGCTCCAGCGATGCGGTGAACCTGGTGGTGTTTGCGCGGCGCGCCGAACCGGCGCTGGAGCGCGGGACGCGCAACAAGAGTGTGGTCAAGGCGGCGGTGGACCGCGCGGCGCTGACCAGCGAGACGACCTCCATCCGCGCCGCGGTCGACCGCGCGTTGCGGCTGATCGACGAGAGCGACGTCGACGGTGGCGAGATCTACGTGATCTCGGACTTCCGTGCCAGCGAGGACTCGGTGGTTGTGGACGACGCGCAGCTGCCGGACGACGTTCGGCTGTACTTCATTCCCACCGGCAAGGGTGACGCGGACAACGTCAGCGTCGACCGCGTCGCGGTGCCGCGCAAGCTGCTGCGGCCCGGCGAGGCGGTACGCGTGTCCGTCACCGCCACCAATCATTCGCGGCACGCAAGCGCCAGCGTACCGCTGGAAATCCTGCTCGACGGTGATCGCAAGGCCGAGCAGGTGGTGGAGCTGGCGCCGCAGGCGTCGCAGACGGTGTCGTTCCCGTTGTCGGTGGGCGCGGCGGGCCGTTACCACGGTCGCGTCGGCAAGAATCACGACCGTCTCCCGGTCGACGACGACCGCTACTTCCTGGTTGAAGTGTCCAACAGTATTCCGGTGGCGGTATTGGGCAGCCGGCGCCGGTTGCCGGCCGCGGACGACGCCACGCCGGCCGTGTTCTATGTCGAAAAGGCCCTGAACCCGCGCGCGACGCCGGAGGGTGAGTTCACGGTACGCTCGTTCGACGAACGCGACGTCACCGCCAACGCGTTGCCGGCGGGCGGTGTGGTGGTGTGGGTGGATCCGCAGGAGATGGAACCGCGGCGCATGGCGTTGCTCGAGCGCCATGTGCGGCGCGGCGGCGGACTGCTGGTGTTTCTCGGCAACGTCAGCAGCGCGCTGCGCGACGATGCCGCGTTCAAGTCGCTGATCGGCGCGCGGGGATTCACCGACAAGACGGCCGATGGCCGCGCGGCGTTCACGTCGTTCGAGAAGGCACACCCCGTGTTCTCGCTGTTCACCGGTGACGAGCTGGAACTGCTCTCCCGCGCGAAGGTGCGCTCCTACACCGCCGCGCGCGGCGTGGCTCCGGATTCGGTGCTCGCGTACATCGGTGGCGGCGATCCCGCGATGTGGGAGGCGGCGCGCGGGGCCGGACGCGTGCTGGTGATCGTGCCGCCGGTGGGTCTGGCGAGCGGCGACGTGCCGCTGTCGCCGATGTTCCTTCCGCTGGTGCACACGTCGGTGTCGTATCTCGCCGGTTCCGGTGACGCGACCGGCGGAGAGGAGCACCTGGTGGGTGCACCGATCTCGTTTGAGATTTCACCCACCGGACTCGATGAGTCCCAGCTCGTCATCCGCGATCCCGCGGGTGGCGCGCTCAAGCCGGCCGTCGGCGATCGCTCCGGCGGCGATGTCGTGGTTTCGTGCGAGCAGCCGCTGCAACCGGGCTTCTTCCGCCTCTTCCGGGACACGACCCGGGTCGCCGAGCTGGCCGTCAACGTGGACACGCGCGAGTCCAACCTGTCGGTATCGAGTCTCCCGCGCAAACCTCCGCAGGGCGTGAGCGTGGTCGAGGCGGGGACGTCGTTCCGCGACGACCTGCGCGAGGCACGCGAGGGGCGCGAAATCTACGCGCTGTTCATTCTGACCGCAATCGCCGCCCTGGTCGCGGAGTCGATACTGGGGAGGAAGGCGTAGGCCGGTGCCAGGCCCCGTGGATCGATCAACCACCACGAGTTCGCCGCTGATGGATCGCGTGCGTGCGCTGCCCGGTGCGCGTTCGCTGCGCGCGGCCATCGATGACGCGGCCCGCGCCGCGCGTGAGGCTGCCACCGCCGACGCCGGCCGCGCCATCGACCGGCCCACCGGCACCTACGCGGCCAAGCTTGCCGCGCGTCTGCGCGTGCACGTCGCCGGACTCAAGGGTTCGTCGACCGTGTTCCTGGCCGAGGCCATCCGCCAGTCCGCCGAACGCAGCTTGCTGCTGGTCTACCCCGACGGCGAGTCGGCCGAAGACGCCGTGTCGGACTTCCGCACCATTTCCAACGGCCGCGTCGTCCATTTTCCCGAGCGATCGCTGGCGCCGCACCGCTTCGAGTTGCGCGAGAACATCGCCGCCGGCGGCGACCGCAACGAGAGTCTTCTGACCATTCTCAACGGCGGCGCGGATATCGTGGTGACCAGCGTGCTGGGTTTCATCGAGAAGACCATCACGCGTCCATCGCTGGCCGCGCACCAGCGCTTGCTCGCAGTCGGCGATACCATCGACCTCGAAGCGTTGCGCGACCACCTGGCGGCGATGGGCTACGACGCGCTGCCGGTGGTGGAAGAAGCGGGGCAGTTCGCGGTGCGCGGCGCGATCGTCGATGTGTTCGACCCCGCGTGGGATCATCCGGC
>DASUGO010000091.1:0-8444 GCA_036273975.1 Candidatus Krumholzibacteriia bacterium
CGACCCGTCGTCGAGCCAGGTTCCGCCGCGGTCGGCCGCGACTTCGGCCAGGGCGACGGGCGTGCCGCCGCGCACCGAGACCTTCTGCAGGTTGCGCCCCGTGAAGAACGCCACCCACTCGCCGTCGGGCGAGATGAACGGATTGCGCGCGTCGGCGGTTCCCGGCAGTTCCACCGCGGCGGGCTGGTCGAGCCGGCGCAGCATCAACCGTCGCTCCGCCTTTCCCTGCGCCGCGTAGACGAGCGACTGCCCGTCGGCGGCCAGCGTGAGGACTTGATTTTCGCTCCCGCCGTCGAGGGTTTCCCCCGGCGGCAGCGCGACACTCAACGCCACCGTGCGCGGCGCGGGTGCCGGCGTGAACATTTTGGTCGCGATCACCGACACCAGCGCGGTGACAACGACCAGCCCGGCCGCCAGGAGCGGCGAGACCCGTCGCGACGCGGACGCGGGCGCGGTCACCCCGGTGCCCACACCGATGCCCTTGGACATTTCGTCCAGCGTGACCCGCGCCTCGCCGATATCGCGCAGACGTTCGCGCGCGTCCTTGCGCAGGCAGCGCTGCAGCAGATCGCAGAGGCGCGACGGCGTGCCGGCGGGCAGCGCGGACCAGTCGGGTTCGCGTTCGAGAATGCGCGCGACCATGTCGGACACGGTATCGCCCGCGAACACCTGCTGCCCGGTGAGGCATTCGTACAGCACGCACCCGAACGACCAGATGTCGGTGCGGCGGTCCACCATGCGGCCGCGCGCCTGCTCGGGGCTCATGTAGGCGGCGGTGCCGAGAATCACGCCGGCCTGGGTGCCCATGAACGTCATGGTGGGCGACGCGGACAGATTGGGATCCGAGCCGGAACCTTCGGTGGCGCCGGAGCGCGCGAGCCCGAAGTCGAGCACCTTGACCGCACCCGACGGCGTGATCATCACGTTGCCGGGTTTGAGATCGCGATGGATGACGCCGTTTTCATGCGCGGCTTCGACGCCGGCCGCAACCTGCTTGCCCACCTCGAGCACGTCGTGGAGCGGAAGCGGACCGCGTTGGAGCCGCGCGGCGAGGGTTTCGCCCTCGACGAACTCGAGAATGAGGTAGCGTTCATCGCCCACGACTTCCAGACCGTGGATGCCGGCGATGTTCGGGTGCGAGAGCGACGCGAGCAGCTTGGCCTCGCGCTCGAAGCGCGCGAGCCGCTCGGGCTCCTGCGCGAATCCGGGCGGCAGCGCCTTGATCGCGACGTCGCGCCCGAGGCGCGTATCGCGCGCGCGAAACACCTCGCCCATTCCGCCCGCGCCGAGCGGGCCGATGATCTCGTAGGGACCGAGTCTGGTTCCGGGCGTGAGATTCATGTTCAACGCTTTCCGGCGACGGTAAACAGGACCGACGTGTAGCCCCACATCGCGTAGGCAACGCTCTGGAGATCGTCGGCCAGCGACGCGCCCAGAATACTGACGCGGCCGGCCGCCTGTCCTTCACTCAGAACCATGATCGTCTCGCGCTCGCCGGTCGCAAGATCAAGACGCTGGATCGGTGACGGAATCTCGCTGCGATGAATCACAAAGACCGCGGTCCCATCCGGACTCCAGCGAACCATCTCGTCCTCGATGGTCATTCCCTTGACCAGCACCGGTTCGCCGGACCCCGCCAGCGAACAGATTCCCCAACCCGCCTGGGACCGCGCGATAAACGACGTGCCATCCGGGGACGGGTAACAATTCAGGAACCCTTCCGGACCTGCCGGTACCGCTTCGTGCGTGACCGGGTCGAGCACAAATGCGCGCCCCGGCTGGCCGGGGAGATTGCCGCTCACGAGCACGCGTGCATCCCCGGGAAGCCACGCCGCGCTGGTCAGGTTTTCAAACTGACCGTTGTCCAGCCGTGCTGACTTTCCGGCCCCGACCGGATAGGTCACGATCTGCGGGGGTGTGCTGTACACGA
Source organism: Candidatus Krumholzibacteriia bacterium (assembly GCA_036273975.1). Taxonomy (GTDB): domain Bacteria; phylum Krumholzibacteriota; class Krumholzibacteriia; order WVZY01; family JAKEHA01; genus JAKEHA01. The sequence continues at coordinate 1,931 of DASUGO010000091.1, forward strand.
CTGCCAGCACCGTCCTGCCGTCGGCGGAAATCTCCGCCCCCCCGCCCTCACCCAGCCGGACCATCGGACCACCCGCGGTGGGGCGCAACGCGACGGCGTAGTTCTCGCCGGCGTCGGGACTCTGGTCGGTGAACACGAGTGTCTTTCCGTCGCCGGACAGCACCGGGCTGAGCCCGCTGTCGAGCCACGACAGATCGATGTCCTGGTCCGATCCCGCGGGCCGGAACAGCAGGCGGCTGGGCTGATCGTCGCGCGTCACCGCCCACGTTCCGTCGGGCGCGATGTCGTGCAGCGTCATGACGCCGGCATTGTCGCTGACCATGCGCGTGTTGCCCTTCAGATCGGCGCGGTACACCGAAAAAAGGTTTCCCTCGCGTCCACCGCTATAATAGACGGCGCTCCCGTCGCGCGCCCAGGCCATGCCTTCCAGCCCCCAGTAGCCACTGGACAACTCGCGCGCGTGTCCCTTGCGGTCGACGACCTTGACGCTCCCGCGGTCGTCGAAGCGCGTCGGGTGCTCCATGAACGCAATCAGGTTGCCGTCCGGCGAGACGCGCACGTCGCTGAGATACCCGGGCGACTGGTAGAGCACCGTCCCGGCGGGGTACTCGAGCCGGTCGGAACTTCCGTCGTCGTGGATGACCGCCAGGTTCTCGCCCGCCGGGTCCCAGTCGGCCTCGCGCACGCCCTCGGTGAGTTCGCGCGGCGCCGAACCTTCCAGCGGCATGCGCGCGAGCGTGCCGACGAACAGCCGGTGATGCCCGGTATAGCGCGCACCGGTCAGAACCGCGAGCTCACCCCGCGACGATATCGCGAGGAGGTGCATATCCGCACTCCCGATCGCCTGCGGCTCCGGATACTCGGGACGAATGACGTACAACCCGGTGCGGTTGCCGACGAGCGCGGCGCTCAGCACCAGCGTCTGGCTATCGGGCATGAAGCGCGCGGTGAAGATGGCCTGCGTCCGGTAGGTCTTCTGCAGGAAGCCACCCACCGACAGGGTGTCGGCAGCGGTGCCGCGCCGTCCGGCCAGGAACGCCGCGGTCGTCGCGACGAGCAGCACGGCCACCATCGCGACCATCGGGAGCACGCGACGCGTCGCCGGACGACGCGCGCTCGCAGTCACCGCGGTCGCGATTCCCGATGTGTCGGTGCCGGTCCACCCCAGCTGCAATTTCACGTCGTGCGCGGTCTGCACGCGCTCGTCGGGGTCCTTGGCCAGACACGCCTTTACCAGACGATCGAGCGACGGCGGCGACAGCGGTTGAATCTCCGCGATCGGCGTGGGTTCGCGTTCCAGAATGGCCGCAATCAGACTCGCCTGGCTGTTGCCGTGGAACGCGCGCTTGCCGGTGGCCATCTCATAGAGCACGCATCCGAGCGCCCAGATGTCCCCGCGCGCGTCGGATTCCTTCCCTTCCAGCTGCTCGGGCGACATGTACTGGAACGTGCCGACGATGGTTCCCTCGGCCGTCAACGGTGCCGCCATGGTCGGCGACTGCGTCATCGACGCCATCGACACGCTGCCACCGGCGGCGAGCCCCGTGGCGCGCGCGAGGCCGAAGTCCATCAGCTTGGCTCCCGACTTGGTGAGCATGATGTTGCCGGGCTTCAAGTCGCGGTGCACGATGCCGGCGCGGTGCGCGCGCGACAGCGCGTCCGCCACCTGGCCGCCGATCACGAGCACCTGCTCGATCGGCAGCGGCCCCTTTGCGATGCGATCCGCCAGCGTCTCGCCGTCGATCAGTTCCATCACCAGGTAGTCGGTGTCGCCCTCGCGGCCGACGTCGAACAGCGTGCAGATGTGGGGATGATTGAGCGACGAAACCGTCTGCGCCTCGCGCTCGAAACGCGCGCGGATTTCCGGATTCGACGACAGGTGCTGCGGCAGCACTTTGACGGCGACGTCGCGGCCGAGGCGCGTGTCCTTTGCGCGATACACCTCGCCCATCCCGCCCGCGCCGAGCGGCGCGAGGATTTCGTAGGGACCGAGTTTGGTGCCGGGAGAGAGATTCATCGCGACTGCTCCACCCGGCTCGTGACGGTGAACAGGACCGATTCGTAGTCCCTGACCGCGTAGGCGACGGAGCGCAGGTCGTCCGCGAGAGAAATGTTGAGGACGCACACGCGCCCGGCACTCTCCTCCTCGTTCAGGAGCAGGATGGTGGTCCGCTTGCCGGTTGCGAGATCGACGCGATCCACCGGCGCGGGAATCTCGCTGCGATGGAATGCGAACACCGCGCTTCCATCCGGGCTCCACCGGATCACGTTGTCGGCGGGCGAGAGCGACGCAATCGGTGTCACCGCGTCCGCATCCTGCAACGAATACACCGCCCAGCCCGATCGGGACCGCGCGACAAACGACTGTCCGTCCGGACCGGGACGGCAATCCCAGATGCCCTCGGGGCCCACCGCCGTCGCGTCGTGCGTGGCGGGATCGAGCAGGAAGACGCGCGCGGGCTGGTCCGCCAGGTTTCCGCTCACCAGTACGTTCGTCGAGTGCGGGAGCCACCGCACATCGGAAATGTTCTCGAACTGCCCGCGATCCAGCTGCACCGGCTGACCGGCACCCAGCGGGTACGACACAACCTTCGGGGGGATGCTCGGGATCAACGCGAGTATCGACTTCTCGTCGGCGGAGAAGCCGGTCGCGGCGCCCTCGCCGATGTGGACAATGGGACCGCCCGTGGTGGGCCGCGTCGCGACGCCGTAGTAGGTGCCGGCGTCGGGGCTCAGATCGGTGAATGCAATCGTGCGGCCGTCACCCGAGAGCAAGGGGTCGAGCGCGCTGTCGAGCCACGAGAGATCCACCTCCGTGTCGCTCCCCGCGCGCCGGAACAGCATGCGGTTGGCGATGTCGTCTCTCGTGACGGCCCAGGTGCCATCCTTCGCGATGTCGTGGATCGTCATCGCGCCCGCGTTGTCGCTCACCATGCGCGCGTTGCCAGCGAGATCGACCCGGAACACCGTGTACAGGTCGCCAGCCTTCCCGCCGCCAAAGTAGATCGCGTTGCCGTCCGGAGCCCATGCGATGCCTTCCAGTCCCCAGTATCCGCCCGTCAACTCGCGCACATGGCCGTTACGATCGACCACCTTGACGCTCCCGCGGTCGTCGAAGCGCGACGGGTGCTCCATGAACGCGATCAGGTCGCCGCGCGGCGAAAAACGAACATCGCTCAGATAGCCCGAGGCCTCGTGCAGCACGGTTCCGGCCGGATATTCGATGCGGTCGGTGCCGCCGAGATCGTGCACGATCACCAGACTCTCGCCGGACGGATCCCAGTCCGCCTCGCGCACATCTTCCATGAGCTCCCGTGGCGCCGCGCCCTCCAGCGGCATGCGCGCGAGCGTGCCGGCGAACAACCGGTGATGTCCGGTGTAGCGCGCGTTGTTGAGAATCGCGAGTTCGCCGCGCGACGAAATCGCGAGCAGGAGCATGTCGGGTTTGCCCAGCGGCTGCGGCTCCGGATACTCGGGGCGGATCACGAACAGCTCCACCCGGTTGCCCTCGAGCGCGGAACTGGCCACGAGCGTCTTGCCATCGGGCATGAAGCGCGCGGTAAAGATGCTCTGCACGCGGTACGTCTTCTGCGCGAAGCCTCCCACCGGCATTTCGGAAGCCGGCGCGCCACGGCGTCCCAGCGTGAACGCCGCCACGCCCACGATGACGGCGATGGCCAGCGTCGCCGCCAGCCACGGGCCGGGACGGACACGCGCGCGCGCGCGCGCGGGCACGGGCGCCGCGGTCGCGCTGGTCCCGTCCGGGCGTATGCCATCGAGCTGCAGCCGCACGTCGTGTGCGGTCTGTACGCGGTCGTCCGGATTCTTGGCCAGACAGTTCTGGATCAGACGATTGAGCGCCGGCGGGCTGGCGGGCGCGACCTCGGTCAGCGGCGCGGCGGGCTTGTCCATGATCGCGACGATCAGGCTCGCCTGGCTCTTGCCCTCGAACGGCCGCCTGCCCGACGCCATCTCGTAGAGCACGCACCCGAGCGCCCAGATGTCGCCGCGCGCGTCGGCTTCCTTGCCCTCCAGCTGCTCGGGCGACATGTACTGGAACGTGCCGACGATGGTCCCCTCCGCGGTCAACGGCGCCGCGACCGTGGGTGACTGCGTGAGTGCGGACACGCCGCTGCCCGGCGCACCCGCCAGCCCGGTGGCGCGTGCGAGGCCGAAGTCCATGAGCTTGGCGCCCGACTTCGTGAGCATGATGTTGCCGGGCTTCAAGTCGCGGTGCACGATACCGGCGCGGTGCGCGCGCGACAGCGCGTCCGCCACCTGGCCGCCGATCGCGAGCACCTGCTCGGTCGGCAGCGGGCCCTTTGCGAGCCGATCGGCCAGCGTCTCGCCGTCGATCAGTTCCATCACCAGGTAATCGGTGTCGCCCTCGCGGCCGACGTCGAACAGCGTGCAGATGTGGGGATGATTGAGCGAGGAAACCGTCTGCGCCTCGCGTTCGAAACGCGCGCGCACCTCGGGGTTCGACGACAGGTGCTGCGGCAATACCTTGATGGCGACGTCGCGGCCGAGGCGCGTGTCCTTCGCGCGATACACCTCGCCCATCCCACCCGCGCCGAGCGGCGAAAGGATTTCGTAGGGACCGAGTTTGGTTCCGGGAGAGAGATTCATCGCTGCGACTCAGCGGCCGCCCATCTTGCGCGTCCAGTCGGTGATGAGCGTGACCGGCGACTCGAGGTCCTCTTTGATGGGCATGATCACGAGGAAGCGCCCATCGGGCGCGACGTCGTAGCGCCAGAAGCCGGTGCCGGCGTAGAACTGAAACAACTGGTGCGATGCGCCCATCTGAAAACCGGATGTGCTTTCCTCCACTTCGACCGACACCAGATAGTTCTCCGGGTCGATGAAGAACAGCTCGCGGCCGTCGCGGCTCCAGCGCGGCTGGTCGCCGCCCTTCGGCGACACCTGCCAGCGGCCGCCCGACGGCGGGAACGTGGTGACGAACACATCCAGGCGCCCGGTCTCGTTGGAGACGTAGGCCACGAAGCGCCCGTCCGAACGGAACTGTGCGCTGGATTCGTCGGCCTTCGTCGTGACGAACGGCTGCGGGCCGGCGTCCGGCTTCGCAATGGAGATGGAGAACAGGTCGGTCGCAAAATTGAGGCCGCCGATTTCGGGTGCATAGATGAGGAAGTCGCCCCAGGCCGTCAACGGCCACGAGAACCCGGGCTCGGTGACCAGGCGGCGTGTCTGCGTTCCGTCCACCGCAACCGCGTCGATACCTCCGTTTCCCGGGGTCTGGGTGGTAACCGCGGCCGACGTTCCCCCGGGGAGCCAGACCGCGAACGGGTGATCGGCGGTGTCCACCGTGAGCTTGCGGCGGCGACCCGACGCGAGATCCATGATCCACACGTCGGAACTGCCCCGGTCGCGGTTCGCGATGGCGAACACCGCGCTCTTTCCGTCCGGGGAAATGTTCGGTGTTCCGCCGTAGGTGTAGTCGGCCGGTTCACCCACATCGCCCATCGGTTTGCCGGTGCGATCGAGCCAGCGCAGCTGCGTGCGCGTCAGGTTGTTGCCGGTCATGCACACCAGCACGCCGTTGGCGGACACGGCAAACACGCCGCGGCTGAAGCGTTCGTCCATGCGCACATCGTCCACCAGCGGGACCGCGGGACCTTCCACCTGCAACGATGACGGATCGAAACGCTGCGCCACCAGCACCGTGCCGCGCACATAGACGAGATGTCCGGACGCATACATGACGTTGGACGCCACCTCCAGCACCGGGACGCGCTGGTTCGATCCCAGTTGGCCCGCAAAAATCGTCGGGCTCTCGCCCGCGCCGGCGCCGGCGCGGCGCGCGAGGAACAGAAAGTGCTTTCCGTCGGGAAGGAAGCACGGATAGCGATGGGTCGATTCCTGCAGCGTGGAATCGAGCGCCGTGATCAGCGTCCGCGCGCCCCCGTCTGCCGCAACCATCGCAATCGGGTGCGCCGAGCCCGCGGTGAAGATGATCTGGTCGTCGGCATTCCACGACCCGCCGCGCGGGTCCACGCCGTCGACCAGATCGATCACCGGGCCGCCAGCCACCTCGATACGCCGCAGTTTGCGGTCGGCGTAGAACGCGAGCGATTTTCCGTCGGGCGAGAAGAACGGTCCTTGCGCGCCCTCGGTGCCGGGAAGCGCGTGCGCGTCATCCCCGCCCAGCGAGCGCACCCACAACTTGTCCGGCCCTTCGCCATCGCGGGCGCAGAACGCGATGGTCGTGCCGTCGGGAGAAATCGCGAGTGGCAACGGTTTGTCGATGCTCGATGAGAACAACACACCCTTCGGCGGCTGCAGGTACGCGTGCACCGACGGCGCCATGGGCCGGGGACGCGACGCGACAAACGCCAGCGCGCCCGTGGCCAGCACCGCCACCGCGGCGATGATCCACGCCAGCCGCTCGCGGCTCCTGCGCCGCGCCGCCACCGGCTTCGGCACACCGGCCTGCGAACCGCCCTCGGTGATCCACGAAATCTGCAGCTTGATGTCGTGCGCACTCTGCAGCCGG